>CAYWPB010000110.1:0-10321 GCA_964458725.1 uncultured Nevskia sp. | reverse complement strand
CGCCGACCACGGTGCCGAGCAGGCCGAGGAACGGCCCGCCGGAGATGGCGATGGTCAGCAGTACCATGCCCTTGCTCAGGCGCTGATTCTCGCGCACCGAGGTGGCGTCGACCGAGGCGCGGATCGCCTCGATCGACTCGGCCGACAGCGCGCTGGACTGGCCCTGGATCTCGAAGCGGTGGCGGATCTCCGCGGCGCCGACCTCGTACATGCGGTACAGCGAGGAATCCTGCATGCGGCGCCGCTGCTGCTCGTCCATGGCGCGGCCGCTTTCGAGGTTGGTGAGGTCGCGGCGCAGCGACTTGAACTGCTCGGTGAACAGGTCGTTGGCGCGGCGCACGCGGCCGGCGTAAGCACCCTTGGTATACATCACCACCCAGGAGATCGCCGCCATCACCAGCAGGATGCCGATCACCACCCAGGCATCGAGCGTGACCGACTTGACGATGATGGCGAAGTAGCCCGAGCTCCAGGTCGACAGGCCCTCGTCGCCGCCGAACTGCACCAGCTTATCGTCGGCGCCCTGGTTGGCGGCGACGAGCTGCACCAGGCCGGCGTCGCGTGCGACCTTGGAGATCTCCAGCTCGTCGAGCTCGCCCTTGAAGCCGCCACTGACCGGCACGCCGGCCTGACCGCCCTCGCCGCCCACGGTGGCGGCGGCGTTCAGCGCCGGCAGCGCAGCGGCGAGCACCGGGCCGGGCTGGCCGTCGACGTACAGGGTGAGCTGCGAGGCGGCGGCGACTACGGCCAGGTGATGCCAGTTCTTGATGTCCAGCGCCGGCGCGGCCGCGGACGGATGGGCGGCACCGGAGTCGTCGAGCACGGTAACGACCGGCGCGCCCTTGGCCAGGGCGATGACCAGGCCGCGGCGGCCGTCATGCTGAGCGTAGAGCACGCCGTCGCTGTTCGGCGCGGCCGGCTTGATCCACGCCGACCAGGTCAGCGCGCCACCGGCCGGGATCGCCAGCGAAGGCGAGGCCGGCAACGCTAGTGTGGCGCTGCCATCGAACTTGGCGGCGTTGCCGATCAGGCCGCTCTCCTCGATCGAAAAGCTCGAGACGGAGTTGTTCTGGTAGGAGCTGGAATCCAACGCCGGCTTGCCGCGCTCGCCGAAGTGATAGATCAGCGTCTGGCTGGCGTCGTAGGTCTCGCGTGGATCGCTTTCGGCGACGGCCTTGGCATTGCCGTAGTACATCCACAGCATGGTCGAGGCGCCGGGCGCGAGCTTGGGCACCTGCACCCAGATGAAGGCCAGGTTGAACACCGCGTCGAACTTCTCGACGTGGAACTTCAGCGGCGTCTTGTCGTCGCCGGCGACGAAGCGGATGTCGGTGCCGTCGGGGTTGGCTTCGGCAAAGTTGAACACGCCTTCGTGCAGCCGCACCAGCACCGGCACGTCGCTCAACTCGCTCTTCACCGGCAGGCCCTTGGCGCCGGTTTCGACGGTGATCTGCTTGCGGTAGGACCAGTCGTGGTTCCACCAGGCCTGGGCCGGAGCCGGAGCGGCCAGGGCGAAGGCCAGAACGACCAGGGCGGAGCGCATCAGCATCCCCAGGCGCGGCGTCTTTGCTTCGGCTTTGTTGCGCATCGGACTTGCTTCCATGTTTTTGGCACCGGCTAGAACGAGGTCCACAGACGGAACAGCACGCGGCTGTCCCAGGCATGGGTGGCGGAGGCGGCGATCATCGGATCGGCCCACACCAGGTTGGCGTTGAGGTAGGAATAGAGCTTGAGGTTGGCACCCGCGCCCAGGCTGGCCAGGCTGAAGCGCGACAGCTGGCCCGGCAGCGGATCGTGCAACGCCAGCCGCGCGCCATCGACGAAGGCGAAGAGTTGCAGCTGTTCCAGCGGCGGCGCGACCCAGCTGTGGCTGCGCAGTTCCAGGCTGCCGTCGAAGCCGTAGTCGCCGAGCACTTCCGCCTCGAGATAGCCGCGCACCGAATCCAGGCCGCCGGCGTTGAACTGCTCGTTGGAGATGAGCGGCCCATCGGCCAGCTGCGAGGACCAGCGGCCGAAGAACTGCAGGCCGTGCGGCAGATCGCGAGTGTGCGAAAAAGTCTGCCGGAAGTAGAACAACTGCTGGTGGTAACCGCTGGTGAAGCGGCTCTGATCCAGCACGGGGCTGCTGCTGCCCAGGCCGCGCGGCGCGAACACCACGCTCAGGTCGCCCTGGGTGGTGGAATCGGCGCCGCGGTAGACGCCGGAATAGTCGATGGTGAACGGCCAGTACTCGACCGGCGTGTCGGTCGCCGGCTGGGAGCCCAGGGCGGTGATCGAACGGAAATGCTTGTAATCCACGCCGAATGTCAGCAGCGGCGAGTAATGCTGGGTGCCGTCCAGCTGCAGGATGCCGCGGATGCCGCCGGACTGGCCCTTGCCGACCACGTCGATGTCGCCGACGGTGGCGACGTTGCTGTCGGACTTGAGCGCGTTGAGCAGGATGCTGAGCGGGCTGGCGCCGTTGCGGATCAGGTAGGAGGCGAACAGCACGCGCGCCTCGCTCTGGTTCTGCGGCGCGGTCTGGTAGGAAACGGTCAGGCTGTGGCCGGCCTGCCACAGATTGTCGTAGGACACCGTGCCGGTGGTGCGCAGCTCGTGGGTGCCCTGGCTCTTGCGGTTGTTCAGTTCCACCGAGCCGTGCAGGGGCAGCTGGTCGTCCACCACCAGGTCGAGGTCGACGGTGCCCGGCGTGCTGCCGGCCTTGAGGCTCGGCGTCACGCGCTGGTCCTGCTGCTGGTTCAGCGCGACCAGATCGCTTTGCAGCTCGTTGAAGTTCGGCACCTGGCCTTCGGCCACCGACGGCGCCTGCTGCTTGATCGCGTCGATCGAGTGGTAATGCGAATTGACCACGTCGAGGTGCTCGATACGACCTTCGACCACCTGCAGATGGACCACGCCGTCCTTGACGTTCTGGCGCGGGATCGTCACCGACACGGTCTTGTAGCCACGGTCGCGGTAGGCGCTCTCCAGCGCAGCGCGCGCCTTGTCGACATCGTCCGGGGTACGCTGCGGACCGAGGAAGGGCTCCACCGCATCGTCGATGACGGTCTCGTCGAGCACGGAATTGCCCTCGACGTAGAACTCCATGATGTCGAGCGAACTCGGATGCGCGATGGTCGTGGTGCGCGCCGCCGTCGCCGTGGGCGGGGCATCATCGGCACGGGCTCGCGCGCCGGGCCAGCCGGCCAGCGCCGTGACGCAAAGACAGAGCGCCATTGCCGCGTTTTTATTCAAACGGGCGCAGAGACGATGCATTACTAAGGAGTTCCCCTGACTCGATACGGGCCGGCGCGCACAAAACCGGGGGTGCGCTGGACGACCCGCGGGGGATGCTAGGCGGCGGACATGACGCTTTCGTGGAGTTTTTGCGTCAACACCGACATAGAGCCATGGGCGTGATGGCGTTCCACCGCCAGCAGCGAAGGGAGGGGGTCGGGAAGGAATGGTCAGCCGCTTCCAGTCCTGGCGCGAAGCCGGGATTCAGGACTTGGCCAAGCCATTGATTTAAATGGCGGCCGGGGACGGGGTCGAAACCGCCGACACGCAACGCGGCCAAAAAGCCTAAGCGGTCCAGCGCTGATCGAGCCGTCGGCCGCAGTTGCGGTTTCCTTCGCCCAGCCGCTGCTTCCGGTAGGCATTCGGGGTCAGGCGGGTCCAGCGCTTGAACGCGCGGCTGAATGCCGACTGCTCGGAATAGCCCAGGCTCAGCGCCACGTCGGCGAGGGGCGTCACGCCATCCTTCAACAGGGTTTCCGCATGGCTCCTGCGCACCGCTTCAACCAGGTCGGCGAACACCCATCCGCACCGGTTCAGGCGCCGCTGCAAAGTGCGCTCCGACAGCCCCACCGCCTGGGCCACCTGCTTGATCGAGTTTGAGCGCTGGCCGAGACGATGGATGATCAACGACTGGCTGAGCCGCAGGATCTCCAAGTGATCGGCAGGCGCCCCCGCTGCGCCGCGTGACGGCTGTTGCGCACCACCAGTCTTCGTGCATGCCACGTCGAAACCTCCGCGTTGTCCGCAAGCCGGCGGGCTTGGCCGGCTAGGCGGCGCGACGCCCCATCGCGCCATCGCGGGGAATCCCGGCCGGCTGTTGCGGGCGTTGCCGCAGCCGTTCATACAGGCTCGGATCGGGGTCCGGCCAGGCGAATCTCTCGCGGATTTCGGACAGCAGCCGCCGATAGGTGCCGACCTCGACATAGTTGGCGTGCCTCGGCGAATCGATGTATCGGGCGCCACCGCGCAGGTTCGGGCGGTCGTCGGCCTTCATCGCCCGCCACTCTTCCCGCCCCGCGCCGGACTGCTCGATGTACGCATCCATGGCCGCCATCTGCGCCATCTCGTCGAAGCGCTGGTAGCCGGCGCTGGCGAATTCGACGAATCCGACCACGGCCAGGCCCTTGAGCCGGCGGTGGAAGATGTTGAGGTAGAGCTCCGGATGACCCTGCTTCCAGGTGAAGAGGTTCTCGTCCAGGTACGGGATGCGGTACTCGTAGCCGGTGGCGAACAGCACCAGGTCGACGCTCTCCTCGGAGCCGTCGGCGAACACCACGCCATCCCGCTTGAACGCCTTGATCTCGCCCTTGGCCCGCAGGTCGCCATGCGCCAGGCAGTGCAGGATCTGCGAGTTCATGATCGGGTGGGACTCCAACACCTTGTGGTCGGGCTGCGGCAGGCCGTAGCGGGTGAGATCGCCGACCAGGGCCGCCATCATCCGGCTCGGGTCGTCCGGGATCACTACGCCCTTGGGCGGGTACACCCCGCCGCCGAGGAACACATCGGTGGGCACGCCGAAGATGTGCTTGGGGACGAAGTGGTAGCCGCGCCGCAGGCTGATGGTGGCCGAAGCCGCGTGGCGCGCCGCGTCGCAGGCGATGTCCACGCCCGAGTTGCCGGCGCCGACGATCAGCACCTTGCGCCCCTTCATCGACTCCGGACTGCGGTACGCCACCGTGTGCATCACCTCGCCGCGGAACTGATCGAGGCCCGGATAACTCGGCATGTTCGGATGCCAGGTGACGCCGTTGGCGCAGACCAGGCCCTTGTAGATGCGGGTCTCGCCGCTGGAAAGCCTGACCTGCCAGCCGTCCGCAGCGTCCTTGCCCAGCGGCACGGCGGACTGCACTCCGACCCCGAAGCGGATGCCGGAGCGCAGCTCGAAGGCGTCGGCAAAGGCGCGGATGTAGTCGTGGATCTGCCGGTAGTTCGGGTAGTCCGGGTAGTGCTGCGGCATCGGGAAGCCGAGAAAGCCGGAGGTGTACTTCGAGGAAATGAAATGCGCCGACTCGTACATCGACGAGCCCGGATTGTCGATGTCCCAGATACCGCCGACGTCGGTGTGACGCTCGAACTGGTCGTAGGGAATGCCGGCCAGCCTGAAGGCGCGGGCCGCCAGCAGGCCGCAGGGGCCGGCGCCGACGATGCAATAGCGCCCCTCGTACCGCACCGGCGCCGGCAGAGTGCGGCCGCTATCCGCGCGCAGCTGGCTCTGCGCGAGGGTGGCATAGGCCTTGGGCCGGTAGCGTCGCATCCAGGCCGCCACCGCCAGGCCGACCCCGACGGCCAGCGGATAGAGCAGCGGCAGCCAGCCGACCGCCTCCGCCTCGCTGGTGGTCAGCAGGTTGAAGTTGCGCGTGACCAGCACCGAAGCGATACACAGCCCCAGCGCGCCGAGCGCGGACGCGGCCAGCGTCCAGGCGCTGGCCTGGGCACGGCGGCGCAGGAAGTAGACCAGGATGGCCAGCGCCGCCAGGCCTTGCAGCACGATAATGCCGAGCGTGCCGAAGCCGATCAGCACCGGCACGCCGGCCTTGTAGGGGTCCAGGTCGGTGGCGCCGATGGCGAGGATGCAGAGGGCCGTGAGGCCGCTGACCGTGACGCTGGCGTTGGACGGCGCGTAGCGCGCCGGATGGAAGCGCCCCAGGTAGGCGGGCAGCAGTTTCTCGCGGCTCAGCGCGAAGATGTAGCGTGTCGCCGCGTTGTGGATGGCCAGGTAGGAGGCCAGGATCGAGGTGCAGACCAGCGCGGCCGAGACCGCGGCCATGGTGTCGCCGCAGTAGCGGCTGAACAGCTTGAACATCAGCAGGCCACCATCGGCACCGGCCTGCGCGGCCACCTGCCCGGAAGGGATGGCGCCGACCGTGATCCAGGCGGTGAGCAGGTAGAAGCCACCGATCAGCAGCACCGCCGCGTAGGTGGCGGCGGGTATGCTGCGCCGCGGGTCTTCCGCCTCCTCGCCGTACAGCGCCGCCGACTCGAAACCGATGAAGGAGGTGAAGGCGAACATCAGCGACACGCCCAGTCCCGGCCCCAGCGCCACTGCCGGACTGAAGGATTGCAGCGGGAGCGCCCCGGCGCCTCGCGCGATCAGAACGCCGAAGTCGAACACCGCCAGGACGGCGATCTCCGCGATCATCAGCGCGCCAAGGATCCTCGACGACAGGTCGACCGAGCGGTAGCCGAGGAAGGCGATGGCGACGACCCCGGCCGCCGTGTAGATCAGCCAGGAGTGATGGATCCCCAGGGAGGAGAGCATGACGTCGGCGAAGTAGCCGAAGAACGCCGCCATGCCGAAGGTGAAGCTGACATAGGCGGGCATCGCGATGAAGGCGGCGCCGACGCCGGCCGGCTTGCCCAGGCCCTGGGCGACGAAGGTGTAGAACGCGCCGGTGTTGACCACCCTGCGGCCCATCGCTGCATAGCCGACGGCGAACAGCAGCAGCACCAGGCCGGCGAACAGGAAACTCGCCGGCGTACCGGCGCCGTTGCCGCGGCCGAGCGCGATCGGCAGGTTGCCGATCATCGCCGCCAGCGGCGCGGCCGCCGCCACCACCAGGAAGATGATGCGCCGCGTGCTCAGCGCCTGGCGGCGCTGGCCCGTCTCGAACTTGCGGGCAGTGGCGCGCAATGACTCGTCCATCGAATGCTCTCCAATCAGATCGGCGGCGCGACGAGGCGTCGCGGCAAGGGGTCAGCGGGGACTCAGCGGGAAGGGGGACCCGGCAGGGCGGTGCTCAAGCCCCGCGATTTGAGAAAGCGCTGCAGGCCGGCCTCTCCCTGTTTCCGGAAATACGGCAGCACCCTGGGCATCAGCCCCGGCAGGGCGCAGAGGATGCGCGCCGAGATGCTGTCCCCCACCGGCAGGTGCGTCTCGAGGCGCTTGCCGTCGATCGCGCGCAGGCAGGCTTCGGCCACCTGGTCGGCGCTGAGCACGTCCTTGTTGAGGAAGTTGAGGACCGAGCCGCCGTGCGTCGCCTCATAGCGCAGCATCGGCGTGTCCACCGCGCCGGGGAATACGCCGCGCACCTTGACACCGGTACCGGCCAGTTCCTGGTTCAAGGCGATGAGAAAGCCGCGCAGGCCGAACTTCGAGGCGCTGTAGGCGGCGCTGCCCGGCAGGGCCACCAGGCCCGCGGCGGACACCAGGTTGAGGATGCAGCCGGAGCGGCGCGCGGCAAACGCCCTGGCCGCGGCCTGCGACAGGCGCATCGGCGCCAGCAGGTTGATCGCGACGTGGCGCTCCATTTCCTCGTAGCTCAATTCCAGCACCGTTCCCGGCCGGATGATGCCGGCGCCGTTGACCAGCAGGCCGATCCCGCTGTCTGCGCCGACGAAATCCGCAACCAGGGACAGGCCCTGGCTGGAACCCAGGTCGGCCTGAAGGGTGCGGGTGCCCGGCCCGAGCCGCGCCGCGGCCTGCGCCAGCCGGGACTCGTCGATATCGACCAGCACCAACTCGTGGCCCCGCTGCCTGAGTCTGGCGGCCAGCGACAAACCAATGCCGCCGGCGCCCCCGGTGATCACTGCGATGTTCGACACGCCCTGCCTCCAATCCTGGTGATTTTCATAAATCTGATAAATAATCATATTTATATTTACGCCAAAAAAGCAACAGGGCGCCGGTGCAGTTACAATGCAGTCACGGAATCACCAGCCGAATAAAGAGCTTATACGTTGGAAAAAAAGCGCAAACCCAGGCCGAAGCAAGAGCCCGTGCGACGGCGGGCCGTTCAGGCGCGATCAAAACTGACAGTTCAGCGGATTTTGAATGCGGCCACGGTGCTGATGATCGAAAAGGGTGCGGACGTCACCATGACGGAGATCGCCCGGCGCGCCGACCTGGTGATCGGCTCCCTGTACCAGTACTTCTCCGACAAGTCCGAGATCCATCGCGCCATCCTGCTGCAGCACCAGACCGAGGTGCGGCAGATGCTGTACGACCATGCTTCCCAGGTGCAGAGCATCGAGCAGTTCGAGCAGGCGATGGAGCAGGCGTTCGAGAATTACTTCGCCCTGCACCAGCAGGATCCGCTGTTCAATGCCATCTGGGCGATCGTGCAGACCGACGCCGAGCTGCAGCGCCTCGACACCGAGGACAGTCTGCAGAACGGACGCTATCTCCAGAGCATCTACAGCCGGTTCCTGCCCCATGCCAACCCCGAGCGCCTGGTTGCCGGCTGCGCGCTGATCACGCAGCTCGCGCTTGCCACCGCGCGCTTCGCCCGGAGCATCCCGCCGAATCTGGCCCAGCACACCAAGCCGACGTTCCGCGCCATGATTCGCGACGCGTTCGAGGACTTGAAGAACGAGGATGGGGCCGCACGGAGCAGCCGCTAGCAGGTACCGGGGCTTCGCAGGCAAAAGAGCCGATCGAAAGCGGCCCAAGCGGGGCCAAGCCGGCCTCCTTCGGGCAAAAAATCAGCTTGCCCGTTCGCACTTAACGTGCGAAAAGCAATTTGTAATCAAAGACTTGGGAAATGGTGGCCGGGGACGGAATCGAACCGCCGACACGGGGATTTTCAGTCCCCTGCTCTACCAACTGAGCTACCCGGCCGCAAACGCGGAGCGCGCAATTAGACGCGAAAGACCCAATAACGTCAAGATTTTGCGGGCGGCGGGACGTAGTGCGTGCCGGTCAGCTCGCCGCCACCGAAGAAATACTTCTCCATCTCCTCGGCCAGGAACTTGCGCGCCGAGGCGTCGGCCAGAGCCAGGCGGTATTCGTTGATCAGGCGCGTCTGGTGGGTGAGCCAGTCCTGCCAGGCCTGCTTCGACACGTTGTCGAAGATGCGCTGGCCAAGTGGACCGGGCAGCGGCGGCTTGGCCAGACCCTCGGCGTCCTGGCCGAGCTTGATGCAGTGGACGGTGCGGGACATCGGTTTCCTGTCTATCGGTTCGGGGTGGCAGCCCGGCGCGGGGCGCGGCTGCGGCGGGGTTCGGGCGGCTCGAGCGCAAGCGCCTGCTGCGGCTGGGCCTGGAGCCGCGCCAAAAGCTTCAGCACCGGCGCCGGCAGGCCCGGCAGCGCGTCGTCGGCCATGTTAATCCAGCGCAGCGGCGCCTGCTCGCGCAGGCCAGGCGCGGCGGCGGCGCGCAGGCGCAGCGGCTGCAATTCCAGCTCGAAGTGGGTGAAGCCGTGGCGCAGCGGCGCCAGTGTTTCCAGCGGCTCGGCGACCAGGCCGTGTTCGCGCGCCAGCCAGGCGGCGGCGTCCTCGTCTCCTTCCAGCACCGGCAGGCACCACAGACCGCCCCAGATGCCGGCCGGCGGACGCCGCTCGAACAGCAGTTCACCGGCGACGTTCTCCACCAGCAGCAGGCGGGCGTGGCGCAGCGGGCGCTCACGCTTCGGCCGCGGCGCCGGGAACTGCGCCACGCTCCCTTCCCGATAAGCGCGGCAGTCGTCGCTGACCGGGCAGCGGCCGCAGGCCGGGTTGCGCGCCGTGCACAAGGTGGCGCCGAGATCCATGATGGCCTGGGTGTAATCGACCAGCCGCTCATGCGGCAGCAGGCTCTCCGACAGGGCCCACAGGCGCTTCGCCACTTTCGGCTCGCCGGGCCAGCCCTCGATCGCGCCGTGGCGCGCCAGCACGCGCTTGACGTTGCCGTCGAGAATGGCGTGGCGCTCGCCATAGGCCTGGGCCAGCACCGCCCCGGCGGTGGAACGACCCACGCCGGGCAGCGCCGTCATAGCCTCGATGTCGCGTGGAAATTCGCCGCCGTGCTCCTGCACCACCCGTTGCGCCGCGCGTTGCAGGTTGCGGGCGCGGGCGTAGTAGCCCAGGCCGGCCCAGTGCTGCAACACGTCGTCGGCCGACGACGAGGCCAGACTATGCACGTCGGGAAAGCGTGCGACGAAGCGCTGGAAATACGGGATCACCGCCGCGACCTGGGTCTGCTGCAGCATGATCTCGGCCAGCCACACGCGATAGGGTGGGCGCGGCGTCTGCCAGGGCAGGTCGTGGCGGCCGTGCCCGTCGAACCAGGCCAGCAGGCGTTGAACGAAGGGGGCCGGCCTGCGGCCGCTATTGTCGGTCTTTGCGCGACC
>CAYWPB010000109.1:0-10408 GCA_964458725.1 uncultured Nevskia sp. | reverse complement strand
CGCCGCCGCGGGCGGAGGGGGCTGGACCGACGGACGCGGCATCGGCCTGGGTGGCGGCGCCGTGGGCGGCGGCGGCGGGATCGGCTCCCCTACGGTGGTGAGGCCATTATCGCTGCTGGAACCGCTGGACTCGCTGGAATCGCTGGCCGCCAGCATCGCCTCCGGCGAGCTCGGGGCATCGATGTCGAAGGCGTGCCGCACCGCAATCCAGGCCGCCGGGTCGCGCGCCGCGCGTTCCGGCGGCAGGCCGGCGACGAAGCGGTAGCAGGCGTCGGGACGCAGCTTCTGCAGCTGGGTGCCGGTGTTGGGCAGCACCGACAGGCGTCCCGCCACGACGCAGGCCCGCGCCGCGCCGGGACGGCTGTCGAAAAAGTATTCGCCCGGAACCAGCGCGGCGTGCTGGCTGCCGAAGTAGACGTAGAGGGGCCACTCGCCGCCGGCCAGCGGCGGCAGCTTCCATACCACGCGCAGGTAGCCGCGGCTGAGACTGAAGATGGTTTTCAGGTCATCGGCATAGCTGGCGAACGGCAGCTTCTCGACGCCCAGGTCGGCGCCGGAGCCGACCTCGACGAAGCCGTGGCCGGAGAAATTCAGCGACAGGGTTCCGCCATCGGCGACGTGGATCACGTCGCGCTCGTTGAGGGAGTCGCCGGGCTTGAGCTCGCTGCGGGCGCCCAGGCGGTCGACGCTGGCATGCCCGGACACATTGTCGACCGTCAGCACCCCGGCCGCCTGTGCGGCGGGAGCGGCGGCGAGCAGCAACGCCGCGACTTGCAGAACCATCTTCATCGATCCGTGACCGCCCTGTCGCCTTAAATCCGGGCTGTTCCCGCCCGCTTCATCCACAGTCTACGCGTTGCACTGCCGCATCGTCAGCCGTCCATCACCTCGTCGCGGGCGCGCAGCGCCGGCAGGGCCTGCTCGAGAATCGCCCGTACCTTGGCCATGCCGGCTTCGATCGACTGGTGGATTTCGCCGTGGATGTCGCCCGAGCCCAGGCCCGCCGCCCAGTTGACGCTGACCGCCAGGCAGCCGTAGTCCAGGTCCAGCTCGCGCGCCAGTCCGGCTTCCGGCATGCCGGTCATGCCCACCATGTCGCAGCCGTCGCGCTTGAGGCGCTTGATTTCGGCGGGAGTCTCCAGGCGCGGCCCCTGCGTCACGCCCATCACGCCGGCTTCGGCGATGTCGACGCGTGCGCTCACCGCGCCGTGCAGCAGCTCGCGCCGCACCCGGGCGCTGTAGGGCTCGGTGAACTCGACGTGCTTGAGCTCGGCATGGGCGCCGTCGGAATAGGTGTGCTCGCGGCCATAGGTATAGTCGATCAGGTCGTCCGGCACCGCCACCGCGCCGGGCGGGAACCAGGGCGCGATGGCGCCGACCGCGGCGATCGCCACCACCGCCTGCACTCCGGCCTGCTTCAGCGCCCACAGGTTGGCGCGGTAGTTGATCCCGTGCGGCGGCAGCTTGTGACCCTCGCCGTGGCGCGCCAGGAAGATCGCCTTGATGCCGTATACCTTGCCCAGCAGCAGCGGCGCCGACGGTGCGCCGTAGGGTGTCTCGACCTGCAACTGCTTCTGCACCACCAAGCCCGGCCACTGATTCATGCCGGTGCCGCCGATCACTGCCACCGAAGCCATGCACGCTCCACTATCGAAAAAAATTTGCGGCCACTCTACTTCTTTGCGCCGACCGACGCATTGGCCGCAAAGCGCGCCTCCAGAGTCGGCTGCTGGCCGAAGGCGTCCAGCTTGTCCGACATCTTTTCCAGCTCGGCCAGGCGGTCGGCCGGCCGCGGATGGGTCTGGTACAGCAGGGCCAGAGCGCCGTCGTTGGCGTCCATGCTGTCCAGCGTCTCCAGCACCGCCATCAGGCCGTAGGGGTCGTAGCCGGCGCGGCCGGCCAGCTGCACCCCCAGCGCGTCGGCGGCGTATTCGTCGGACTTGTCGAGGCCGCGGGTGTACAAGGTCTTGGCCTGGCCCGAGACCGCGCTCACCACCTCCGGCGGGATGTGCGCGCGCCCGGCCTTCTCGGCCACCACACTCTCGGTCAGGGTGCCCAGCACCTGGCTGCCGGCGTCGCGGCGCAGCGCCTTGAGGTGATGCTTCAGCACCACGTGCGCGATCTCGTGGCCGAGCACGCCGGCCAGCTCGGCCTCGCTGTGCAAGCGGGCGAGCAGGCCGCGGGTGACGAAGACGTAGCCGCCCGGCGCGGCGAAGGCGTTGACATCGTCGTCGTCCAGCACGGCGAAGCGCCACGGCAGGTCCGGCCGCTCGCTCTGCAGGGCCACCCACAGGCCGACCTTGCCGACATAGGCCTCGAGCGCCGCGTTCGACACCGGCTTGGCCGCGCCGAGCAGGGTGGCGGCGGCGATGCGGCCGATCTCGTGCTCCTCCTGCTGGTCCGGGCCGACCACGGCGGTCTTGAGCTGCTTGACCGTGTCGAAGGCCTTGCCCAGGTCGAAATCGATCGCGGACGCGGCGGAGCTGGCCGACAGCGCCGCGGCCAGCAAGGCCGTGCGCAGGCTGTTGCGGAAGCTGCTCATGGGCTGCCTCCCTTGTCCGCATCGGCCTTGGCCTGGAGATTCCCCGCCGCGGCAAAGCTGCGGGCATCGGGGACGGCGACGACGGACTTCTCCAGCTCGTCCACCGCCGGCAGGTTCGGCGCCGCATTCTGGATTTGCGGGGCGTTGAGGCCGCGCACACCGGTGGTCGCCACGCTCTGCGTCGCCGCGTTGCGGCCGCCGTCGAGCACGCCGGCACGGGCGCCGGGCGCGCGCAGGCGCAGGGTCGACATGCGCACCCAGCCCTGCTGCTGGCCCGCCTGCACCTGGTACCAGCCGCCCTGGCGGCCGCGGATATCCACCGCCGTCGCCGCCGGCAGGGGCTGCACGGTCTTGGCGTCGGCGTAGGGCCCGTCGCGCAGGTCGGTGTCCTCGGAGATGTAACCCGGCTCGGCCACCGCCAGCAGCGGCAGCCCCAGCACGGCGGCGGCGAACAGCAATCTGCGTCTCATGGAAATCCCCCTGCGGCCCCGGCCGCGCATCCCTGCACTACTCTAGTTTGAACCGGTCCCCATGTCAGGACCGGGAACGGGTTCATACAAGCGGACCGGCTGCGCCCGGCCCTTGGCCTTGAACTCGCCGCGGTCGATGAACTGCAGCGCCGGCCCGCAGGCGGCCCGCGTCTCCGCCGAAACCAGCACCCGCGCCACGCCCTTGGTCAGCCCCTCGATACGGCTGGCCAGGTTCACCGTGTCACCGATCGCGGTGTAGTCGGTCTTGTTTTCCGAGCCCATGAAGGCCACCACCGCCGGGCCGCTGTGGATGCCGATGCCGACATCGAAGTCCTCCACCCCTTCCGCGCGCATCTCCGCGGCGAAGGCTTGCACCACCTGCGACATCTCCAGCGCCGCCGCCACTGCGTGCTCGGCCTGGCGCTCGTCCGGCAGCGGCGCGCCCCAGAACGCCATGATCGCATCGCCAATGAACTTGTCGACGGTGCCGCCATGCTTGAACACCACCGCCACCTGGCGCGAGAAATAGCGGTTGAGCATGTTCACCACCACCTCCGGCGGGCGGGTCTCGGAAAAGGTGGTGAAACCGCGAATGTCGGAGAACAGCAGGGTCAGCGGCAGGCTCTGCGGCTTCTGGCTGAACGGATCGGATTGCGCCGCAAGCAGGGCCTGGACCACGCCCGGGTGGACGAAGCGGCTGAAGACCTTCTCGGTCCGGCTGCGTCGCCGCCGCTCGTTGAGGTATTCCCAGAGAGCCAGGGCCAGGTAGGCCGACCACAGCGTTGCCAGTGGCGGCACCAGCGGCATTATCCAACCCGCCAGCAAGGCGCCATAGCCCAGCACTAGCAACAGCGGCGTCAGCACTGCCAGCGATACCCCGAGGGCGAACAGGCCGGCCCCGCGCTGCTGGGCCCAGGCGCACAACGCCAGCGGCAGCAGGCCCAGCAGCAGCGCCAGCCATTGCGTCGGCCGCCGTAGGGCGTCGCCGTGCTTGATCGTCTCCAGCGCCGCGGCCAGGATTTCGGGACCAGTCTGCTGCTGCGCCAGCGGCGTCGGGTGCAGGTCGGGAATGCCGACCGCGGTCGACCCCACGATCACCACCTTGCCGCGGAACTCGTCCGCCGGCCGCTGCGGCTGGCGTTTTTCCAGATCGAAGAATATGTCGGAGAAGGACTGGCGCGCCCGCGCCCGCGGCACGCCGCGCCAGTTGATCTCGATGTCCTTGCCTTGAGGCAAGGGCCAGCCGAGACCGGTGGCGACACGCAGGGGAAGCGAGGGCACGCGCCAACCCCGGTGCTCCAGAACGGCGTGGTAGCGGCGCCCCACTCCGTCGTCGTCGGGCAGGAAATTGGTCAGGCCGATGCGTCCGGTTTCGGCCAGGGCCTGGAACGGCAGGAACAAAGGCAGCCGGACGCCGTCCGGCGCCGCCGGCATGCGCTCGAATCCCAGCTTCAGGCCATATTGGTCCAGCGGCAGCCCCTTCTCCTCGGGAACGCCGTCGAGCGTGGCCATGGCGAAGTAGACGTTGGAGGCCGCTGCCGCCACCTCGGCAAAGTACGCGTCCTCGTCGGCGTGCTCGCGCAGCGGGTCGGCAAAGAACTGATCGAAGACGATCGCCGCGGGATGCTGCCGGTTCAGTTTCTCGATCAGCTCGGCGTAGACCGAGCGCGGCCACGGATAGGCGCCGAAATCGGCGCTCATCGCGGCGGCGCTGCGCTCGTCTATGTTGAGCAGGACGATATCGGGGTCGGGCGTGCGCGTCTGCGCGTGGAAGCGCAGCAACCAGTCCTGCACCCGGTGATCCGGCGCACCGAGCAACTGGAACGCCGCGAACTCCAGCAGCACCAGGGCCAGCGCGATGAGCAATCGGTTGCGCATGCCCGGCAGGGTTCTGCCTATTCCTTGACGGCGTAGATCGCCGGCAGCTGCCGCCAGTATTCCTTGTAATCCATGCCGCAGCCGAAGACGTAGCGGTCCGGCAGGCTCAGGCCGATGAATTCGGCGTGGGCGCCGGCGGCCAGGCGGTCGTGCTTCTTGTCGGCCAGCACCGCCACCTTGAGGCTGGCGGGCGCGAACTCGGCCAGCGCCTTGCGCACCGCCACCAGGGTGTGGCCCTCGTCGAGTATGTCGTCGATCACCAGCACGTGGCGGCCTTCCAAGGCCGCGTCCGGCTGCCGCTTCCACAGCAAACCACCGCCCGTGGTTGCGCCCCGATAGCGCGTGGCGTGCAGGTAGTCCGTCTCGAAGGCGAAGGATACCCGCTTGAGAATCTCGGCCGCCGGCACCAGGCCGCCGATCATCACTACCAGCACCAGCGGGTTCTTGCCGGCGTATTCGGCGCTGATCGCCGCGGCCAGGCGGTCGTAGGCGGCGTTCACGGCCGCCGCGTCGGCGACGCAGTCGGCCGCGCGCATCACCGCCTGGGCTTCTTCGAAGCGGTTGCTCACGCACTTTCCTTGCGGTACAGGCGTTGCAGGCGCGCGCTGGCCAGCTTGCGCGGCTTGACCGGCACACCGGCCAGCAGCTTGACCAGCGACTCGCGATCGTTGCAGATCGGCAGCATGTCGCAGCCGGCGTCCAGGGCCAGCAGGGCGCGCTCGACGATCTCGCCGCCGACCTTGGCGCCGGCCATGTTGAGGTCGTCGCAGAACACGGCGCCGTTGTAGCCCATCTGGGTGCGCAGCAAACCGCGGATCCAGCGCCGCGACAGCGAGGCCGGCTTCTCGTCGATGGCGGTGTAACGGATATGCGCCATCATCAGCGATTCGATGCCGTCGTCGATCAGGGCCTTGAACGGCACCAGGTCCTTGGCCTCCAGCTCGGTGTGGCCGCGCCGGTCCACCGGCAGCTCGGTGTGGGAGTCGGCGGCAACGGCGCCGTGCCCCGGGAAATGCTTGCCGGTGGCGGCGAGGCCGGCCTCGTTGAGGCCCTCGCGGAAAGCCCGCGCCAGCTTGATGATGACCTCGGAATCCTCCGAGAAGGAGCGGTCGCCGATGATCTGGCTGACACCGACGTCGCGGTCGAGCACCGGGGCGAAGCACAGGTCGATGCCGTAGGCGGCCAGCTCGCGCCCCACGGTCAGGCCATGCAGGCGCGTCTCCTCCTGCGCCTTGGTCGGCGATT
Source organism: uncultured Nevskia sp. (assembly GCA_964458725.1). Lineage (GTDB taxonomy): Bacteria > Pseudomonadota > Gammaproteobacteria > Nevskiales > Nevskiaceae > Nevskia. The sequence continues at coordinate 4,273 of CAYWPB010000109.1, read as the reverse complement.
CCTGGTACAGCTTGCCCAGGGTGCCCATGGCGGGAATGCGGGTAAAGCCGACACGGAAGCGCTGCACCCGGCCGCCTTCATGGTCCACCGCCAGCAGCAGCCGGTTGCGCTTCAGGGTCAGCAGCTCCTGGCAAAGGGCCTTGAGCTGGTCCGGATCGCTGTAGTTGCGCGCGAACAGGATCACCCCGCCGACCAGCGGATGGGCCAGGACTTCACGGTCTTCGTCGGTCAGCGTCAGCCCGCCGACATCGGCCATCAAAGGCCCGATAGTGCTCATAGTCGTCGCGTTGTAACGGAGTTCGATGGGACGCCGCGCGGTCCGGCCGCACATGGTCTCACACAATGATCGTGCCGATGGTGCACGGGCTCACAAAAACGGTGGGATTTTCTCACGCTCAGAGCCGTTCGGCTGCGCTCCACTGCGAATAAGGCCGCTTGGCCAGGGCGTGATTGTAGTAGCGCTGCTCGGCGGTGAGCTCGCGGCCCAACCAGGATGGGCGCGGAAAGGCCTGGTCCACCGCGTCCAGCTCCACCTCCGCCACCACCAGCCCGGCGTTGTCGCCCTCGAATACGTCGACCTCCCAGGTCAGGCCGTCGCGTTCGATGTAGTGGCGGGTCTTGAGGATCAGGCCGCTGCACAGGGTGGCGAGGATTTCCTCGGCCTCGGCCGCCGGGATTTCGTATTCGTACTCCGCCCGCGCCGCGCCGACCACCGCCGCCTTGACGTTGAGCTTGCCGACCGTGCCTTCGACGCGCACCCGCACCGAGGCGCGGCTCCCCAGCTCGGTCAGGTAGCCGTGGCGCATCGGGATGGAATGCGCGACCTCGCGCCGCCAGTCGTCGCCGACCACCAGGTATTTGCGTTCGATTTCCAAGGCCATGGGATCGCGTGCTCTAAAGCTCGAATAGCGCCATCGACTCGACGTGCGCGGTATGGGGGAACATGTCCATGACCCCGGCGCGGCGCAGATGATAGCCGTGTTCCTTGACCAGGATACCGGCATCGCGCGCCAGGGTGCCGGGGTGGCAGGAGACGTAGACGATGCGCTTCGGCCCGGTCCGGGCCAGCAGCGGCAGGATCTCGCGCGCGCCGGAGCGCGGCGGGTCGAGCAGGGCCAGGTCGTAGCCGCCCTGCAGCCAGGGCGCATGCGCCTCCGGCTGGAACAGGTCGGAGCGGAAATAGCGCGCTTCCAGGCCGTTGCGGCGCAGGTTGGTGCGGCCGTGCTCGACCAGGGCCGCCTCCCCTTCCACCGCGGTGACACTGGCGCCGCTTTTGGCCAGTGGCGCGGTAAAGTTGCCGAGGCCGGCGAACAGCTCCAACACCGCGTCGCCCGGCCGCGGCGCCAGCCAGTCCAGCGCCTGGCGCACCATCGCCTGGGCCACCGGGCCGTTGATCTGCACGAAATCGTTCGGGGCGAACTCCAGTTCCAGCGCGCCGCCGTCCGGCGAATACCGCAGGGTACGGGGTTCGGTCAGCGGCTTGATCGAGTCCGGCCCGCCCCGCTGCAGATAGAGGTCCAGGTCGTGCGCGGCGCCGAAGGCCAGCAGCGCCGCGCGGTCGGCTTCCGACGGCTCCTCCAGCAGGCGCAACACCAGGGTGCCATGGTCGGCGCAGGCCACCTCGATCTGCGGCAGCTTCGCCGCCACCGACAGTCCGCCGATCAGGGCACCCAGGTCGCGCAGGCGCTGACCCACACGTGGATCGAGCACCACGCAGGATTCGATCGCCGCCAGCAATGGCGACTCGCGCTCGCGGAAGCCGACCAGCACCCCGCCCTTCTTCGGCACCAGCTTGACGCCGAGGCGGGCGCGGCGGCGGTAGCCCCAGACCGGCCCCGTCACCGGCGCGGCGAGTTGTTCGGCCCGCACCCCGCCGATGCGCTCCAGCGCGTCGACCAGCTGTTTCTGCTTGAACAGCACCTGCTGCTCCGGCGCCAGATGCTGCAGCGAACAGCCGCCGCAGACGCCGAAATGGGCGCAGCCGGGCTCTACCCGGTGCGGCGAGGCCAGCTCGACGGCGGTGACCGTGCCTTCATCGACATCGCGGCTGACGCGGCTGAGCTTGTAACGCACCCGCTCGCCGGGCAGCGCATCGGCGATGAAGGTGGCCTTGCCATTGACGCGCGCGACACCACGGCCGTCATGGGCCAGGTCGACGATCTCGGCGCTGAACTCCTCCGTCGGCACCGGCCGTCGGCGCATGCGGCCCATTAGTACACCGGCGGCTTCGCCGCCGACCAATGTCCCTCGCCCCGCGCAGCGGGGAGAGGGGGGGACCGATCGCGGAGCGATTGGTGGGGTGAGGGGCGCTGCATCAATTTTTCCCCGCGGCATCCCAGGCCGCCAGGAACTCGGCCCAGTGCGGCGCGTTGCTGACAGCGAGGAACGCGCGCGCCTTCTGTACCTCCTGTGCGTGCTCGGCCGCTGACAGCAGGCCACGCAGCAGCTGGAAGCGCAGATAGACCAGGTAGGTGTTGAGCACGTCGGTTTCGCAGTAGGCGCGGATCTCGCCGATCTTGCCCTGGCGATAGGCCTCCGCCACCTTGGAGCCGTCCATCCCCAGCTTGCCGGGGAAACCCAGCAACAGCGCGATCTCGTGCAGCGGGGCATAGGCGCGGGCCTGGTACAGCGCCAGCACGTCCATCAGGTCGGTATGGCGGAACTGGTAGCGGCTGATGTAGTTGTCCCACTTCGACTCGCGGTCGAAGTGGCCTGTGTCCCAGTAGCGCGGCGTGCTGAGGCTGTGGATCAGGGCGCGGTAATGCAGCACCGGCAGGTCGAAGCCCGAGCCGTTCCAGGACACCAGGGTCGGCCGGTATTTCTCGACGCCATCGAAGAAGCGCTTGATCAGCTCGGCTTCCGGGGCCTCGGGCTCGCCCAGCGACCAGACGCGGAAATCGTCGCCGGCGCGCAGGCAGCAGGAGATCGCCACCACCCGGTGCAGATGCTGCGGTTGGAAATCGGTCCCCTTCTCGGCCAGCCGCTGCGCCGCCATAGCCTGGGCGGCGGCCTCGTCGTCGAGGCCGGTAAAGCCGTGAATGCGGCGCCCGCCCTCGAGGTCGGGGATCGTCTCGATGTCGAAGACGAGAATCGGTTCGCGGATCGGCATCAGCTCAGCCGTTCAATCCGGATAGACGCCGGTCGAGATGTAGCGGTCGCCACGGTCGCAGATGATCGCCGCGACGGTGGCGCCCCTGAGCTGCTTGCACAGCTGCAATGCGGCCCATACGGAGCCGCCCGAAGACGGGCCGGCGAACACGCCCTCCTTCGCCGCGAGCAGGCGCATGGTGTCCTCGGCGTCCCGGGTGCTGACCTCGATCACGCGGTCGATGCGTTTCGCGTCGAAGATCTTCGGCAGGTAGGCTTCCGGCCACTTGCGGATGCCGGGGATGGAGGAGTCGCCATCCGGCTGCACGCCGTTCACCTGGATCGCCGGGTTCTGCTCCTTGAAGAAGCGCGAGCAGCCCATGATGGTGCCGGTGGTGCCCATGGTGGCGACGAAATGCGTGAGCTGGCCCTGCGTGTCGCGCCAGATCTCGGGCGCGGTGCCTTCATAGTGGGCACGTGGGTTGTCGGGGTTGGCGAATTGGTTCAGCACCCGGCCCTTGCCCTGCTTCTCCATCTCGTCGGCCAGGTCGCGGGCGTATTCCATGCCCTGCTCCTTGCTCACCAGCAGGATTTCCGCGCCGAAGGCCTTCATCACCGCGCGGCGCTCCGCGCTCATGTGCTCCGGCATGATCAGCACCATGCGGTAGCCCTTGATCGCCGCGGCCATCGCCAGGGCAATGCCGGTGTTGCCGGAGGTGGCCTCGATCAGGGTATCGCCGGGCTTGATCTCGCCCCGCTCCTCGGCGCGGCGGATCATCGAATAGGCCGGGCGGTCCTTGACCGAACCCGCCGGGTTGTTGCCTTCCAGCTTGAGGAACAGGCGGTTGTCACCGATGCCGGGCAGGCGCGTGACCTGCACCAGCGGGGTATTGCCGATGGTGCCGGCGATGGTGCTGATAGCCATGGCCCTATTCTACCGGCTGGAGCCCGGCACTGCCGCCTTCAGGCCGGGCCGCCCAGGCCATAACGGGCCTCGGCCATGGCGCGGCGCATCTCGGCCACCGCCGCCGGCAGGCCGACGAACACGGCACGGCCGATGATGGCGTGGCCGATGTTGAGCTCGACTATTTGCGGAATGGCGGCGATCGGCGCCACGTTGTCCAGGTTGAGGCCATGGCCGGCATGGACTTCGAGCCCGAGGCGCCTGGCGAGCTTTGCGCCCTCG
>CAYWPB010000108.1:0-10490 GCA_964458725.1 uncultured Nevskia sp. | reverse complement strand
GACGCTGCGCGTGGTGCGAGTGAACAGGCTGATCCCCAGGCGCGCTTCCAGCGCCCGCACCGCCTGGCTCACCGCCGACGGCGTCACGCCGAGATCGGCGGCGGCGCCGCGAAAGCTGCGGCGCTCGGCGACACGGACGAAGGCTTCGACGCCGTCGAGCGCGCCACGCGGGATTGTATAGTTTTGCTTCATTGTTCGTTCAGATTAAGCCGCTTTATCGAACAGCGCCAGCGGCGTACGGTACAGGCCATCCGCAGCAACCGGAGCTTGTGATGACCGACGTACTGGATGGCGTGCGCGACCACTATCGCGCGACCGGCCTCGCCGCGCGGCTCAAGACCGCGCTCGCCGCATTCGGCCCGGAGGGGCAGCGGCTCGCGCCACAGCAACTGGCGGGTCTCGACCAGTTCCACACCCGCGGCCTGGCCGCGACCGCCGAGCTGGCGCAGCTGGCCGGCATCGGCGCGCAGATGCGGGTGCTCGACGTGGGCGCGGGCATCGGCGGGCCGGCGCGCTTCCTGGCGGCGAGCACCGGCTGCAAGGTGGTGGGCATCGACCTCAGCGAGCCCTTTGTCGAAGCCGCGCGCTATCTGACGGAGCGCACCGGACAGGGCGGGCAGGTCTCGTTCGAGACCGCCAGCGCACTCGAGCTGCCGTTCGAAGACGGGCATTTCGACGCGGTGCTGCTGCAGCACGTGGCGATGAACATCGCCGACCGCGCGCGGCTGTATCGCGAGACCCGGCGCGTGCTGAAACCGGGCGGCAAGTTCGCGACCTTCGACGTGGTGCTGGCCGGCGGCGAGCCGCACTACCCCGTGCCGTGGGCGCGCACGCCGGCGACCAGCTTCCTGCTCGACGCCGCGGCGACGCGCGCGGCAGTGGAAGCGGCCGGCTTCAGCACCCGGGTCTGGCACGACGACACACCGGCCGCCCGGGCCTGGATCGAGCAGCTGCGCGCATCGGGACCGCCGCCGGCGCCGAACCTCGGCGTGGTGATGGGGCCGGATTTCGCCCAGCTCGCCACCAACCTCGGACGCAACCTGCTGGAAGGCCGGCTCGGCGTCCTCACCGCGGTATTCGAAGCCGCGCCAGCCAACTGAGAGCCATCACATGTCCCTCGAAGCTCCCGAAACCATCTTCCGCGCCCATCTCATCCTGGGCTATGTCGCCTGCCTGCTGTGCTTCGGCACCTATATCTGGCCGCGGCTCAAGGCCATGCCGCAGTTCGAGGCGCAGCGCGCCATCGCCACCTTCCACAGCTTCCGCTTCTTCGGGCTGGCCTTCATCCTGCCAGGTGTCGTCGGCAATCTGCCGGCGGGCTTTGCCGGCTTCGCCGCCTGGGGCGATTTCGCCACCGGCCTGCTGGCCCTGGCCGCGCTGGCCGCGGCGCGGGTGCGCGCGCTGTTCTGGCCGCTGGTCGTCGCCTACAACGTGGTGGGCGCCACCGACATCCTGGTCGACTACACTCACGCCACCCTGCTCGACCTGCCGGCGCACGCGGGGGAACTGGGCGCGATGTACGCGATTCCGATCATCTATGTGCCGCTGCTGATGATCACGCACTTCACCGCGTTCCGCCTGCTGCTGCGTCCGCAGAGCCGCATGGCCATGGCGTAATGCCGCAGGTGCCTACCGGCGGGAGGCCCTGGTCCCCGGCGAGCGCCGGTTCAGCATCAGCCGGATGATGGCCTCGGCCTTCTCCAGCTCGGGCCGCTCGCCGGCGATGAAGTCGGCATAGAGGAAGGACTCGACCAGGCGCACCAGCGCATAGGCCATGGCGTGGGAATCGACCGGCAGTTCGAGCCGGCCGCGGGCCTGCTCCTCTTCCAGGATCTCCTGCATGGCGACGATGGCGGTCCGCTGCACCGGGCCGTTCCTCGACGCGACGATGCGCAAGGCCTTTTCGGGATCCCGCTCGACAAACTCGCGATAGGCGCTGGACCCGGCGATCGAGCGCATGACCCGTATCACGATCTCCGCCGCCCGGTTGCGCGAGCTCCGGCCGACCTGCTCTCCGGCCTGGCGATAGGCGGCGACCAGCAGCCCGCCGATGACCAGGCCGGCGAGCTGGTCGGCATTGCCCACCCACAGATAAGCGGTGGCCCTGGAGATGCCCAGCTCCTTCGCCAGGCCCTCCAGGTCGCCATGCTGGCCGCGCGCGAAGCGCCGGCGGGCCAGCAGCAGCAGATCGTCCCGGGTCGGGCGGCGCAGCAGCGGCGCAGCCGCCCCGGTCCCGTCCGGGCCACTTGTATTTTTTCTTAATCCATCCATAATTGGACAAATTAATAAATTATCCAATCGTGTGCAAGCACGTATGGAGGAGAAGGCTCATGGCTCGTCCACTGCCGATCGTGCTGGGCGCCGCGCTGCTCGCCGCGTGCAGCGGCTCGTCCGCGCCGGTCGGTTCCGATCCGGGCGGCGGCACCGGCACCGGCTCCTCCGGCGGATCGAGCGGCGGCCTGGTCGGGCCGCAGCTTCCGACGAACGACCTGGAAGCCATGCTCTCGCTCACCGCCTCCCAGCTCACGGTGATGAACCCGCCGCTGGAGCTGGCGGGGCCGGCGCTGCAGCCGGTACCGGCGGCGCAGTGCGACGCCGGATCGCGCCCGCTGGCGGGCGTGCAGGGCCGCGTGTCGTCGGACGCGGTCAATTCGGCGGCGGCCGACCAGGGCTGGACCTGCAACCTGAGCGAGGTCTCGCACTACGACACGCCGGGTGGCTTCCGCGTCTGGCGCTACACCGACCGCCAGGGCCACACCTGCGCCTATTTCGATACCTCGTTCACCGCGCCGGCCAATATCCTCAGCATCGCCGGCGGGCCTTCGCTCGGCGTGGTGGTGCTGAACATGGACGATCCGGCACATCCGGTCCTGACCGACACGTTGCTGTCGCTGGCGATGCTGGCGCCGCACGAATCCCTCAACCTCAATGCCCCGCGCGGCCTGCTTGCCGCTGAAGTCGGCAACGGCCTGACCCTGCCGGGAACGATGGCGATCTACGACGTCGCCCAGGATTGCCAGCATCCGCAGCTGCAGGCGCAGCTGCCGACCATCTTCGGGCACGAGAGCGGCTTCAGCCCGGACGGCAGGACGTTCTGGATCGCCGGCGGCGCGGGCTACATCCAGGCGGTGGATGTGAGCGATCCGACCCACCCGGCGGTGGTGTGGACCGGTGCCTATTACTCGCACGGACTCAATGTGTCCGACGACGGCAACACCCTGTTCCACACCGACCCCATCAACGGCAACCTGGGGTTGATCGACGTCAGCCAGATCCAGGCCCGCAGTTCGAATCCGCGCGTCCACGACCTGAGCCGGAGCACCTGGCCGACGGTTTCCATCCCGCAGAATTCCGTGCCGTTCTCCAGCGGCGGACACCGCTACGTGCTGGAGTTCGAGGAATTCGCCTTTCGCTTCAATCCGGTCACGGTCGCCGACCAGGTCGGCGCCGCGCGGATCATCGACATCGACGATCCCGCCAACCCGAGCATCGCATCGAACCTGCGCCTGGAAGTGAACATGCACGACGCGCATCAGGCCGCGGACGGCGATCCTTCGGCGCTGCCGCCGACGCAGGTGTTCGGCAACGCTTTTCACTACTGCGCGATTCCCACGGCCGTGAACCCGCAGATCGCGGCGTGCTCCGCCATCAATTCCGGCCTGCGCGTGTTCGACATCAGCGACCCGGCCAATCCGCGCGAGGTCGCTTACTTTGTCGCGCCGCCGAAGGCCGGCAGCCTGGCCGGGCTGCTGCCGGGTGACCTGGCGCTGTCCCAGCCCGCCTTCGATCCGCAACGGCGCCAGATCTGGTACACCGACGCCAAATCGGGCTTCTACGTGCTGCAGCTCTCTCCCGGCATCTGGACGCAATGAGCCACGCCCCGATACCGGCGCGGCGACAGCGGCTGCTGGGAGCCGGGGTCCTGGTCGCGGGTGTCGTCGCCGCGCTGGCGTTCGGCCTTCTGAGCAGCGCCATGACGCCGGTCTGCGCCGCCTGCAAGGAGCGCATGCCCCTGCGATCGGATTGGCATGTCGGCGCGCCGGCTCCGGTCGACATCGGCTTTTGCCAGGACATGGCCGCGCATCACGACCAGGCGGTGCTGATGGCGGCGCTGGCCCAGGATCGGGCGGGACCGGCGGTGAAGGCGCTGGCCTCGTCGATCCTGGTCGGCCAGTCGCAGGAGACCGGCATCATGCGAGGCTGGCTGCAGCTGTGGAACCAGCCGATGCTGGACGGCTCGCCGATGGCCTGGATGTCCGATACCGCCGCGAATCAGACGGTGGCCGGCACGGTGAAGCCGGCGAAGTTCTGCCGCGTGCCGCGGCCGGGCGCGATGCCCGGCATGGCCAGTCCGCAGCAGCTGAACCGGCTGTGGCAGACCGCCGGCGAGGCTTTCGACATCCTGTTCCTGCAGCTCATGATCCGCCATCACCAGGGCGGCCTGCTGATGTCGCGCGATGCGCAGCTTCACGCCAGCCTGGAGGTGGTCCGCAACACCGCGCGGGTGATGATCGTGCAGCAGGTTCAGGAAATCGCCGAGATGCGCCGGCTGCTGCAGGCCGATGGCGCACAGCCGCTGCCCTCGCCGGAGTAAGGCTCAGAGCGCGGGGATTCCGCGCGCTATACGCGGGCGATCGGACGGGTGAACAGAGTCTGGCCGCGGCTGCAGAAACCTTGTGTCGGATAAAAGGCACGCGCGCCCTGATTGTCGCGCTCCACCAGCAGGTGGAGAGAATGGATCTGGTGCCGCTCGCAATAGTCGGCCGCGAATGCCAGCGCGGCGCCGCCGAGGCCGCGCCGCCGGAACGGCGGACGCAGGTACAGCTCGTCGACGATGGCGTCCCGCCCGTGGAATTCGAGGCTGTAGCCAAAGGTCAGCACGATGTATCCGGCGAGCTGCCCATCCGCGGCGACCACCATCCAGACCCGTCCGTGCCGGTCGTTGTGCAGCAACTCCCGCAGGGCAAGCCGCGCACGCTGCGCGTCGAACGCCAGGCTGTCGTAGGCGTAGTACTCCTGCATCAGCTCCAGCAGGCGGTCGATGTCGCCGGGCGTCGCCGCAACAATGGTGTGGCTCATGGTCCCCGCTCAGGATTGTGAGGGCGCCTGCGGCGCGTGGCAGACCGCCTCGATGCGATGCCCGTCGGGATCGAGCACGAAGGCGGCAAAGTAGTCGGGATGGTAGATGCGGCGCAGGCCCGGCGCGCCGTCGTCGAGTCCGCCCTGGGCCAGCGCCGCGGCGTGAAAGCCGCGCACCGCCACCCGGTCCGGGGCGCGCAAGCAGAGGTGCGCGCCCGCAGCGGGCACGACGCGCAACTCGCGGGTGATGGTGAACTCGACTCCGAGCATGCCCGGCAACTGGCCATAGTCCGAGCCGCGCTCCTCGAAGTCGGCGATGCGCACCAGCCCGAGCGGCCGCAGCGCCGCGTCGTAGAAGCGGCGGCTGCGCTCGAGGTCGGAAACGCCGAGGGAGACGTGGTCGAGCATGGAAGGCTCAGGCTGCGCGCGCGGCGTTCGTTCCGGTGGCGGCCGCCAGCGCCTCGCCGGCCGACCACAGCGCCGCACCGAACAGGGTCAGGTCCTTCAGCAGGAAACCGGCGTCGCTGGACTGCGGGTCGAGCCCAGGCGTGGTGAACAGGAAGCTCAGCGTGATCAGCAGCACGCCGGCGGTGGCGATGCTGCCGTAGGCCGACAGCCGCGGGCTGAAGCGGCGCGAGGCGATCAGCAGGCCCAGCGCGATCTCGATCACCCCGATCAACGCCGAACCGCCACGCTCGCCCAGCAGCGGGTTGAGCCAGAACAGCGCCGGGCTATGGGTGGTCAGCGGGGCGATGCCGGCGGCTTCCTGCGGGGTGAACTTGTACAAGCCGAACATCACGAAAAACAGCACGAGGCTGTAGCGCAGCACTCCCGCGCCGAGGCGCGAGAAGCGTTGCTGCCAGACGGCGTTGTCGAGCATGGCCTTCCTCCGATATAGTGTGTGCAGCACGCACATAATGTATCCGCGGCTAAGATAGCCGTCAACCTCATCTGCCACGGGATGTCTCGTGTCGAAGTCCAAGCTGAGAACCGCCAACCTGCTGGGGGCCCTCGCCGGCGAAATCGCCGGACGGCTGGAACAGCGCCTGAAGAGCCATCCCAACGGCAAGGATTCGGCCGCCGCCGCCCTCAACATCATCGGCTTCTACGGCGGCTGCACCAACAGCGCCCTGAGCCAGGCGCTGCAGCGCTCGCACACCGCCACGGTGCGCCTGGTCGACAAGCTGGAAGCGGACAAGCTGGTCGAGAGCCGCCCGGCCGAGGACCGTCGCTCGGTGGCTTTGCACCTCACCGAAAAGGGCAAACAGGAAGCGCGCAAGATCGTGCGCGACCGCTGCGTGGCGTTGGCCGACGTGCTCGATGTGCTGTCCGGCGAACAGCAGGCCCAGCTGACGGACATCCTCGAAGTGCTGCTGCGCTCGCTGACCGTCAACGCGGCCGAGGCCGACCACATCTGCCGCCTCTGCGACGACGGCGCCTGCCCCGCCGCCACCTGCCCGGTGCACCAGGCGGGAATCGCCCACGCGGACCGGGCTTGACCCTGGACCCTGCTCCAGGGCTTAAGGTGCGCCAAAGTACGCAGGGACAGATCCTGCGGACGAACGAGCCGGGACTTCGGCGCGGCAGTGGAGCAGAATAAGCCGCGAGACGGTCCCGAGTCGGCTGCAAAACCAACTGGAAAGCATGTCCATCCGGCAATTCATCGCGGCGATCATGATCCTGCTGAGCCTTTCGGCCCAGGCCAGGACCGCGTTTGCCTGCGGCATGATGCCCGGAGCAGCGCTCCCCGTCTGCTGCTGTGACGAAGATGGCGGGAAGCAGTGTCCGCCTGCCGCACCGGATAACCACTGCTGCGACGAGATCGCGGCCAGCGATGCGCCGCTGGCCCATGAGGCGGGCCGGGCCGACCGCGGCCACCATGCGCCGGCCGCTCCACTCGATCTGCCGCCGCCGGGGGCGGTCGCATCGCACTGGCCGCCGGCGTGGTTCGACGCCGGCGGCATGCATCCCGTCTCCCCGGCAGCCGATGCCGACCGGCATCGGGTCCGCCCGCTTTACCTCCAGACGGCGCGCCTGCGCTTGTAGGCCGAGGGTCCGGCGGCTCCCCGCGGAGCCGCCGTCTTGCTTCGCGTGCCCGGCTGCGGCCGGCAGACCCCTCGTCCTCAAAGGCGTCTCCCATGTCTCCGTTTCGTTTCGTACGGCTGCCGCTGCTGGCAGCCCTGCTTGCCGCAAGTTCCTTCACGCCGCCAGCCGTCGCGGCGGACGGCGATCCACCCTCGCCCGCCGCGGACCGCGCGCCGCTGTCCCTGCACGACGCCGTGCAGCTCGCCCTCACCGATCAGCCCGCGCTGCGCAGCCGCGCCGCCATGGTCGACGCCGAGGAGCAGCAAGCGGTTTCGGCGGCGCAGCTGCCCGATCCGAAGCTGAGCGCCGGCCTGCGCGACCTGCCGGTGGACCGCGGCGAAGCCTTCAGCGTCCGCGACGATAACTTCACCACTTTCACGCTGGGCCTGAGCCAGGAATTTCCGCGCGCCGCCAAGCGGCAGCTGCGCGGCGAGCGCAAGCAGCTGGAGGCCGACGCCGACCGCGACGGGCTCGAGGACGAGCGCCGCGCCATTGGCCGCGACGCCGCACTGGCCTGGCTCGATGTCTACGAGAGCGAGCAGGGCCTTGCGCTGGCGCAGCAGCTCGCCGGCGAGTCCGGCTTGCAGGCACAGAGTCTGGAAAGCGCCTACCGCAGCGGCCGCGCGGCGCAGGCGGACTGGCTGGCCGCCCGCGTCGAGGCGGCGCTGGCCGCCGACAAGGTGCAGGAGTGGCAGCACCATGTCGAGCGCATGCGCGCGGCGCTGTCGCGCTGGATCGGCGCGCAGGCGCAGCGCCCGCTCGACGGCGACCTGTCGTCGCTGCAGCAGCCGCAGGACTTCGGCGCGGTGGCGAACGGGGTCGAGCGCCATCCGCTGGTGGCGGGCCTGCAGAAGCAGATCGAGGGTTCCGCCAAGGACGTGGCCCTGGCGCACCAGGCCTATCGGCCGGACTTCGCGGTGGAGGGCTACGTTGGCTACCGGCCCGCCTACGCCGATCTGATCGGTGTGCAGGTGTCGATGGATCTGCCCTGGTTCACGGCGCGGCGGCAGGACCGCGATCTCGCCGCGGCGCTGCGGCAGAGCGACGCAGCGCAGGAGCGCAAGGCCGACGCGCTGCGCCAGCTGCACGCGCAGGCCAGCCAGGACTACGTCGACTGGCATCACGCCCGCGAGCGCGCAGCGGGCTTCGACCGCGACATCGTGCCGGAGGCACAGCGCCGCGTCGACGCCGCGCAAGGTGCCTATGCCGCCGGCCGCGGCACCCTCGACGCGGTGCTGATGGCACGCCGCGGCCTGCTCGACACCCGCCTGCAGCGCCTCGCCCTGTTGGTCGACGCCGCCCGGGCACAAGCCCGTCTGCAGTACTTCACCTCGGGGAACTGAGCCATGCGCACTTCAACAACTCTGCTGCTCGCCTGCATCGCCGTGGGTGTAGCCGTGCTGGTCTATAGCTTCGTCAAGCCGGCAAACCACGACCACGCCGCCGGGCCCGCGGCCGCTCCTGCTGGGGAGGCCAAGCCGCTGTACTGGTATGACCCGATGTATCCGGACCGGCATTTCGATCAGCCCGGCAAGTCGCCGTTCATGGACATGCAGCTGGTGCCGCGGATGCCGGGCGAGCAGCAGGCCTCCGGCGCCGGCACGGTGGCGATCGATCCGCGCGTGGTGCAGAACCTCGGCGTGCGGCTGGCCGCGGTCGAGCGCGGGCCGTTCGCGCAAACCGTGGACACAGTCGGCACCGTCGCGGTCGACGAGCACCGCATCCAGACAGTGCAGGTGCGCGCCTCCGGCTGGGTCGAGCAGCTGGCGGTGCGCGCGGTGGGCGACCCGGTGCGCAAGGGACAACTCCTGGCCAGCGTCTATTCGCCGGAGCTGCTGGCGGCGCAGCAGGAATTCCTGATCGCCGCCAATGCGGGCGACGGCGGCCTGGTGCGGGCGGCGCGTGAGCGCCTGGCCCTGTTCGGCCTGTCGGAAAGCCAGATCGCGCGGATCGCCAGGACCCGCAGCACCGAGCGCCGGGTCGACTACTACGCGCCGTTCGACGGCTTCGTGCTGGAGCTGGGCGCGCGCCAGGGCGCCGCGGTGCAGCCGGAGACCCAGCTGTTCCAGCTCGCCGGGCTGGACAGCGTCTGGGTCAACGCCGAGGTGCCGGAGACGCAGGCGGCCTGGGTGAGCGCCGGCAACCGCGCCCAGGTCGCGGTGCCGGCGCTGCCGGGCCAGCGCTTCGACGGCCAGGTCGACTACGTTTACCCGGAGCTGAGCGCCGCCACCCGCACGCTCAAGCTGCGCCTGGTGCTGCCGAACCCGGGGCGGCGGCTGCGCCCGGGCATGTTCGCCTCGGTGCATCTGCCCGGCGCGCCGCGGCAGCAGGTGCTGACGGTGCCGACCGAAGCGGTGATCAGGACCGGCGCGCGCAGCGTGGTGATCGTCGCCGACGACGTCGGCCATTTCCGCCCGGCCCTGGTGCGCGTCGGCGCGGAGTACGCCGGCCGGTCGGAGATCGTCGAAGGGCTGGATCTGGGCCAGCAGGTGGTGGCGTCGGGGCAGTTCCTGATCGACTCAGAAGCCAACCTGCGCGGCGCTCTCGACAGCCTGGTCGGCGGCAATACCGAGGGTGGCTCACCGGACCAGAAGCTAATGCCCGCGCCGGGAGCCGCGCCGTGATCGCACGCCTGATCCGTTGGTCGATCCACAACCGCTTCCTGGTGCTGATGGCCACCGCCCTGCTCGGCCTGTGGGGCGCGCACGCCACGCTCAACACGCCGCTCGATGCCATTCCGGACCTGTCCGACACGCAGGTCATCATCCGCACCGAGTTCCCGGGGCAGGCGCCGCAGGTGGTCGAGGATCAGGTCACCTATCCGCTGACCACCACCATGCTGTCGGTGCCGGGGGCGCGTACGGTGCGCGGCTATTCCTTCTTCGGCGATTCCTACGTCTACATCATCTTCGACGACAAGACCGACCTGTACTGGGCACGCTCGCGCGTGCTGGAGTATCTGAGCCAGGTCGCCGGCCGCCTGCCGGCCACCGCCAAGCCCAGCCTGGGACCGGATGGCACCGGCGTCGGCTGGATCTACGAGTACGCCCTGGTCGACCACGACGGCCGCTACGACATTGCCCAGCTGCGGGCGCTGCAGGATTGGTTCCTCAAGTACGAGCTGAAGAGCGTGCCGAACGTGGCCGAGGTGGCCAGCGTCGGCGGCATGGTGCGGCAGTACCAGGTGGTGCTGGACCCGGACCGCATGCGCGCCCTCGGCATCCCGCTCGACCGCGTGGTGCAGGCGCTGAAGGAATCCAACAACGAGACTGGCGGCTCGGTGCTGGAGCTGGGCGAGGCCGAGTACGCGGTGCGCGCCACCGGCT
>CAYWPB010000107.1:0-10524 GCA_964458725.1 uncultured Nevskia sp. | reverse complement strand
ATCGGGCAGCCGTCACCGTCGACGCGGGTGTTGGGCGGGGTGTTGGGGCACTTGTCGACGGAGTCGACCACGCCGTCACCGTCGCTGTCTTCCAGTCCGGTGGGGACCTTGACCACCTGGACCACCGGTTCGGTGGTGGCCACGTGCTGGGGCTTGAGTTCGTAGAAGGGGATCTCGATGCCCAGCCCGGCGCGGTAGTCGGTGAAGCCGTTGCGCTCGGGGGTGGAGGTGAAGTCGTGGACGGCGCGGGCTTCGGCACGCAGGCGGATGCGGTTGTGCCAGAAGGTGCCGGTGGTGAGCCCTAAGCCGGCGTCGGCATAGCCGGAGGCGCCGTTGTTCTGGCGGGGGTGGACGTCGTCGAAGATGCCGCCGCCGCCGATGAGCAGGAAGGGGGTGAAGTGCTGGCGGTCGCCGAAGGAGTAGGTGAGGTCGCCGCCGAGCTGGTGGATGTAGAAGTCGCCACCGCCGTTGGGGCCGGTTTCCAGGGCGTTGTAGGTGTAGTTGGCTTCCCAGCCGAAGCCGTTGCCGAAGTGGCGGCCGAAGATGAAGCTGGCGCCGCTGCCGTATTTGACGTCGTGGCCCACGTCCAGGCCGCGCTTGCGGTCGGTGTGGATGTAGTTGCCCAGCACGCTGACGTAGTCGACGTCGCGGATGCCTTCGAGGGGGTCTTCCGTGGTGGCGGCCGGCGCCGCGGCGGGGGCGCTGGCGTCGACGGTCGGGGTGGTGGCAGTGGTGGCCGGGGCGGTGTTGTCGGCGGTGGGGGCCGGGGCGCTGGTGTCGGCAGCCGGAGCAGCCGGGGCAGCAGAAGCATCCGTGGCGGGGGTCGCCGGAGCGGCGGCGTCAGCCGCGGGGGCAGCCGGGGCGGCTGCATCAGCCGCAGGGGTGGCGGGGGCAGTGTCGGCCGGAGCCGGCGTGTCCTGAGCCAGGACGGAACCGCTGACGAACAAACCGGCGGCTGCCGCAATCAGAAGCTTGCGCATGGTTGACTCTCCCTGAAGCATGATTTATCGCGATCCTGCGAAAGTCTCGCGCCAGATAGCAGCACAACAGCGCGAAATTCTTATGACAGCGCAAGGATTCTGAACCGCCGCACTTGTAAAGTGCAACCGATACAGGCGATGGGGCCAGGGAATCCGGCACTCGCGACCGGCCCGAAAATCCCTGTCGGCACGAGCTGTTCGCGTACCTGGCTGAATGTCTAGCCGGTCGCGTACCGAAGGCGCTCACGCATTCTTTTACATATCCGAGTGCGTCATGGGCATTCCGCGATTTCAGGGTTGAACCGGCCTCAATCCGGTGAAGTCCCCTCGCTGAGCATGGAATGCACCACCCGGCGGTGGACCGCGGTGGAAAAGCAGTTCGGCTCGGCGAATTCCTCCATGGTCACGGCCTGCTCCCAGCTCAGGTCCGCCGCCTGGCGCAGCAGCGGCTTCATCATCTGCACCGCGTGGCGTGGCTGCCTCTCGATGCGCCCGCACCAGCGCTCGGCCGCGGCGAGCAGCTCGCCGTGCGGCACCACCTCGTTGACCAGGCCCAGCTGCAGCGCTTCGGCGGCGCCGATGGTGCGGCCGTGGGCGAACAGCTCGAAGGTGCGCTGGTAGCCCAGGCGCCGGGTCAGGGCCCAGCTGGTGCCGACTTCCGGCACCAGGCCGATGCGCAGGAAAGCCGGCACGATGCACCCCTGCTCCGAGGCCACGATCAGGTCGCAGGACAGGGCGAAGGCCAGCCCTACCCCGGCGGCGGCGCCGTTCAGGGCGGCGATGAAGGGGATGTCGGAGCGCACGATCAGGCGCGCGATGCCGCCGAACTGGTGGCGGATCCAGCGCCACAGGTCGGCCGCGCCCTCGGCACCGTGGTCGAGCATGGGGTGCGCGTCGTCGACCATCAGCTTGAGGTCGCCCCCCGAGGAAAATGCCGGATCGGTACCGGTCAGGACGATGGCGCGCAGGCTGCGGTCGGCCACCAGCTCACGCAGCGCATCGTGCAACTGCACCGTCAGGGTCGCCGACAGGGCATTGAGCGATTCCGGCTCGTCCATGGTGACGACGGCGTGCTCGCCGCGCCGCTCCACCCGCACCAGGCGGCGCGTTTCGCGGCGGGCGCGCTCGACC
The DNA here is from genome assembly GCA_964458725.1 of uncultured Nevskia sp. Lineage (GTDB taxonomy): Bacteria > Pseudomonadota > Gammaproteobacteria > Nevskiales > Nevskiaceae > Nevskia. The sequence goes on along the minus strand of CAYWPB010000107.1, from coordinate 8,413 downwards.
AGGCTGTCGTAGCTGCGAGGGACGAAATCACCGGGTTCTTCGGCATGGCGCATGGCAGACTCCTTTGCAGCGGCAATTCGATCAGGCGCGCAGCGCGGCCCAGGCGGCCTCACCCAGCTCGCGCTGTGCCAGCTTCAGGTCCACCCGCAGGCGCTGCGCCAGCCAGTGGCGCGACAGTTCCTGGCAGGGCCCGAGCAGGATCACGTAGAACAGGGCATGCGGCAGGCGACGCATGGCGCCGGCCTGGGCCTGGCGCTCCATCCAGGCGCGCACCCGGCCGAAGGTGGCGCGGTTCATCTCGCGCAGCTCGGCCTCGCCGGCCTGCTCCACCTCCGGTGGCCGCTCCGCGAACAGGAAGCGCGCCAGGTCCGGATGCTCGCGCACCCAGCCGAGGTGGTACACCGGGATGGCGCGGATGCCGCTCTCCGCATCGGCGGCGCGGTCCAGCACGGCGAGGAAGCCTGTCTGGTAGTCGCGCAGTGCCTCCAGGTACAGCGTCGCCGCGATGCGCTCCTTCGAGCCGAAGTGATGGTAGACCGAACCGACGCTGGCGCCGGAGCCGCGCAGCACGTCGTCGATGGTGGTCGCCGCGTAGCCGCGCTCGACGAAGCAGCGCAGCGCCGCGTCGAGGATGACGCGGCGGCGATCGGGCGAGCGGGGGGCGGGGCGGACGGCGGCGTTCACGACTAGAACAATATTCTAGAATTATATTCTAGTGCAAGCCGGCGCAAGATGAAGCCGGGAGAGAGCTGCGGACTGCGGCAAATGTTCCCCCCCTTGCGGGAGGGGACAGGGGATGGTGAGGGCTCGCCCTCAGGCGATGACTCAATGTCATCGCCTGCGAGACCGACGCATTCGCCGGGAGCGAATTCGGACCGCCGCGGGCGGGCCCGAAGGGCGCATCCCATGGATGGGATGCGCAACGCCCGGCCAGAGATGGCCTTGATGAGCGCACCCCTCCCCCCAACCCCCTCCCGCAGGGGGAGGGAGAGCAGGTTCACAGCGTCTTCAAATACTCGATCAACGCCTTGCGCTCGGCGTCGGTCAGCACCGAGGTGAACTCGTGGCCGGCGTTGCTCTGGCTGTACATGTAGGTGTTGTAGATCTTGCGCTGCTCGAGCTGCTGGTTGGTCTTGGGCGGCAGGTTGGCCAGGTTCCAGATCAGGCCGCCGTTGCCGTAGACGATGTCGAGCACGTCCTGCAGGGTGTTGCCGCCCGGTGTCGGGCTGCAGTCGAGCACCGGCACGGTACCGGCGTCGCCGCAGTTCAGCGCGTCGTACTTCCAGCCCAGTTTCACCGGGTCGTAACCGGTGGCCAGGGTCGAGTCGAAACCCATCACGACCTTGCCGGCCTGGTCAGCGCGCGCGGTGTTGGACAGGCGCCGCCACAGCGGCTTGCGGTCGGACGGCTTGAGCACCTCCCACACATTCGGCACCGCGCCGTTGTGGAAGTACGGCGCAGTGGCCCAGACGCCGTACAGCGGCGGCGCCAGGTAGCCGAGGGCGCGGCTGCCGCGCAGCGCGGTGTCGTTCTGGTCGGCGCAGATCGGGATGCCGGCGTCGTTGTAGGGACCGTCGGCGTAGGCGAACCAGTCGTGGCGCGCGGCATTGGACACGATCTGGCTGTTGCCGTTGAGGCGCGCCGGATCGGTGGCGATGACGTTCTCCGGCACGATGTAGGCGGCGATGCCCTCGAGCGCCGGCGTATCGAGATAAGTGCTGTCGTTGACGTAGCGCGGCGAGTAGGCGCCGTGGCAGGAGGCGCAGGAGCCGTTGCCGCCGTCGGGCTTGGGCACCGGATTGTTGAGGTCGGCGGCCCACAGGTTCTTGCTGTGGAACAGCACCGCGCCCTGCTCCGCCAGCGGCGCGTTGATGCAGTTGGGGCTGTCGTTCGGGCCCGGGGTGCCGTCGGCGTTGGAGCAGGTGCCATAGGGCCACAGCGGCGCCTTCAGCGAGCTCAGCCAGGCGTCGCCATCCTGCTGGTGCGCCTTGATCCAGTTCTCGCCCGGCGTCAGGTCGATGTTGCCGGGGAAGCCCTGGAAATGGAACGACAGCTCGATGCGCTTGGAATCGGTCACCTGGCCGCCGTCGTAGAACTTGCTCGGGCGGTGGCCCAGGTTCCACCACACCGGCGGATCCTCGGTGCCGGTGGAGGGCTGGGTCTGCAGGGTCGGGTAGTACAGCAGCTCGTTCGGAACGCTCAGGGTGAGCAGGCCGAACAGCTGGAAGTTGGTGATGTTGCCGGTGCCGCGCACCTTGTTCTGCGAGATCACCGACAGCGCCGACTGCGCCGGCGCGATCGCCGCCAGATCGGTGAAGAACACCGTGATGTCGGACAGGCTGTTGCTGCCGTAGATCGGCCCCGGCCCCCCGTCGTGGCCGGTGCCGACCTGGCCGCCGTGGCAGATGCTGCAGGTGACGTTGACGTTGCCGGTCCAGGTGCCGTCGGCGTTGCGCAGCTGGGTCAGCGCCTCAGGCAACTGGCCGCTGCCGCCATTGGTCTTGTTCGGATCCTCCCCCGGCAGCGGATACGGGTTGCGCGTCGGGCTCAGCGCTGTGCCCCAGCGCTCGGCGGCGAGCTGATCGAAGTTGTCCGGCCGCGACTGCAGGCCCCAGACCTGCCACATCGTGTTGTAGCTGCTGGCCGGGATGGAGTAGCTGGTGGTGGACGAGGAGCCGGAGAAGAAAGTGCCGGCACCGACCTGCCCCGCCCCGGCGATCAGCGGATAGCCGCGCGCCACGCGCGCCCGCTGCTCGCCGCAGTTGGCCGGCTTATCGTCGGCCTGGCAGGTCTGCCAGTACGCGTTCATGTAGACCGCTTTGTTGTGGTTCACGCCCGGCACGACGAGGGTGCGCGGATCGTCCGGCAACACCGTGTCATCCGGCTTGCCGGCGCAGAAATCGTCCCAGGCGTGGCCACCACGCGCGCTGCCCAGCAACGGCTGCTGCTGCGCCACCGGGCCGCTGCCGGCGCCGCCGAGCAGGGCGGCGCAGTTGTCGGGATTGTCCCAGCAGCCCAGCACCACCTTCATCGCCGCATAGGCCTGGCTGGTCGTGGGCCAGGGCTGGCCGCCGGTATGGTTCTGCGCCGGGTCGGAAGGGTTGGTCAGCAGCTTGTTGCTGTCCACGCCCTTGCCCAGCGCCGTCCAGGCCGCCAGCACTTTGGCGTAGTCGTCGCTGCCGTTTTGAGAGAGCAGGAACAGGTTGCCCTGGGTGGCAGCACTGGTGCCGGGCGTGTCGGCCACGCCGCCGGGGACATGGCAGGTGCGGCAGAAGCTCAGATTGGGTTCCACCCGCGCGGCGAAGAAGTCCTGCGCGTTGCCGAAACTCTGGCCGGTGGTATTGCCGCCGCTGCTGTTGCCGCTGCCGCCGCCGGTCAGCGGCGCGCCGCTGTAGCTGCCGCCGCAGGCGGAGAGCAAAAGCACCGAACCCAGAACCGCCGCGCCGATCTGCCGCACTTGCATCACGCTCTCCTCCTGATCCCGGAAGTCGTTGCGGCAGGCCGCATCCGCTTCCCTGTTGTCCCGGTCGCCGGCACAGGCGCCGGGCATGCGCGCTTCTTCCGGCAAGAAGCGACATTTGTTGGTTTATTAAAAAGTAACACTTGTCACTTTTTCTGTCAATTGCTATTCTTCACCTATGAATCAATTGCTTAGCCAGGATGCCTTGGCCCGCCAGCCGCTGCAGCAGCGGGCCAAGGACCGCTTCGAGCGGGTGCTGGAGGAAGCCGAGGTGCTGCTGCTTGAAGCCGGCCTCGGCGGGTTCTCGATTCCCCTGCTGGCCGAACGCCTGGGCTATCCGCGCGCCACCATCTACAAGTTCTTCCCCACACCCTATGCGGTGTTCAACGAGCTGCTGCGCCGCTGCCTGGCCAAGCTGGAAGAAACCCTGGTGCGCGAGGCCGCGCCGGTGGTGGCGCAGGGCCTGCCCTGGCGCGAGGCGGCACGGGTGCTGCTGACCCACGCCGCCGCCTTCCACAACGCCAACCCGGTGGCACGACTGCTGATCCTCGGCGGCCCGGTCAGCGACGAGAGCTACCGCGCGCAGGAGATCACCATCCAGCACCTCGGCTCGCTGACGCGGCGGTTGTTCGACACCGTCGGCATCAGCGTGCCGCGGGAACCGGACGTGGCGACCCTGGCGATCGACATCGGCACCACCTGTTTCCGCCACTCGGTGTTCCGGCACGGCGAGATCACGCCGGCGTATCGCGACGAGGCGCTGTACGCGATGGTGGCCTATCTGTCGCGCTACGCGGATAAGCAGTAGCTGGTTGTCGGTTGCTAGTGGTCAGTAAAGCGCTGCGGCATTTGCTTTTCACTGACAACTAATCACTGACAACTGACCACTGCCGTTCAAAACTGATACTTCAGGTAAGCCTGCGCGAAGTCGCGGTCCGACAGCGTGTTGTAAACACCGCCACCCCAGTACCACTGGTAACCCAGGCCCAGCGACAGGTCCTGGTGGTAGCGGAACTCGAACAGCGCATCCATGCTCTTGCGGCCTTTGACGAAGTTGCCGGCCGGGCCCGGCGAGATGCCGCCCACGTCCTGCGAATACAGCAGGAAGGGCTTGAGCGTCAGGCCCGGCAGGATCTGCTCATAGCTGAGCAGGCCGACCACGCGGTACCCCCACGAGATGTAGGTGGGATAGCCGGAATGGTCCTGCTGGTGCGGATTGAAGCGCAGGCCGTCGGCGCCCCAGGAGCAGTCCGGGATGTTGGAGCAGGCGGTGCGCGACAGGTCGGCACCGGAACCGTCGGCGCCGGCGGTGGGGCCGCTGGTGGAGTTCGGGCCCTGCAACACCAGCTCATCGGTGCGCGGCAGGAACGGCACGTACTCGGCGCCGGCCTCGTAGACCAGGATGATCTGGTCGGCGCCGATCGGGTTGTCGGTGGCGCCGAGCACCTTGGTCGCGCCCAGGTTGAACTGGAAGTCCTGCATGCGCTGGTAGCCCTGGATGTAACAGGGGCTGTTCCGGTCGTACGCATAGTACGGGTGGTCGAAGCCGCTGAAGCCGTGGATCGCCTCGTCCGCGCTGCCCTTCTGCGGGAAGCAGGGCGTGTTCTGGCCGACCACGCCGCCGCGATAGGGGATGACGAAGTTGGGAAAGGCGCGCTGCGCGCCCGGCGCATGGCCCACCACCAGATCGAAGGTGTCAGTGACGTAGGCATTGCCGTTGCGGTCCACGGCATTGCTGTTGCCGTAGAGCTGGGTGCCGCCATCCGGCCCGAAGCCGAGACCAACCGTGCTGGTCAGGCAGTTGATGCCGGGCTGGCCGCAGCGCGTGCCCTGCGAGCCGAGGGCGGCGAAGGCCAGGTCGTGCGCGTCGACCTGCATCGGCTTGTTCGGGCGGTACGCCACCTCGCCCTGGATCGAGTAGCTGCCGACGGTGGTGTTGAAGCTGGCGCCGATGAGGTGGATGTCCTGGGGGTACTCCAGCACAAACCTGGCCGTCTCCACCTGCAGGGCGCTGGAGGTGGCCTGGGTCACGTCCGCGCCGGCATGGAATGCCGGGAAGTCCGGGCAGTCCCGCAGCAGGTCCACGACGTTGGTTGCGTTGTTGTGGAGCTTGTTGCCCGAATCGTAGGCGCAGCTCGGATAGGCCGAGAACAGGCTGGCGTACGGCAGGCGCGAATGATAGTTCTCGAAGTACAGCGCGAAGTCGGTGCCGTTGTTGAAGCTGTCGGAGTAGTAGTCCAGCTTGATGCCGTACTGGCCGCTGGTACGCGGCTCCCAGTCGGGGATGCGCTGGATGGTGCTGCAGGTCGGGGTCAGCGCCGACAGCACGTTATCCAACAACTTGCCCAGGCAGGCCGGGTCCTCGGCGGTCTGGCCGAAGCTGGCGTTGAGCGAGCGGCCGGTGAAGTTGGTGCCGACGTTGATGTCGGAGAAGTAGCTGCCCGGCGTCGGCGCCTCGATCGGCTTCCACTCCAGCTGGTAGTAGCCTTCGACGCTGAGGTTGTCGATCGGCGTGAACGACAGGTCGACCATGTTGATCGGGACGAAGTCCTCCTCGACCTGGTTGCCGATGCGGTAGAAGTTGTTGGCGTTGACCGGATTGGAGGAGTTGATGCTGCCCAGCACCAGGGTGGTGCTCTCGCCCCAGTTGACCAGCTGGCGGCCGATCTTGAAGGTCAGCTCGCGCTCGCCCCACAGCGGCAGCTTTCCGAAGAAATAGCTGTCCAGGTATTGCAGGTTGGTGCCGAGCTGGGCCAGCTCCTCGCCGTCGGTCCGCTTGCTGCGCACGTAGCCGCCCTTGCCGTAGAAGCGGCCGCACACCGAGTTGGTATTCAGCACCGGCGTCGGCAGGTTGGCCCCGACCAGGATCGGCTGCAGCTGGCTCAGCACCGGCTGCAGCAGGCCCGACACGCCCGGCGAGATCGCGGCGCAGGGCGCGCCGATCACGTTGGTCAGCGCCGGCAGCGTGGTGCCGACGCGGCCCACGCTCTTGTAGTTCTGCGGCGTGATCTCGTTGGGATGGGTCTCGGTGAAGTCGTTATTGACGACGTCGTAGAAATACAGGGCGCGGGCGAAGACGCCGAAGTTGCCGTAAGTCAGCGTCAGGTCCGAGGTGAGCTTGAGCGGAGCCTGAAAGATCGCGCCCTTGTGGCCGTAATTGAGGTCGCCCTGGTCGCCGTTGCTGCTGAACGCGCCGGGAGCGGCGGTCAGGTGCTGCGCCGGAAACGTCTGGGTACGGAACAGGCCCTGGCAGCTCTGGTAGGGCGGCGCGCACACGTCGGGATTGACCACACCTTTGGGGATCAAGTTGAGGCTCGGGCTCTGCGTGCGCACACCGATGCCCGCGGTGAAAGTGGTATTGAGCACCCCTTTCACCGGGTCGCCGGCCAGGGGCGGCTTGAAGTCGAAATCCAGCGCCCGTACCGGCGTGGCGGCAAGCGCCCACCCCAGCACCATCATCCCTGCCAGTCCGCGGACGACACATCCCCGCAGCGTCCCTGAACGCATGCCGTACTCCTCCTTGCACATCAAGTATTTTGTGCAACGCCCGCTCGAAGCGGATCTGGTCGGTACAATCAGGACTGACGCCGGCAGCCCGTCCGTCAGATTACCACCACCCGGCACCGGGCCGGCCATGCGCATTGCGGACAGGTGTTTGTGAGTTCCGGAAGCGGTACTGTCCGGATGGGGCATTTACAGCGGCCCGCGGTTTTCGTAGCGTGGCGCCATTCTCAGGAAAAAACAGCGGCCCGCCATGCCCGACGCCAGCGCCACCCACCGCAGCCCGCGCATCGCCATCATCGGCGGCGGCTTTGCCGGCCTGGGTACCGGCTACTACCTGAAACAGGCGGGCATCGAGTCCTTCACCATTTACGAGAAGGCCGCAGCGGGCGGCGGCGTGTGGCGCGAGAACACCTATCCGGGCGCCGCCTGCGATGTGCCCTCGCATCTGTACTCCTTCAGCTTCGAGCCGCACTACCCCTGGTCGCGCCGCTACGGCGGCCAGGCCGAGATCCTCGAGTACCAGCGCCACGTCGCGCGCAAGTTCGACCTGGAGCGCCACTTCCGCTTCGGCAAGGAAGTGGCCGGCGCCGAGTACGACGCGGCGCGCGGCCTGTGGACGGTGGCGTTCAGCGACGGCGAGACCGCCGAGGCCGAGATGTTGGTTTCGGCCGTGGGCCAGCTGCACCGCCCGGCCTATCCGGACATTCCCGGCATGCAGCATTTCGCCGGCAAGGCCTTCCACTCGGCGCGCTGGGACCATGCCTGCGACTTCAGCGGCAAGACCGTGGCGGTGATCGGCAGCGGCGCCAGCGCCGTGCAGTTCGTGCCGGAGCTAGTCAAGCAGGCCGGCAGGCTGTACCTGTTCCAGCGCTCGCCCGGCTGGTGCATCCCCAAGTTCGACCGCGCCTTCAACGGCTTCGAGCGCTGGCTGCTGAAGACCTTTCCGCTGGTCTACGACCTCGACCGCCGGCGCATCTTCTGGGTGATCGAGTTCCTCGCCTCTTCGATGATCCAGCGCGGCCTGCTCAGCGGCCTGGCCGACGGCGTGCTGCGGCTGATGGCCAAAGTGCTGATGCTGGCGCAGGTGCGCGACCCCGCGCTGCGCCGCAAGCTGACGCCGGACTTTCCGGTGGGCTGCAAGCGCACCCTACTCTCCAATGACTGGCTGCGCGCCCTCGCCCGCCCCAACGTCGAGGTGGTCACCGAGCGCATCAGCGAGATCACCACCGACGGCGTCAAGACCGAGGATGGCAGCCTGCGCGACGCCGACATCATCGTCTACGGTACCGGCTTCGCCGCTTCGCAGTTCCTGGCGCCGATGGACCTGAAGGGCGCCGAGGGTCAGTCGCTGCGCGCGCTGTGGAACCACGGCGCCGAAGCCTATCTCGGCGTCAGCGTCGCCGGCTTCCCCAACTTCTTCATGCTCTACGGCCCCAACACCAACCTCGG
>CAYWPB010000106.1:0-10574 GCA_964458725.1 uncultured Nevskia sp. | reverse complement strand
GGCCGCCGCGGCCTGACCCTGGCCAAGGCTGCCGGCGATGCCTGGACCGAGTTCTGAACACGGTCCAGGATCATGCAAAAATGTATAGCCGGTCGACGAATTTAGAGAATTCCATATAGGCCGGCAGCCGCCGACAATGCCCGCATCCCGACAGGAGATGCGGCAATGAACACGGCGAAGACGGCTCTGGTGGTGGGCGCCAACGGCGGCATCGGCGGCGAGATGGTGGCGGCGCTGCGGCGCCACGGCTGGCAGGTGCGCGCCCTGGCGCGCAAGCCGCAGGCGGCGGTGGCGGAGCCGAATCCGGTCGCCTGGATCGCCGGTGATGCGATGAACGCGGCGGATGTGCGCCGCGCGGCCGAAGGCTGCGCGGTGCTGGTCCACGCGGTGAATCCGCCGGGCTACCGCGACTGGGACAAGCTGGTGCTGCCGATGCTGGAGAACAGCATCGCCGCGGCGGCCGCCGCCGGCGCCCGCGTGGTGCTGCCCGGCACCATCTACAACTACGGCCCGGAGACCTTTCCGGTGCTGGCCGAGTCCTCGCCGCAGCAGCCGCGCACGCGCAAGGGCCGCATCCGCGTGCGGATGGAGCAGCGCCTGCAGCAAGCGGCCGGCGAGGGCGTGCGCGCGCTGGTGGTGCGGGCCGGCGATTTCTTCGGCCCGCGCGCGGGCAACAACTGGTTCGGCAGCGGCCTGCTCGGTGGCAAGAGCGTGGTCAAGGCCATCACCTATCCGGGCCGGCGCGGCGTCGGCCACGCCTGGGCTTACCTGCCGGACGTGGCCGAGGCGATAGTGCGCCTGCTCGAGGTGGAGCAGCGGCTGGAGGATTTCGAGAGCGTGCACTTCGCCGGCCACTGGGACGCCGACGGCACGCAGATGGTCGAAGCGATCCGCCGCGCCAGCGGCCGGCCGCGCCTGCCGGTGCGCGGCTTCCCCTGGCCGCTGCTGCCGCTGCTGGCGCCGTTCAGCACCCTGCTGCGCGAGATGGTGGAGATGCGCTACCTGTGGCGGGAGCCGCTGCGCCTGGACAACAGCCGCCTGCTGTCCCTGCTCGGCAGCGAGCCGCGCACGCCGCTGGAGCAGGCGGTGCGCGCCTCGCTTGGCGGGATCAGCTTTGGCTGAGCACGGTGCCGTACTGGGCCGGACCAGGCGCTTTCGCTATGCTGGGCCATGATCTCGGACTACGTGATCCGCCTGGCCCGCCATGCCGATGCCACCGCCATCGCGCGGATGTCGCGCGACTACATCGAGCGCGGGCTTGGCTGGGGCTGGACGGCGACGCGGGTGCTGCGCAGCATCCGCGACCGCGCCACCAATGTCGCGGTGATCCACCAGGGCGGCAGCCTGCTGGCCTTCGGCATCATGCGCTATGACGACCGGACCGCCCACCTGCTGCTGCTCGCCGTGCAGCCGGCGCGGCGCCGCCGCGGCATGGCGGCGGCGCTGGTGGCCTGGCTGGAGACGGTGGCGCGTACCGCCGGCATCGAGCGCATCCGCGTCGGGACCGGCGCCGGGAGGGAGGCGGCTCGTGCGTTCTATCGCAGTGGCGGCTACGCCGAAACCGAGCGCATCGCCGGCTACTATCGCGGCGTGGAAGACGCGGTGCGCCTGGAAAAGGACCTGCGCGCCACGCGTTACTGAGCGCTCAGCCTGCCGTCCGCGTCCTGAGTTTCGCCCGTCCCGCGGCACCGTTGCGCAGCGCCCAGCGGAAACCCGGGGCGATGGCGCGCACGGCGGAGTGCAGCAGGGCGCGGCGCCCGGCGGAACGCGGCTTCAGCTCCATCATGGCCTGGGCCCAGTCCGGCAGCAGGTCTTCTCCGGCATGCAGGAACAGCTGGCCGAACGGCGCGATCGCCGCGTTCGGCGCGCGAGTGGCGAACAGGATGCGGTGCACTTCGCGGGCGCGGTGATCCCAGGCGAGTTGCGGGCGCATCGCCTGGAAGTACTGCTCGACCGCCTCCGCCGACTTCGGCACCGCGCGCGCGCCGAGCAGTTCCGCCACCGCGGCGGTTTCGGCGTAGTAGCGATCCTGCTCGGCCGGGCCCAGCCGCCGGGTGCCGTAGCGTTGCCAGGAGCGCAGGAAGCTGGAGTGCTCGGCCACGTGCACCCAGGTCAGCAGGTCGGGGTCGGCGGCGGCATACGGCCGCCCGTCCTCGGCCTGGCCGACGACACGCCGGTGGATACCGCGCACCCGTTCGATCAGCAGTTGCGCGTCGCGATGGCTGGCGAAGGTCACGCCGCCGACGAAGGCGGAAGTGCGGCGCAGGCGGCCGAGGATGTCCTCGCGGAAATTGGAGTGGTCCCAGACGCCGGCCAGGGCCAGCGGGTGCAGGGCCTGCAGCAGCAGCGCGCTGACACCGCCGGTGATCATCACGGCGAAGTCGGCGTGCACCCGCCAGCACACCGAGTCCGGGCCGAACAGGCCGGGATCGCCGGGCGGCTCGAGGAAGTTCACGCGCGGCGCGCCGGCGCCGGAAGTGAGGCCGATCACCGCGGCCTCCATGCGGCGGCGCAGGGGCTCGGCGAAACGGCTGCGCCCGCCGGGCAGGTAGGCGGGGCCGGCATGCGGATTCTGCGGCGCGTGGTCGGATTTCACACGGCTATTGAAGCGCGCGCCGGGGCGGGGGACAAGCGCCGCGCGCGCTGACGATCGGGAAGTCAAAATTACCGGTCTGCGCCGGCCTCCTGCTACGGCATACTGAGCGCATGAGCCGCCCGCCCTACAGCGCCCCGATTCCCTTCCTGACCTTGCCGAACTGGATCAAGGCGGCGGCGCAATGCGGCTTCAACATCGAGCCGATTTTCCGCGAGCACGGCATCGCCACCGACCTGATCCACCTGGAAAGCACCACGGTGATCCCGTCGCAGCTGCAGCAGGTGATGGAAGCCTGCGTGGCGCGGGCGCGGCAGCACCACTATCCCTTCGTGCTCGGCGAAACCTTCGCCTTCGAGTACATGCCGGACATCGGCACCTTCCTCACCACCAGCTCCACCCTGCGCGATACCCTGCGGGTGTTCGACTGGGTGCGCGAGCTGATCAATCCGGCGCTGAACGTGCGCCTGGAAGAGCACGGCGGGGAGGCCTGGCTGTTGCTGGAGTTCGAAGGGGCGGCGGTGGTGCCGGCGGTGTACTTCACCGAGTCCACCTTCGCCTCGATCTTCAAGTTCGGCCGCACCCTGCTGGGCGAGCGCGCCTTGTTCGGGCGGCTGTGCCTGCGTCACCCCGCGCCGCCCTATGCAGAGGCCTATGACCGCTATTTCGGCATCGAGATCGCGTTCGACCAGCCGCAATACGCCCTGGTCTTCGACCGTGGCCTGCTCGACGTGCCGCTGGAAGGGGCCTTCCCGGCGCTGCACCGCCAGGCCGAATACCGCGTGCAGCGTCAGCTCACCCGCCTGCCCAAGAGCGTCGTGCCGGACAGCGTGGTCGCCCTGATCGAACAGACCTTCGCCCAGCAGCCGGATTTGCTGGGGCAGGGCATCGAGCGCATGGCCGAGGCCCTGGGCCTGCACCATCGCACCTTGCAGCGCCGGCTGCAGGACGAAGGGCAGGGCTATGCCGGGCTTCAGGCCAGGGCGCGCTTTCGCAAGGCGGCGGACTGGCTGCAGGACGAGTCGCTGAGCATCGAGGCGATCAGCGAGCGGCTCGGCTTCTCCGACCGGCGCAGTTTCACCCGCGCCTTCAGCCGCTGGGCCGGCATGTCGCCGAGCGCCTTCCGCAGCAGGCCGGGGAACGCGACGCCTTAGATACCCGTTTGCCCCGAGTGTCCACGCAGCGGACGTATCGAGGGGGCTTGCGACACCCCCTCGATACGATCCTTCGGATCTACTCGGGGCGAACGGGTAGCGTAGATGGTTGAGACAACAAATCAGCGGCTCAGGGGGAGAACATGAGGAAGATCGGCACGGCATTCCTGCTGGGCGCCACGGCGGCGCTGGCGGCCTGCGGCAGCTCCAGCGCGGTGAACGGCGGCAACGGCGGCGCGGGCGGCACCACGCCGACGCCGCCCGATCAGCTGGCGCTCAAAGCGGAGAATGTGCTGCCGCCGGGCCAGTCTGGTTTCTTCAGTGTCACCGGCGAAGCGCTCGGCACGGCCACCGGCAATCCGGCGGACTTCGGTGCGCACGTCGACGACCAGCGTGCGCTGTACTGGAGCTTCGGCGCCAAGCCCGGCGCACTGGGCAGCAAGCCGGGCTCGCCGAGCTCGCCGCTGGCCGGTGTCGAGATCTACCGCGACAACTTTGGCGTGCCCATCGTCTATGCCGGCAACGTGCATGACCTGTACTACGGCGTCGGCTATGCGGTGGCGCAGGATCGCCTGTTCCTGATGGACGCGGTGCGGCGCATGGGCGAGGGCCGCATGGGCGAGCTGACCGGCTGCGGCGCCATTCCCGCCGATATCCAGCAGCGCACGCTGAGCTACAGCGACGACGAGTACAACGCCTTCTTTAACCGCTTGAGCCAGGACGCCAAGGACGCGGTGCAGGGCTATGTCGACGGTGCCAATGCCTGGCGCAACGCGGTGCTCGGCGATCCGACCAAGCTGCCGGCCGAGTACGGCCTGCTGACCACCTTGCCCGAGGCGTTCACGATCAAGGACGTGCTGGCCGCGGGCGTCTATATCACCCGCTTCGTCGCCGCCGAGGGCGGCAACGAGTTCCGCAACATCCGCATGCTCAAGCTGCTGCAGCAGCAGTATGGCTCGCCCGATGAAGGCCTCAAGGCGTTCAAGGACCTGGTGTGGCTGGAGGACCCCAAGGCCGTCACCACCGTCCCGCGCGGCGACGGCACTTTCTCCAACCAGGCCGATGCGCCCGGCGGACGCGACGCGGTGCTGGCGCAGATGGCGCAGTGGGCGGTTGGCCTGCCGGAGACTTTGTGGAAGGGCGACGGCACCGGCGACGCGGCCACGCCCCAGCCCTGCGCGCTGCTCGGTTCGATCCCGCTGCCGCTGGCGCGCGCTCCGGCGGGCGGCAAGTCCATCGCGGCCGGCCATGCGCCGCCGCGTCGATTGACGCAGAAGGCCGCGGCGGTACGCCAGGCCGTGCTGGGCGTGGTCGAGGCGCTGGAGTACCTGCGCCGCCACCTGCACGGCGGCTCGCATGCCTACGCGCTCGGGCCCTCGCGCACCAGGGATCACGGCACCCTGCTGCTGAGCGGCCCGCAGCTCGGCTACAGCTATCCGACCTTGCTGGTGGAATACGAGGTGCACGGCGGCGGCTACGACGCGCGCGGCGTCTCGGTGCCGCTGCTGCCGGTGGTCGGCATCGGCTACACCCCGGACATTGCCTGGGGCCTGACCACCGGTTACAGCAAGACCATCGACAGCTTCATCGAGACCATCTGCTCCACCGCGCAACAGGCCGCCGGCACCTGCAAGGCCAACCAGTACCTGCACGACAGCCAGTGGCAGGACATGAGCTGCCGTAACGAGACCTTCAACTACCGCGCCGCGGCCGAAGGCATCCCGGTTGGGCTGCCGATTCTCAGCCAGAGCGGACAGATCTGTCGCACCGTGCACGGCCCCATCGTGGCGCGCGACGACACCGCCGGCATGGCGCGCAGCGTGCAATACGCCATGTTCCAGCACGAGATCGACACCATCGAGGGCATCCGCCTGTGGAACCGGGCGCATTCCTTCGCCGATTTCCTCGCCGGGGCGAAGCTGGTCACCTGGAACGAAAACGTCACCGTCGCCACCCGCGACGGCCACATCGGCTATTTCCACCCCGGCCTGTTCCCGCAGCGGCCGGGCGGCACCGACATGCGCCTGCCTTCGCCCGGCACCGGGGCGTTCGACTTTGGGCCGAACCTGTCCTTCGAGTCGCTGCCGCACGATATCGATCCGCCGCAGGGCTACCTCGCCAACTGGAACACCAAGCCGGCGTTCGGCTGGCTCGACGGCGAGGGTCTGGGCGACACCTCGCGTCCCGGCGGTCCGGGGCAGCGCGTCACCACCATCCTCGACCTGCTCGGCACGCGCAGCGACTGGAGTTTCAGCGACCTGGCGGCGATCGACCAGCATGTCGGCACCACCGACCATCGCGCGCGCAGCTATCTGCCGGTGATCCAGGCCTTCCGCCGCAGCGCCGCCCAGAAGCTCGACGACACCGAGAAGGCCGCGCTGGACCTGATCATCGGCTGGGATCACAGCGCCTTCGGCCCGAATCTGGACATCAACAACCCCAACGCCACCGACGGTCCGGCGGCGACGGTGTTCGACGCCTACGTGGTGGCGCTGCGCGACGAGCTGTTCGCGCCGCTGAAGACCCTGGTGGTGGACAGCACCACCGGCGAGACGGTGTACTCGCGCGAGTCCGGCGTCGGCAGCCACGTCTTCGACATGAGCGCGATGGACAACCTGGTGCTGCGCGTGCTCGATCCGTCCAGCTCGGGGTTGGCGCTCAACCGCGACTACAGCGACGGCCGCGATCGCGACACGGTGATGCAAGCGGCGCTGGACACCGCCCTGCAAAGGTTGGCGGCCCAATACAACGGCGGCGCGGCGCTGACCCCGGCCGACCTGGCCAAGGCGCAGCGGGTCCACCCGCGCAGCCAGATCTGCTCCCTGTCCGGCGTGATCGGGCCGGGTTCGGATACGCTGCCCGGCCAAAGCTGCGTCACCATGCCCTATGAGGACCGCGGCTCCTGGGTGCACCGGGTGGGGTACGAGAAAATCCAGCAATAGGCGAACAAAGCTGGTTTAGTGCTTGATGCGACAGGGTTTTGTGTTGTCGCAAAATGTTCCCTAGCGTCGCCCCCGGTCATAGCCGGGTGGCGGCCGGCCGCCTAGAGTGGACCCAAGAGAACCTGAGGAGCGGTCCATGAGTGCCGACGGCAGCAGCCCCAAGCCCAGCCATTATTCGATCGTGCCGCGCCAGAACCTGGACTTCGGCCTGAACGGCGACATCCCGAAGTACTGGCTCGGCGGCGATCCGTTCAAGACCCGGTTCTTCGACGCCATGTCGACGCTGTTCCCGGAGGGCGAGAAGTTCTTCATCACCTGCGTGCGCGACTACCGCGAGCGCATCACCGACCCGCAGCTGCAACAGGAGGTGAAGGACTTCATGCGCCAGGAAGGCGCGCATGGCATGGTGCACACCCAGTTCAACGACCGCCTGAAGCAGCAGGGCATCCAGGTCGACCGGATCGAGGAGCAGACCCGCAACATCCTCGCCCGCATCCGCCGCATCATGCCGCGCAGCTTCACCCTGGGGCAGACCGCTGCCGCCGAGCACATGACTGCGATCATGGCGCACAGCTTCTTCCACCGCCGCGAAGTGCTGGAGCATGCCGACCCGCGCATCCGCGCCATGTACGCCTGGCACGCGGTGGAGGAGATCGAGCACAAGGCGGTGGCGTTCGACGTGCTGACCAAGGTAGCGAAGGCCGGCTACTTCGTGCGCATCCTCACCATGCTCTACGTGTCCATGCTGTTCCCGCTGCACACATTCCTGATCATGCGCCACATGCTCAAGGTCGACGGCTTCGGCTTCTGGCAGCGCACCAGGATCTGGGCTCGGGGGCTGTGGTGGCTGTACAGCCCGGGTGGCCTGTATATGCCGGTGATCCCGCACTACCTGGCCTACTACATCCCCGGCTACCACCCCTGGAAGGAAGGGAAGATGCAGGCCTACGAGCAGTGGCTGGAGGTGTTCAGCCGCACCCGTGACCCGATCGCGGCCGGCGACGCCCTGCACGCCACTGGAATCTGAGGGCGAGGCAGCCGCGCGCCGGTAGCGGCGCCCATCACATCCGATGCCGGCGGCGGCGTGTAAACTCGCGCCCATTCCATCCGTTTCCGCGCGGTGCGATGTCCTTTTTTTCCGCTACCCCGATCCGTGGTTTCCTGGCCATTCTCTGCCTCGCCGCCGGTTTGCTCGCCGGCTGCGGCAAGTCGGCCCCGCCGCGCGGCGGCGGCAGCGGGGTGAGTGGGGACGAGCTGGTGATCCTCGCCAGCAACGGCCTCAAGGATCTCGAGTTCTTGCAGAAGCCGATGGAGGCCGCGATCGGGCGCCGCATCCGTTTCGACTACGCCGGCACCGTGGAGATGGCGGACCGCTTGCGCAACAGCGGCGCCACCGCCGCCGACTTCGCCTGGCCCGCCAGCGGCTTCTACCTGCATCTGAACGTGCCGCAGCGCATCTACGGCAGCGACAAGATCATGCTGTCGCCGGTGGTGTTCGCGCTGAAGAAGCCGCGCGCCGAGGACCTGGGTTGGGATAAGCACCCGCCGAGCTGGGACGAGATCGCCCACGTCGTGGCCCGCGACGAGCTGGCCCTGGGCATGACCAGCCCGGTGGTGTCCGACCTGGGCCTGGCGGCGCTGTTCTCGGCCGGCCTGGCCACTGCGAAGGAGGCGCACCCACGCCCGGAAGACCTGGACCTGCCCAAGCTCAAGCAGCTGTTCTCCGGCACCCGGGTGCTCGGCGGCAATCCGCACTGGCTGGCCGAGATGTACGTCAAGCAGGAGAACCGCCTCGACGGCATGATCAACTATGAGGCGGTGGTGCTGAACCTGAATGCCGCCGGACAGATCAGCACGCCGCTGGAAGTGATCCACCCGCGCGACGGCGCCGTGGTCGCCGACTACCCGCTGATGCTGATCAACCCGGCGCGCAAGGTCGAATACGAAAAGCTGGTCGCCTTCCTGCGCAGCGCCAAGACCCAGCAGGACATCGTCGCCCATACCTGGCGGCGCCCGGTGGCGCAGGGCGTGCGCCTGCCGCGCGAGCTGGAGGGCAAGACCTTCAGGCCGCTGCCCGAGCCGGCCCAGCCGGCCCTGGTCGACGCGGTGCTGGACGCCTACCAGAGCCAGGTACGCCTGCCGGCTCATTCCTATTTTGTGCTCGACGTGTCGGGCTCGATGGCGCAGGAGCACCGCATGGACGAGCTGAAGGCGGCGCTGCACCTGCTGTCCGGTTCCGACCAGACCAGCCTGGCCGGGCGCTACGCCCGCTTCCTGCCGCGCGAGCGGGTGGACGTGACCACCTTCGACAGCCACATCGTCGACCATCTGGCGGTGGACTTCGCCGGTGCGCCGGGCTATGACAAGACCCGCGAGCGCTTCGAGGACTTCGTCAACGGCCTGCAGCCGCGCGGCGGTACGGCCATCTACGACGCCTTGCGCGCCACCTACGAACAGGCGCTGAAGGACCGCAAGGCGCAGCCTGGCTACTACCCCAGCATCGTGCTGATGACCGACGGCGAGAGCAGCAGCGGCAGCACGCTCGAGCAGTTCCGCCAGTGGTACCAGAACCTGCCAGACACCGCCCAGGACATCCCAGTGTTCACCATCATGTTCGGCGACGCCGACATGGATGAAATGAAGTCCCTGGCGGAGCTCACCGGGGGGCGGGTGTTCGATGCTACCGGCACCAGCCTGAGCGCTGTATTCAAGGAAATCCGCGGCTACCAGTAGGCCCGGAATCCCCGGCCGGACCGGGCGCCGGGGGGCGCTTTTGCGGTAAAGTGCGCGCCAATCGGCCCGCTGCGTGCGTCCCCCATCCAGGCCCAGGAACGGAACCAGGAAATGAGCGAAAACTACGACGTCATCGTCATCGGCGGCGGTCCCGCCGGCTACCCCACGGCCATCCGTGCCGCCCAGCTCGGCATGAAAGTGCTGTGCATCGACAGCTGGGTCAACACCGATGGCACCAATTCCTTCGGCGGCACCTGCCTCAACGCCGGCTGCATTCCGTCCAAAGCCCTGCTCGAATCCTCCGAGCTGTACCACAAGGCCCAGCACGAGTTCGCCGTGCATGGCATCGGCGTGGGCGAGGTCAAGCTCGATCTGAAGAAGATGCAGGAGCGCCGTGTCGCCGTGAGCAAGGCCAACTCCGGCGGCGTCAAGATGCTGTTCCAGGGCAACAAGGTCACCGGCCTGTTCGGCTTCGGCAAGCTGCTCGGTGGCGGCAAGGTCGGCTACAAGGCGCACGACGGCAAGGAAGACACTTTCACCGCCAAGCACATCGTCATCGCCAGCGGCTCGGAGCCGGTGAACCTGAAGATCGCGCCGATCGACAAGGACCGTATCGTCGATTCCTGGGGCGCGCTCGAGTTCGACGCGGTGCCGGGCACGCTTGGCATCATCGGCGCCGGCGTCATCGGCGTCGAGCTGGGCAGCGTGTGGTCGCGCCTCGGCGCCAAGACCACCATCCTCGAAGCCCTGCCGGGCTTCCTGCCGATGGTTGACCAGGCCATCGCCAAGGAGGGCCTGAAGCAGCTCACCAAGCAGGGCCTGGAGTTCAAGTTCGGCGCCAAGGTGCTGGGCGCCAAGGCCGGCAAGAAGGACGTCACGGTCGAATACGAGCAGGACGGCAAGAAGCAGACGATGAGCTTCGACAAGCTGATCGTCGCCGTCGGCCGCCGCCCGTTCACCAAGGACCTGGGCTGCGATGTGGCCGGCGTGCAGCTCGACGAGCGCGGCTTCGTCAAGACCGACGCGCCCTACAAGACCACCGCCGAGGGCATCTAAGCCGTCGGACACGTCCTCCGCGGGCCAATTCTGCACGGCGGGGTGAGGCAGTTTTTGTCAGACGTTAATTGGGGCGAACTCGATTACCTCATAGTC
>CAYWPB010000105.1:790-10634 GCA_964458725.1 uncultured Nevskia sp. | reverse complement strand
GCGGTGCCGGCGCCGCTGCCCTTGAGCTGGTCCACGCACTTCTGATCCAGCACCGGGTTGCCCGGCTGGATGTTGATGCTGGGCGGTGCAATGACCATGCTGCCGGCGAAAGCCGGACAGGCCAGCAGTGCGCCGAGCAGGCAGACGAGGGAGGCAGCGCGCTTCATGGGCGGATTTTCCGCCAATCAGAGGCCGCAGGGAAGCGGAGGGGCCCTGGTTGCCGTCTCAAAATAGAACGTCGTCATTCCCGCGAAAGCGGGAATCCAGCGCACTTTCAAAGGTGCGGCGCACGTCCTGGCTGCGCCGGATCCCCGCTTTCGCGGGGATGACGACGTTTTAAAGGGCTGGCCTTGGTTATTGACGCGACGACAGAACCTGCCAGGCCCCCAGCCAATTCAAGCGCTTGCGCGACCCGATTTGCGCTGCGTCACAGTCCGGCCGCCGGCCCGGATGGACAATGCGGGACCACCAGCCCCCCAGGAGCAGCGCGCATGGCCCAAGGAATCCGCGGCGTCATTTCCACCCTGACTTCGGACGGCAAGGAGGTCATGGGCCCGGACGTGCTGATGTACCACTACCCGGACAATTCCATCGTCAGCGGCACCCTGCTCACGGTCGAGAGCAACCATTTCTGCGTGCTGAAGGCGCGCGGTGCCATTCTCAACGTCTACGAGACGGGGCAATACTCGATCAGCACGCCGGACAAGCCGATCATCGGCTCGCTGACCCAGGCCTTCTTCGGCGGCCAGAGCCCCTGGCAATACGAGGCGCTGTATGTGAACCGGGCCAAGCTGGTGGTGAAGACCCGCGGCCTGGCGCTGTCGCGCGAGATGGCGGAAATGGGCTACGAGGTGGACTACTACTTCCACGTCGCCCGCAAGGAGGACGCGGTGGCCCTGGTCACGCACATGCCGCAGCAGGGCCACATGGTCACGGTGGAGGAGATCAACAAGTACGCCGCGCCGGTGGTGGAGCAGGCGGTGAACCAGATCGTGCAGGTGACGCCGCTGGAGCAGGTCAACGAGAAGATCCACGAAATCACCCAGATCGTGCACGACCACCTGCAGGACTTCATGAAGGTGTTCGGCATCACCCTGGACACGGTGAAGGTACTGGTGTTCCCCAAGGACGAGCGAATGCGCGCGCTGATCTCGCTCAAGGCCTTCGGCCTGAGCGAGCTGGACGCGGTGCGCTACTACTGCGCGATCCTGATGGCCGAGCGCGGCGTGGTCTCCGCGCCAAACATGGCGCTAGGCCAGCCGTTCAATATCGGCGGTGGCATCCAGGGGACGATCGGGCTGGACTCCATGCTGTCGCGCGCCACACCACCAGCGGGCAAGGCCTGAGCCATGGCGATCCAGCTGCCCGGCGAGGGCGACCCGCTGTACGAAACCTGGGTGATGCTGCTGCACGGCTACGGCTACAACTTCTACCGCAAGGACAACCAGGCCCGCGCCGACGATCAGCTGGTGCGCCAGCACGCCTGCCAGTTCATCGGCGACGCGGCGGTGAAGGTGCAGAAGCTGGAGGCCGACTACCGCAAGCGCCACGTGCCGCCGGTATCGCGCGAGCACCCGCTGCCGCCGGCCGACCGCCTGGCGACACAGCGCGAACTGCGCGAACTGGGCCAGGACATCGGCCATCTTGCGGCCGAGATCAACGGTCTCGGCACGCCGCCGCAGGACTGGACCTGGCGGCGCCACCGCAACGAGCTGGAGACACTGAAGCAGCTGGTGGCGCACGACGCACAGTTCGTCGGCGCGGCCAAGCTGCTCGACGAGGCGGCTTCCGGCCTCAGCATGACGGAACAGGACCAGTCCGGCACGGTGGCGCGGCTGCGCGAGCATCTGGAGCTGCTGCGCCGGCTGATCGACGAACGGCGCCGGCTGCTGCTGGTGCGGCCGGACTCGGTGTAAGCCGACACCTGCCCTTGCCTTAGTCATCCCCGCTTTCGCGGGGACTGCGCTGCCTTACTTTGAACCCGCGCCCGCCTCTGCCACTTCCAGCTTGATGAGAGTGGCGCCGATATAAGTCACCCGCACCGGCTGCCCCGGATGAAGCTGCCGGGCGGAATCGTTCTCGTAGCGGAAGCAGTGCTCGTTGACGCAGAAGCCCTGCCCCGCCTGGCCGCTTTCCGCCAGCGGCTTGAGGTTGGCGATGGGGCCCTCCACCTGGCCGTAACCGCCCGGCAGGCGCTCCGCCATCAGCCAGAGGTAGTAATGGTAGATGGCAGAGAATCCCACCGTGGTCCACAGCAGCGCGGCCGCCAGGACCACCAGCGCCACCACGGTATTGCGCCGCGGATGGCGGTTCCAGTACGCACCGCGGCGCCAGTGATACACCGCCGCCAGCGCGCCGAGCAGTACGAACAGGGCGCCGAACGCCGGCAGGCCGGCGCTGCGATAGCCGCTGTCCGAAATGTCGAAAGCCGTCACGTAGTGCATGCGTTTCCCCAAGCCCCGCCCCCGGGCGGGCGTGGGCCCTGATCCGGCCCACGCCCGTCCTTCATACCAGCCGCTTCACGACAACAAGCTTACGAAACCCGGCTCGACGCCGCTGGCGGCGGCGTCACCTTGCCGCTCAGCACCAGCCCCAGCAGCGCGTCCACCGCGGTGCCGCCGCGCTGGTCGGCCTGGTTGCCGATCACCACCTGCGGCACCAGCGGCGTCTTCGACTCGCGGATCGCCTGCTCCAGGATCTGCGCCAGCTCCTTCTTCAGCTGGAACTCCGGGCCGCCGAAGGCGTTGACCTGGGCCTTGACCGAGCGGGCCTGGGCCTCGCCCACCGCCGCGATGCGGTCGGCCTCGGCCACGCCCTCGACGCGGATACGCTCGGCGTTGGCGGCGGCGGTGACGCGCACACCATCGGCCTCGCGCTGGCGCGCGGCGAGCTGGGCGGAACCCTTGTTCTCGGCGATCTTGATCTCCACCGCCGAGCGGGTCAGGTCGGACTGCGCCGCGGCGGTGGCCTCGGCCTGGCGCAGCTTACGCTCCTTGTCCGCCGCCTTGCGCTGGTTCTCGTAGGTGACCACCTTTTCCTCCGCCACCTGGCGCACGCGCAGCTGGTCGAGGATGGTGGCGATGTGCTGGTCGCCCTGCGCGGCGCGCGGCGTGCCGATCATCACCTCCATCAGGTTGAGGCGGTACTTCTTGAAGCGCTCGGCCATGGCCTGCACCGCCCGCGCCTGGATCTCGGCGCGCTTGGAGACCAGCTCGATCAGGGTGAAGCCCTGCGCGGTGTCCTTGAAGTAGGCCGAGACCATCGGGTCGAGGGTCTGCTCCACCAGCAGGCGCAGGTCGGCGAACTGCTGCACCACCATCGGCGCATCCTCATAGGCGATGTGCAGCACGATCGACAGCGGCAGCACCGGCTCGAACGCGTCGCGGGTGATCAGGCGGATCTCCGACAGGTTCTGGTCGAAGCCGTGGGCCTCGCTGCGGCCCTCGATCCAGCGCAGCACGAAGTTGGTGGTCGGCACCTGGATCACCTTCACGCCGTAGGGGTTCAGCGCGTACTTGCCGGGCTGCAGGGCGCGGCTCCACACGCCGCGCGTGCCGGACTCCACCAGCTCGCCGTGCTTGTAGTCCTTGCCGGTCAGGTCGCTGCCGCGCTGGCCGGTATACGACACCACCACGCCGACCTTGCCGATGTCGATCACCGTCTTGGGCTGCAGGTCGATGGTCGCGAACAGGCGGTTGATGAAGTAGGTGCCCTCCACCAGCACCTGCTCCTGGCGGCCGCGGCGGCCGCCGGCGCGCAGGAAACTCTTCGGGTCCTGGAAGCAGTTGTGGTAGGTCGCGGGCACGCCCGGGTCGGCGCCGACGGTGGGAGCGATGATCTCCTCATGGTCGAGCGAAGGGCCGTCATGCACCGTGGCCACGCCGATCTTGTCCTCGAGGTCGCGGATCACCACCGGCTGGAAGCCGTGGCGCTCCTCGATGCGGCCGCGCATCTCGTGCAGCGCCTGCTCGTCGCCGGCCAAGCGCACCGCATGATTACCTTCGCTGGTGAGGATCACGAACTGCGCGATGTTGATGGCGTACACGCCCTCGCGCAGGATCTGGCGCTGCGGGCCGCGCTGGCCGCCGCTCATGATGAAGCCGCGCGCGTCCTCGAAGCTCGCGTTCTCCGGCAACGAGGCCAGGGCCTGGCCCGGGTACAGCGGCTGGCCGCTGCGGGCGAAGACGTAGCCGATGGTGCCCTGCGGCACCGTCGGCAGCGGGTGGATGTGGATGCGGTACTGGAACGGCGGGAAGAAGTGGATGCCGCCGCGCAGCACCTCCGGCTGGAAGCCCGCATTGCCCTCCAGCGAGATGAAGCCCTCGCTGACCGAGCCCTTCAGGCTCCAGATCTTCTCGATGATGCCCATCGAGTCGTTGCCGATGTAGACGATCATGCGCGAGACGCGCACCAGCGCCGCCAGCAGCGCCAACACGATCAGCGCGCGCAGCCACAAGGGCAGCGCCATGAACAAGTGCCAAAGTTCCATCTGACTCTCCTTTTGTTGTGCAGACAGACGCTGCCCTTCGGGCAGCAGGGGACGCAGGAATCCTCGAAGCGCGCGCCGCTCAGGCGCGCGGGACTATGGGAAGGGAGGCCGCGACGCGGCTAAGGCGGGGTCAATGCCCGGGTGTTGTCGCTGGAAATGCGCCGGATGACACTGTTGTCACTGAGCTGCGGACCACGGTCTGTGCTTGGCAGACGCATGCGAAGCCACCTCACAGGGGCTTCCGGACGCCAGGGGCGGCGGCCGTCGATGTCACTATAGTGTGACGCCGTCCATGCTGCGCTGCACACCGGGTGTTGTCAACAATAAGTGACGCATGTCACTATATTTTCACGCCATTTTCCGACCCGTCCACAGGCGCCCCAAGCAGGAGTTGAGCCATGGCCAAGCACGACGCGGCGCGCCGCTACATCCAGGAACTGATCCGTACCGAAAAGGCCCGGCTGGGGCTGACCTTCGAGGACATCTCCGACCGCCTGCGTGCCTACGGCATCCGGCAGACCCCGACCAATCTGCGCACCAAGTTGGGAAGGGGGGATATGGGGGCGCAGTTGTTTCTGGCGTGGGTGAAGGTGTTGGAAGTGGAGGAGCTGGCGCTGGGCGAGTTGCAGCTAGGTGCGATCCAGGCGAAGGCGTCGAAACAATCTGCGCGAAAACCCAAACAGAAGTAACCGAGTCAGTCTGTGAACGTCGTCATTCCGTGATCGAAGGAAATCCCTTTAGGGCGCCCTACCGCATTTCGATTCTGTCCTAGTACAGCACCGTTTCTTCCAAACGATTTGTCAGCAGCAGCGCATCCAGCGCTTCGGGACTCAAGCACCAGCCATCATCGCCACGGACTCCGGGTGCAGGCAGAAGTACGCGGCTGTGAGCGGTGATGGCCTGGTAGATCTCAATCACATCCTGTTCCGATGTGCTCGGCGCGCGTCCGCCGCGGATGTCGAGATAATAGCGGCGTGGTGTAAAGCGCCCCGGGCCAAAGACCCGATATAGGCGTCGGGCGAAGGTCAATTCGTCTGGCGTCAGGCGTAAGGACTCTTGAGGGTCGCCGCTGTCGTTGCTCACGGATGTCGCCGAGTTATGCCACGTCGGCAGCATAGTCAACGAACGGGCTCGTCGCAGCCTGTCAGATTTGACAGGTCGTAGGGCGGGAGCAGCGAAGCGATCCCGCCTTGTCGCGACCAATCCGCGGTAAACGGCGGGATGCGCTTCGCTCCTCCCGCCCTACCGCCTCAGGCTGCAATCGAGCGAATCACTTTCGCCGGATTTCCACCGACGAGCGTATTCGACGGGACATCCCGGGTCACGACCGAGCCGGCCGCAACGACCGAATTCTCGCCCACGGTGACGCCGCCGATGATCGTTGCACCGGCCGCGATCCAGACGTTTCCCTCAATCACGATGGGCCTGGCGACGACGCCGGCGCGCCGCCGGGAAGGCTCGAGGGGATGGCCGGAGGTGATGAGGCTGACGTTCGGCCCGATCATCACGTCGTCGGCGATGCTCAACCCGCCGAGGTCGTAGAACATGCAGTTCTGGTTGATGAAGACATTGCGCCCGACACTGATCTCGGTTCCGCCGGTGGTGTAGAACGGCGGGATCAGCAAGAAACTCTCGTCCACCGGCTTGCCGATGAGTTCGCTGAACAGGGCGCGGACCTGGTCCGCGTCGTTGTAGGTCAGGCGGTTGAGCCTGGCGGTGAGCGCCATGGCCCGCTGGACGCTGGCCTGCATCCCCGCGGATTCCGGCGTTCTCCGGGCGATGAACCGGGTGCGATCGTCGTCCGCCATTGGTCGTTCCTCCTGCTTGCGGAAGGTGGGCAGAGCGCAGCGTACCGCCGCGTTTGCAGCGGCAGCATCCGCGCGGGCAGATGAAGCCGGCACCCTAGCACTGTCAGCGGGCAGAACGGGAGCCCACCTGCGAGCAGGGCAGCTCCCCTATCCATCAAAGAACCGCGGCATAGCCCAGCCCTACCGCGCTTGCAGAATATCGCCGCTCTCTAAACCGGGGAAGCCGCGCTCTACTTGCTCACGCTCAACAACGTTCCATCTGCCGAAGAGGGCAGATACAAGGGATTGCCGGCAAAGCTGGCGTGATAGCTCATATACCCGAGCACGCTGAGCGTTCCAGGAAGCGATTGGCATGAAGCTGTGCCGCTGAAGTCGGTAAGCGACTGGCAAACCACCTTGTTGTTCACGCTGAACGTGACCAGCATCCCATTTGTCAGGCTCCTTCCGTTCAACGCATCCATCAGCTGCGCTGAAAAGGTGAGCAATCCGCTGTTGCCTAAAGAAGCTGTCGTAATGTTGACGAAGCCTTGTGCATGCATGGTGTCAGGACGCTTGAGCCAGTTGATTACGGCAACGGCCGAGGCACCGCCTGAAGTAGCAGTGAGGGTATCCGTCCCGGAAGCGGCGCCGATCCAGCATTGCGCCGCCATGCCGGAGCCATCGCTATTCCGCGTCTGGCCGCCCGTATCGACTCCGTTGATCGTGAAACCAACCGGGACGTTCGCGATCGGAGCGCCGGTCGCGTCATCCAGCAGCTGCGCGGTCACGCACTGCTGCGTAAGGGCATACGGGCTGGCGCTGAGCGGGGACAGCTTGAGCCGTGGAGCGTAGACCGTGACCGTGGCCGAGGCGGACGCGGTGATTCCCGCCGTGCCGCAGGCCAGGGAGAAGGTATCGACGCCAGCGCCCGAGAGCTGCAACGCCTGCGTGCCGGAAGTTCCGATGGATCCAGACCATGTACCGGAGGCGGTACAAGACGTGGCGTTGGTGGAGGACCAGTTCAGAATGAGCCACTGCCCGACCACAGCCGTCGTCGCGCTAGCCGTCAGGCTGACGCTTGGAGCCGGCACGCCAGTGACGGTAGCGCTACTTGAGACCGTGCTGCCATCTGTCGCGATGCAGGCAATGCTGAACACATTGGCCCCGAGGTTGGATACGACCGCGGCCTGCGATCCAGTCGGCGCCAATGAACCAGCCCACTGCCCTGACGCAGAGCAGGATGTGGCGCCGCTGGAGGACCAATTCAGGGTGACGGATTGCCCTTGCGCCACTGTGGCCGCGCTGGCAACGAGACTCACCCCGGCGGGTTGCGGCGACAGGAACAGCTCGTAGGCAAGGCCCTGGTTGCCCGTGCCGCCGGCGCGCGTGGTGCCCGCCAACGCCCCACTATCGAGCTGGAGTGGCGGTGAAACCGGAGCGCTACCATCCGCGCCATTGAAGGAATGCAGGACGCTAAAGAAGGTTCCATCCGTATTGATGGAGTACAGGACACCGTTGCCATTGGCGCCTCCCCCGCTGGTGGTGCCGTAAAGCTTGCCGTCGCGCCCAAGAACGAGAGTGTTGTATGCAGGGCTGGAGCCGTCGGGACCCGAGAAACGGTACAGATAGCTGAGGCTGCCGTCCGACGCGATGCGGAAGACGGTGCCGTTGTCGATTGTCGAACCCGCGGTCTGGTTGTTAACGGTACCTGCCGTGGTGCCATAAACGGAGCCGTCGCTGGCCGCGACCAAGGCATCGGGGATGGCCGTTCCGTCGAGATCGCTGAAGTTGTGCACGGTGGACAGGCCTTGCGAGGGCGAGTACCGGAAGATGCTTCCGCCGTTGGAGCCAAAAGAACCGTAGCCGGTGGTGCCGAAAAGGCTGCCATCGGCGTCCTGGATCAGGTTGTTGGGATAGGCACCGGCGTTGCCGAAACCGCCTTGGCCGTTGCCGCTGAAGACGTACAGCGGGGTGACGGTGCCATCGAGCGTCATCTTGTAGATGGCGCCGAACTGATCGGGCGTACCCGATTCCGATGCCGTGCCGTACAGCGCACCATCCGCGCCCACAATCAGCGGGGTCGGATAGGTTCCCACCGTCCCCGAATTGAATGCGTAAAGGGAAGTGAATGTTCCGTCAAAGCCAATCCGGAAGATCGTGCCGTAGCTGTTGGCGCCGCTGTAATTGCTGGTTCCCGGGCCGCCGCTGGTCGTGACGCCGTAGAGATTGCCATCCGGCCCCTTCACCAGGCCCTGTGGCGTCTGTCCGTCGGTACCGACGAATCCGTGCAGTGTGGTCAGCGACCCGTCCAGCGTCAGCCGGAATATGTTGCCGTCGCTGTTGGGAGAGCTTCCAGCCGCCCCGTACAGAGCGCCGTCAGGTCCCAGGACCATAGAACCCTGAGGGTTTCCACCATCCGCCTGGCCGGCGAATGCGTGAAGAACCGTCAGACTGCCGGTGTCGGCGTGGACCGAGAGGGCCAGCATCGCGAGCACGACGCCAGCGCCGCGCAAACCACGGTGGTGTGACATGGCTGAATTCCCCAAGCTGTTCTTATGGCATCCGGCTCGCCGCCGGACTTTCCCTGCCGGCAATATAGCCGCTTTCGCCGCGCGGGAAATTTGAAGTGGATCACACTCGGCGGAGACGTCGCCAGTGGCATGCTGGACCGCTACCCGGCCTCCGACGGCCCGAATCCGCCGCCGCCCGGCGTCTCGACTACGAGCGCATCCCCCGCCTGCATCTCCACGCCGGCGGTGCCTGCCAACTCCTCAACCGCGCCATCCGCCCGCAACACGCGGTTGCATCCCGGCTGGCCGGCATCGCCGCCTTCCAGGCCATGCGGCGCCACCCGCCGCCGGTTGGACAGGATGCCGGCGTGCATCGCCTCGCGGAACCGGATCCGCCGCACCACCCCATCGCCGCCGCGATGCCGCCCCGCCCCGCCGCTGCCGCGCCGGATGGCGAACTCCTCCAGCAGCACCGGAAACCGCGCCTCCAGCACTTCCGGATCGGTGATGCGGGAGTTGGTCATGTGGGTCTGCACGGCGCTGGCGCCGTCGAAGTCCGAACCGGCGCCGGAGCCGCCGCCGATGGTTTCGTAGTACTGGCGGGTGGCGTCGCCGAAGGTGAGGTTATTCATGGTGCCCTGGGCGGCGGCCATCAGACCGAGCGCGCCGTACAAGGCATCGACGATGGCCTGCGAAGTCTCGACGTTGCCGGCCACGGTGGCGGCGGGCGGTTTTGGCGACAGCATCGAGCCGGGCGGGATGATCAGCCGCAGCGGCTTGAGGCAGCCTTCGTTGAGCGGGATGTCGTCGTTGACCAGGGTGCGGAACACATAGAGCACGGCGGCCTTGCAGATCGCTTCCGGCGCGTTGTGGTTGCCGGCGAGCTGGGGGCTGCTGCCGCTGAAGTCGATGGTGGCGCTGCGCGCGGCGAGGTCCACGGTGATTTTCACGCGGATCGTCGCGCCCTCGTCCAGCTCGCAGGAAAACTCACCATCCTTGAGCGAGGCGATGGCGCGGCGCACCGCTTCCTCGGCGTTGTCCTGCACGTGCCCCATGTA
>CAYWPB010000105.1:0-780 GCA_964458725.1 uncultured Nevskia sp. | reverse complement strand
GCACCGTGTCCAGGCCGGCATCGTCCACCAGCCGCAGCAGCTCGTCGGCGCCCTTGCGGTTGGCGCCGGCCTGAGCGCGCAGGTCGGCGAGGTTCTGCCGCGGGTTGCGGGCGGGGTATGGACTTGCCGCCAGCGCGGCGAGGATTTCGGTTTCGCGAAAACTCCCGGCGCGCGCCAGCAGCAGGTTGTCGAGCAGCACGCCCTCCTCGTCCAGGCTGCGGCTGCCCGGCGGCATCGAGCCGGGCGTGAGGCCGCCGACATCGGCGTGGTGGCCGCGCGAGGCGACGTAGAACAGCGGCGCCGGCCGCGCCGCGTGGAACACCGGCGTGACCACGGTGATGTCTGGCAGGTGGGTGCCGCCGCGGTAGGGGTTGTTGAGCACGTAGACGTCGCCGTCGCGCATGTCCGCGCTGTGCCGGGCGATGACGGCGCGGATGCTGTCGCTCATCGAGCCCAGGTGCACCGGGATATGCGGGGCGTTGGCGATGAGGTTGCCTTCGGCATCGAATAATGCGCAGGAGTAATCGAGGCGCTCTTTGATATTGACCGATTGCGCCGTATTGGCGAGCACCGCGCCCATCTGCTCGGCGATGTGCATGAACAGGTTGTTGAAGATTTCCAGCCGTACCGGGTCCACCGCCGTGCCGGTGGCCTGGGCGGCCTGGCGCGGCACGGCGCGGCTGAGCAGCAGCTCGCCGCCGGGCAGCACCTGCGCCTGCCACTGCGGCTCGAGCACGGTCGTGGCGCCGGCGTCGGCGATGATGGCCGGCCCGGCGATGC
>CAYWPB010000104.1:0-10673 GCA_964458725.1 uncultured Nevskia sp. | reverse complement strand
AATCGATGATCACCAATCCGCTGCCGACCCGCGCCGAGGTCTCCGACGTCGCCAATGCGGTGATCGACGGCACCGACGCGGTGATGCTCTCGGCGGAGACCGCCACTGGCCGCTGGCCGGTCAAGGTGGTGGAGGCGATGGCCCGCGTCTGCACCGCCGCTGAGAGTGCGATGCCGGCGCGGGAACGCGCCATGGAGCGGCTGGACAAGCACTTCGAGCGCACCGACGAGGCCATCGCCATGGCCACCACCTGGACCGCGCGCCACATGCACGCCAAGGCCATCGTCTCGCTGACCGAGTCGGGCAGCACGGCACTGATGATGGCGCGCGCCGAGACCGGCATCCCGATCTACGCGCTGACCCAGCACGAGCGCACGCGGCGGCGCATGGCGCTGTGCCGCGGCGTCTACCCGGTGCCGTTCCAGCCCAGCAACCTGGAAACCCTCAAGCCGGTGGCCGAGGCGATCGAGTGCCTGCGCTACCGCAAGGTGCTGGCGACCGGCGACCGCGTGCTGGTCACCAAGGGCGACATGACCGGCCCCGGCGGCACCAATTCGATGAAGATCGTGACCGCATAGGTGTAAGGTGTAGCAAGAGCGCGCCCGGAGGACGCGCCCGTGTCCCTGTAAACCCATGGATGGGGAAAACAACAGGAGAAACGAGATGGGCCACAACAATTTCACGGTGATCGGCCACCGCGGCGCGCGCGGCCACGCCCCGGAAAACACCCTGCTGGCGCTGGACACCGGCATCCGCCTCGGCGCCCACTGGGTCGAGTTCGACGTGCAGCTCCACCCCAGCGGCGCCCTGCTGGTATTCCACGATCTGGGCCTGGACCGCACCACCAACGGCAAGGGTCTTCTCGCCGACTGCGACTTCGACCAGCTGCGTCGGCTCGACGCCGGCAAGGGCCAGCAGATCCCCACCCTGGAAGAGGCGCTGGACCTGATCGAGCAGCGCGTCGGCGTGAACATCGAGTTGAAGACCGCCGACGGCACCGGCGAGGCGGTGGCCGGGGTGCTACGCCAGTATCTCGCCGCCGGCTGGCCGGCTGAGCGCTTCCTGGTCTCCTCCTTCCATCTGCCGGAGTTGTGGGAATTCCACCAGGCCGCGCCGGAAATTCCGATCGGCGTGCTTCTCGGCGGCGTGCCGCTGGACTGGGCCGGCTGCGACACCGAGCTGCAGGCGGCGGCGGTGAACATCTCGGCAGAGTTCGTCGACCCGCGCCTGGTCACCGACGCCAAGGAGCACGGCCGCAAGGTCTACGTCTACACCGTCAACGACCCGGACGAAATGCGCGCGCTGCGGGCGCTGGGGGTGGACGGGGTGTTCACGGATTATCCGGATCGCGCTCTGAAAATCTGAACCTTACTCAACCGTTCGCCCCGAGTAGATCCGAAGGATCGTATCGAGGGGCAGCCCCTCGATACGCGTTGCTTCGCGACGCTACTCGGGGCGAACGGGTTCAAAGGACCCCAATGATCGATCTCTACACCGCCGCCACGCCGAATGGCCACAAGGCCTCCATCATGCTGGAGGAGCTGGGCGTGCCGTACACCGTCCATGCCCTCAACCTGATGAAGGGCGAGCAACGCAAGCCGGACTACCTCAAGCTCAACCCCAACGGGCGCATCCCGACCATCGTCGACCGCGACAACAACGACTTCGCGGTATTCGAGTCGGGCGCGATCCTGCTGTACCTCGCCGAGAAATACGGCCGCTTCATGCCGAGCGACCCGAACGGGCGTTCCACCGTCATCCAGTGGCTGATGTTCCAGATGGGCGGCATCGGTCCGATGCAGGGCCAGGCCAACGTCTTCTTCCGCTACTGGCACGAGAAATACCAGCCGGCCATCGACCGCTACCAGCACGAGACCCGCCGCCTCTACGAGGTGCTGGAGCGCCGCCTGGAGGGCCGCGACTACCTCTGCGACGAGTACGGCATCGCCGACATCGCCAACTTCACCTGGGTCAATATCCACTCCTGGTCCGGCGTGCCGCTGGACGGCCTGCCGCGGCTCAAGGACTGGCGCGAGCGCATCCGTGCCCGGCCGGCGGTGCAGCGCGGCCTGGCGGTGCCGGGCGAGCGGGCCGATGCCGCCGTCACCGTGCAGGCCGCCCAGAGCATCCTGCAGCGATGAGATTGGGGATCCTTTTCTTCTTTGAAAGCCGGCACTTGGACTTGGCACGCCGCGTGCGAGGCTGGCAGGTGATCCGCTAAACCCGGAAACTGGCACTGTCACGCAACGGTCATCACGGATGAATTTACTAGCCGAAACCCCCACTGCTGCCAATGACGAAGCTATGACTGCCGCGCCGCCGCAGGTCGTCCCGCCGTACATCAACCGCGAGCTGTCCCTGCTCGAGTTCAACCGCCGCGTGCTGGAGCAGGCCAAGGACGAGACGGTGCCGCTGCTGGAGCGGCTCAAGTTCCTGTGCATCTCCTGCTCCAACCTCGACGAGTTCTTCGAGATCCGCGTCGCCGGCCTGAAGCAGATGATGAAGCTCGGCACGCCGCTGGTAGGCCAGGACGGCGTCACTCCGGCCGAGCTGTTCGCCGAGGTCAGCGCCCGCGCCCACGCCTTGGTCGACGACCAGTACCGCACGCTCAACGAGATCCTGATCCCCGCGCTGGACAAGGAGAAGATCCGCTTCGTGCGCCGCGGCGACTGGACCCCGGAGCTGGACGCCTGGCTGCGCAGCTATTTCCAGAACGAGCTGCTGCCGGTGCTGTCGCCGATCGGGCTGGACCCGGCGCACCCGTTCCCGCGCATCCTCAACAAGTCGCTGAACTTCATCGTCTCGCTGTCGGGCAAGGATGCCTTCGGCCGCAACATCGGCTACGCCATCGTGCAGGCGCCGCGGGCGCTGCCGCGCCTGATCCGGATTCCCAAGGGCACCGCCGGCGCCGGGCCGCACGATTTCGTGTTCCTGTCCTCGGTGATCCACGCCTACGTCGACGAGCTGTTCCCCGGCATGCAGGCCAACGGCTGCTACCAGTTCCGCGTCACCCGCAACTCCGACCTGCTGGTCGACGAGAGCGAGGCCGAGGACCTGCTGGAGGCGCTGGAAGGCGAGCTGTCGCAGCGCCAGTGGGGCGACACGGTGCGCCTGGAAGTGGCGCACAACTGCCCGGAGCAGATGTCGCTGTACCTGATGGAGGAGCTGGCGCTGGGTCCGGCCGACCTCTACCAGTGCCACGGCCCGGTCAACCTGATGCGGCTGATGGCGCTGCCGGACCTGATCGACCGGCCGGAGTTGAAGTACACGCCGTTCGTGCCGCGCGTGGCCAAGCCGCTGGCCGGCGACCTGTTCGCGGCGATGCGCAAGTCCGACCAGCTGCTGCAGCACCCCTACGACTCCTTCAGCCCGGTGCTGGACCTGCTGCGCCAGGCGGCGAAGGACCCCAACGTGCTGGCGATCAAGCAGACCCTGTACCGCACCGGCGCCAAGTCGCCGGTGGCCGAGGCGCTGATCCAGGCCGCCCGTGCCGGCAAGGAAGTGACGGTGGTGGTGGAGCTGCGCGCTCGCTTCGACGAGGCCGACAACATCTCCCTGGCCGAAGCGCTGCAGGACGTCGGCGCCCACGTGGTCTACGGCGTGGTCGGCTACAAGACCCACGCCAAGATGATGCTGATCGTGCGGCGCGAAGAACAGTCCGGGGCGCCCGTGGGGGCGCCGGGCGTGCTGCGCCACTACGCGCACCTGGGCACCGGCAACTACCACCCGCGCACCGCGCGCCTGTACACCGACTACGGCCTGCTCACCGCCGACCCGGCGATCTGCAAGGACGTGCACGCCGTGTTCCTGCAGCTGACCAGCCTGGGCAAGGTGAGCAAGCTCAACCGCCTGCTGCAGTCGCCGTTCACCCTGGCCAAGGGCATGCGCGACCGCATCGAGCGCGAGATGGCCAACGCCGCCAAGGGCAAGAAGGCGCAGATCATCGCCAAAATGAACGCGCTGGTGGAGCCGGAGATGATCCAGGCGCTGTACCAGGCCTCGCAGGCCGGGGTGAAGATCGACCTGATCGTGCGCAGCATGTGCTCGCTGCGGCCGGGCGTGCCGGGCCTGTCGGAGAACATCCGCGTGCGCTCGATTATCGGCCGCTTCCTCGAGCACCCGCGCGTGTTCTATTTCGCCAACGGCGGCGACGCCGAGCTGTGGCTGTCCAGCGCCGACTGGATGGAGCGCAACCTGTTCCGCCGCGTCGAGGTGGCGTTCCCGGTGCTGGACAAGAAGATCCGCGAGCGCGTCATCGAGCAGCTCAATGCCTACCTCGACGACACCGCTTCATCCTGGCTGCTGCAGCCGGACGGCAGCTACCAGCGCGCCGCCGCGCCCGGCGGCAAGGGCGTGCAGGTGAAGCTGCTGGAGGAGATCGTCGGCAGCGCCTGAAAGCGGTTGTTAGTTGTCAGTTCTTAAGTTGTCAGAAAAAAACACTGCCCCTTACTGACAACTAAGAACTGACAACTGACAACTCGCCTCACTCGAAGCGCAGCTTGTAGTCCGCCGCTTCCAGGTATTCCGCCTCCAGCTCCAGGTCCTCGCGCGTCAGCGGGTGGCGGTCGAGCCAGCCGGGCCGGAACTCCAGGCGCACGGTCTTGCCGGCGGCCTCGATCTTCAGCGGGATGCGCAGGCCGGGGGCGCGCGAGCGGTGCAGCAGCACCGCCAGCCGGAACAGGATCGCCAGCTTCTGCACCGGCGCTTTCCAGGTCTCGGGCAGATCTTCCAGCGCGCCGTGGGCGAACTTGCCGCGCTGCAGGCGCACCAGGGCGGCGAGCAGCTTCTGGTCGGTCTGCGAGAAGCCGAACAGCTCGGCGTGGCGGAGGATGTATTCGCCATGGCGATGCGAGCTGTCGTGGGCGATGACCAGGCCGATTTCGTGCAGCAGCGCGGCCCAGGACAACAGGCGCGCGCCCTCGCGGCCCTGCAGGCCCCACTCGTCCTCCACCTGGTCCAGCAGCTTCAGCGCCGAGCGGCCGACCTCGGCGGCGTGCGGCCGATCCACGCCGTAGCGCCCGGCCATGGCCTCGACCGAGCCGCTGCGCACGTCGCGGTCGTGCAGGCGGCCGAGCAGGTCGTAGATCACCCCCTCGCGCAGCGCGAACTCGGACGTCTCCATCTTCTTCAGGCCGAGACTGTCGAACACCCCGGCCAGCACCGCCAGGCCGCCGGCGAACACCGGGCGACGGTCCTCGCGCAGGCCGGGAAAGTCGAAGTTGTCGACGTGTCCGGCGCGGACGACCAGGTCCAGGGTTTGCTCCAGCGCCTCGCGCGTGATCAGCTCGTCGGTCCAGCCCTGGCCCATCATCACGCGCCAGGCGCCGCGCACCGTGCCGCTAGCACCCACCGCCACGTCCCAGCCGGCGGCGCGGTAGCGCCGCTCGACGAATTCCAGCTCCACCCGCGCCGCCAGCCGCGCCTCGCGCATGCGCGCGCGCGTCACCTCGCCGTCGGCGAAAAAGCGCTGGGTGTGGGTGACGCAGCCCAGCGCCGTGCTCTCCATCAGCTTCGGCTCGTCCAGGCGGCCGACGATCAGCTCGGTGCTGCCGCCGCCGATGTCCACCACCAGGCGGCGCGGCTGGGTCGCGCCCATGCCGTGGGTCACGCCGCTGTATACCAGGCGCGCCTCCTCGACGCCGGAGATGACCTCGAGCTCGTGGCCGAGGGCGCGCTCGGCCGCGGCGATGAAGCCGCCGCCGTCGCTCATCTTGCGCAGGGTGTTGGTGCCGACCACCCGCACCCGGCGCGGCGGGATACCGTGCAGGCGCTGGCCGAAGCGCGACAGGCATTCCAGGGCGCGGGCCTGGGCCTCGGGCAGCAGGCGGTTCTTCGCGTCGAGGCCGGCGCCCAGTCGCACCGCCTCGCGCAGGCGGTCGATCACCTGCAGCTGGCCGCCGCTCTCGCGCGCCACCATCATGTGGAAACTGTTGGAGCCCAGGTCCACCGCCGCCACCTCGCCGCCCGGTTCGCGCGCGGGGCGGCGGGCCGGAGTTCCGCGCAGGCGCGGCATCAGGCCGTTCTTCAAGCGCCGCCCCGCAGATTCTTGCGGGTGCGGAAGTGACGGCCGGACAGGGGCAATGACGGCATAACTGGATCGTTGGGCAAGCGGTCTCGATCGCACTATAACCGATGCCCGCGCGCACTCCCGTAACAGTGGCGCAGGATCGCCACAGGGCCCGACCCGCCGGGTGCGCGGCCCGGCGGCGGATTGACGGGAGGCCCCGTTTCTACGAGCATACTGCGACTCTGCGGCCAGACTGCGGAGAGATAAGCCATTGGAGATTCCAAGATGAGAGCAGCGCGATGGGGCTTTGCGGCCCTCACCGCCAGCCTGATGTGCGTCGCCACCGCCCATGCGGACGGCAACGCTGAAGCCGGCAGGCACAAGTTCTACACCTGCGTCGGCTGCCACGGCATCCCGAACTACAACAACGTCTACCCGACCTACCGCGTGCCGAAGCTGGGCGGCCAGAACGCCGACTACATCGCCAATGCGCTGAAGGAATACAAGAGCGGCGACCGCAACCACCCGACCATGCACGCCCAGGCCAGCTCGCTGTCCGACCAGGACATCGCCGACATCGCCGCGTTCCTGTCGACCGCCGCCGAGAAGAAGGAATAAGCGATGCGCACCACCAAGATCACCCTGGCCGCGCTGGGCCTCGCCCTCGCCGCCACCGCCCAGGCCGAAGCCCCGGCCAAGCCGGACCGCGTCGTGGTCTGCGCCGCCTGCCACGGTGAAAACGGCGTCGCCACCCAGCCGATGTATCCGAACCTGGCCGGCCAGCAGACCACCTACATCGAGCACGCCCTGCACGCCTACAAAAGCGGCGAGCGCAAGAACGCGATCATGGCGCCGCAGGCCGCTGGTCTGACCGACGCCGAGATCAAGCAGCTCGCCGCCTGGTTCGCGGCACAGCCGGCCAAGGACTACGTGCCGGATGTGGACCAGCCGGCCGGCAAGAAGTGAAGTAAGCGTTTCCGCTGCGCCCAAAGGCCCCGCTCCGCGGGGCCTTTTGCTTTTGGGGCAGAAGCCCTAGGCGGCCGGCACCGCTCCGCACTGCGGCTTGCGTCCGGCCGCCC
Source organism: uncultured Nevskia sp. (assembly GCA_964458725.1). Classification (GTDB taxonomy): domain Bacteria; phylum Pseudomonadota; class Gammaproteobacteria; order Nevskiales; family Nevskiaceae; genus Nevskia. The sequence continues at coordinate 3,587 of CAYWPB010000104.1, read as the reverse complement.
GCGCCTGCTCGAACAGCGGCACGTCCTGCGGCAGCCGCGCCTGGATCTGCTGGATGCGCGTCTCGTCGGAGGGATGGTCCGACAGGAGCTCCGGCGGCTTGCCGCCGAGCTGGGACATGTTCTGCCATAGCGATACGGCCTGGCGCGGATCGAAGCCCGCCTTGGACATGAAGTCCAGGCCGAGCAAGTCCGCCTCCGATTCCTGCGCCCGCGAGAACGGCAGCAGGATGCCGTACTGCGCGCCCAGGCCCAGCGCGGCCTGGGCCAGGCCGCCGTCGCCGGAACTGTCGCCGGCGATGGCGCCGACGATGCCGACCACGCTCTGCGTGGCGTACTGCTGCGAGACGCGCTCGTTGCCGTGCCCGGCGACGACGTGCGACACCTCGTGCGCCAGCACCGCGGCGAGCTGGTCCTGGTTGCGCACCACCTTGAAGATGCCGGTGTAGACGCCGATCTTGCCGCCGGGCAAGGCAAAGGCGTTGACCTCGTCGCTGCGGAACACCTTCACCTCCCAGTTGGCCTGGTAGCCGGCGCTCTGCGCCACCGTCTGGGTGATGTTGCGGGCGACGCAGTCGACGAAGGCATTGGCCTGGCCGCCGCTTTCGACCGGCGTCTGCTTGGCGGTCTGGGCGAAGGCCGCGACGCCCATCTGCGCCATGTCGTCGTCGGAGAACAGCTTGAGCTGGCTGCGGCCCAGCGGCGAGGTGGCGCAGGCGGTGAGCAGCAGGCTGGCGATGAACATCAGCGTCGGGCGGCGCATGGTGGTACTCCGGATTCTGCGTTTTTGCGGGGCGCGGCGGGCATTTCATTCTAACTGCCGCCGCGCGCTCCCGTGCAGACAGGGACGTGTTGCAGGCCTTCGTCACGTAACGGTAAATTTGGGGCAGGGCGTTCCGCCCGCGGTGCCTTTGGGGGCCCGCTATCGGACAGGCAAACAGTTTGTCGTACATCGGCAAGAAGGAAGGTTTTGGCTTTATGGCTAATCGTGAAACGGGGACGGTGAAGTGGTTCGACAACGCCAAGGGCTACGGCTTCATCCAGCGTGGCGGCGGTGACGATGTGTTCGTCCACTTCAAGCAGATTCGTGGAGAGGGGTACCGCACGCTGCAGGAGGGCCAGCAGGTCCAGTTCAGCGTGATCCAGGGACAGAAAGGCCTGCAGGCCGAGGACGTGGCGCTGGTCTGAAGGCCATTCATAACAAGAGTTGAAAGCCGGGCGGGAAACCGCCCGGCTTTTTTGTTGGTGCGCCGCAGGTGACGCCCGGCCCGGGCGGCGGCCGTTAGGGAGCTAGGCCTTCAAGTACCGGGCGAGGAAGTCGAGGGTGCGCCTCCAGGCGTCCTCGGCGTCATCCTTGCGATAGCTCTTGCCGGAGGGGTTGGCGAAGGCATGGCCGGCGTCCGGGTAGATGTGGATCTGCGGATGCCGGCCCTGCGCTTCCAGGCCCTTCTTGAAGCCCTGCACCATCGCCACCGAAATGCCGCCGTCCAAGCCGCCGAACAAACCCAGTACCGGCGCCTTGAGCTTGACCAGCTCGTCGGCGTGGTCGTTGATGAAACCGTAGTAGATCACGGTGGCGGCGGTGCGGCCGCTCAGCTCCTGCCCGGCCTCGAACGAGATGCTGCCGCCGAAGCACCAGCCGAGCGTGCCGATCTTGCCCGCCCTGGCGCTGTCCTTGAGCCAGCCGTAGGCGGCCTCGATGTTGGCGTCGATCGCCGGACCGTCGACCAGGGCCTGCTGCATCAGGGCCTGGGCCTGTTCCGGCTGGTCGGCGCTGTGGCCGCCGTAGAGGTCGGCGGCCAGCACCAGGTAGCCCTGCGCGGCGAGGCGGTCGGCCATGGCGCGGATGTTGTCGTTGAGGCCCCACCATTCGTGGAACACGATGACGCCGGGCAGGCCGGCCGCGGCCTTGGCCGGCTTGGTAAAATAGCCTTTCAGGGCCTGGCTCTTGGCCGTGCCGTAAGTCACCTCGCGCCCCTCGACCGGAGCGCCGGGCGGGGTCTGCGCCGCCGGGCTGGGCACTGGGGCGTCGTCGTGATGCATCGCCGCCATGGCATCGGCCTGCTGCTGTGCCTCGGCCGCGCCGGCATGGGCGCCGCCGCAGGCCAGGCACAACAGCAGCGCGAGGACATTGCCAGGTACTGCTGGTTTCATCTGCGATCCTCCCGACGCCGTCGATCAGTGAGCACCAGCGCCGCCGGCCATGAACACTTTCTTCATGCCGGCGCTGGAAGCGCTGAGGCCGCCCAGCGACCAGCCGCCGTCGACTGGCAGCACCACGCCGGTGACATAGCGCGCCAGCGGACTGCTCAGCCACAGGCAGGCGTTGGCGATGTCCTCGGTGCTGCCAAAATGGCCGAGCGGCACGCTCTCCGCCACCAATTTGCGAGCAGCTTCGTTCGGCGCCAGGCGGTTCATGCCTTCGGTGCCGTCGATCGGACCGGGCGTGACCGAGTTGATGCGCACGCCGGCGGCGGCCCATTCCATCGCGCCGACCTTGGTCACCATGTCGACGCCGGCCTTGGCGGCGCAGACGTGCATCTGGAACTCCATCGGGATGAAGGCCTGCGGCGCGGAAATGTTGACGATCGAAGCGCCCGGCTTGTTGAGGTAGGGGAAGGCGGCGCGCAACACGTGGAAGGTGCCGAGCAGATCGATGTCCACCACCGACTTGAAGCCGTTGGGCGAGATGCCCAGCGCCGGCGCGGGGAAATTGCCGGCGGCGCCGGAGATCAGCACGTCGATGCCACCGAAGCGGGCCTTGGTGTCCTTGAAGGCCTGCTCCACCGCCGCCGCGTCGCGCACATCCACCGCAAACCCGGCGGCCTCGCCGCCGTGGGTCTTCAGCGCGGCCACCGCCGCGTCGACCTTGTCCTGCTTGCGCGAGATCACCACCAGCTTGGCGCCGGCCTTGGCGAAAGCGTGGGCCACGCCGAGATTGATACCACTGGTGCCGCCGGCGACGAAGACCAGTTTGCCGCTGAAATCGAACGGACCGCTCATGGGGTGCTCCTCCGATTTGGTGACTTTCTTGTGGTGGCTTCCTATTGGGCAGGCGGAAGGTAGTGCAGTTCCTGCAGCAACTTCCCGTGCAGCCCCGGCACGGCGGCCAGCACGCTGGTGGTTTCCAGCCCCAGCGGCCGGCCTTCCAGATCGGTGAAGACGCCGCCGGCCTCGTGCACGATGACGCTGCAGGCGGCGATGTCGAGGATGTTGACGTCGGATTCGATCACCGCGTCGAGCTTGCCGGCGGCGAGCCAGTGGTAGTGCAGGAAATCGCCGTAGCCGCGGATACGGTGCAGGCGCGGAATGATACCGCCGAGCCGCGCCCAGGCCTCGCTGCGCGCCAGACGTGCCAGGTTGCCGGTGGACAGAGTGGCCTTGCCGATCTCGGTGGTGTCGGTGACGCGCAGGCGCTGTTCGCCGAGCCAGGCGCCCTGGCCCTTCTCGGCCCAGGCGATTTCGCCGGCGCCTCCGTTCCAGCACGGCGCCGCCGACACGCCCAGCACCAACTCGCCGCGGCGCATCAGCGCGATCTGCACCGAGAACAGCGGATAGCCGCGGACGAAGGCCTTGGTGCCGTCGATCGG
>CAYWPB010000103.1:0-10707 GCA_964458725.1 uncultured Nevskia sp. | reverse complement strand
ATGGCCCTGCCTCAGTTTGACGTACATCAGAAGGTTGGTCATGTTCTGATGAACGGAGAATTGAATGCGCAAGAGGAAGATAAACGGTCCGAGGCGGCAATACACGGACGAGCTCAAGGTTGAAGCGGTTCGGCTTGGCGAGGCCGTTGGCGTGCTGGAAGCCTCGAGGCGGCTGGGAATTCCGGACACAAGCATCTGGAATTGGATGCGGCTCAAACAGGACGGGAAGCCAATTGTCACCGGTGCGGGATCGGCCAAGCGCTCGCCAGCGGATCTTGAGGCGGAGAACCATCGCCTGCGGCAAGAACTGGCCAATGCCAAAGCGGACCTGGAGATCGTAAAAAAAGCGGCGGCGTATTTCGCGAAGGAGTCGCGGTGAGGTACGCCTGGATTGAAGAGCATCGCGACGAATTCGAGGTAGCCCGTATGTGCCGACAACTTGAGGTGTCGCGCACCGGCTACTACCAGTGGCGGCGAAGGCCAACGAGCCCACGGGAGCGGGCCGACAGCCTGTTGGACGCGCACGTAGCGGCAATCCACGCCCAGCGCCGGCGTCGCTATGGGCGCCCGAGAATCCTGCTGGAGCTACGCGAGGAGGGCTTGCGGGTCGGCCACGAGCGCGTGCGCAAGAGCCTACGGCGGCAGGGCCTGCGGCCGGTCTACCGGCGGCCCTATCGCATCACCACAGACTCGGATCACGCCAAACCGGTGGCGCCCAACGTCCTGGATCGGCGCTTCGAGGGCTGGAAGCCCGACCAAGCCTGGGTTGGCGACATCACCTATATCGACACGGACCAGGGCTGGCTGTACCTGGCCTGCGTCATGGACCTGGCGAGCCGCCGGATCGTGGGCTGGTCGATGAGCGAGCGCATGAAGGCTGATCTGGTCTTGCAGGCGCTGCAGGCTGCCTGCTGGCAGCGCAAGCCGCCGCCGGGCCTGATCATGCACACCGACCGCGGCAGCCAGTACGCCAGCGATCGGCACCGCCAACTGCTCAAGGATTGGCGCATGACGCAGTCGATGAGCCGCATCGGCAACTGCTGGGACAACGCCCCGATGGAGAGTTTCTTCAAGACTCTCAAGGTCGAGCGCGTCTACCAGACCCGCTACACAACGCGTGATCAGGCCAAGTTGGATATCGTCGACTGGATCGAAGGCTTCTACAATCGACAGCGCAGGCACTCGGCCGTCAACTACCAGACACCTGTGGCTGCAGAAACTCGTATGGCGGCATAGCCTGCTGTACGTCAGATCGAGGCAGGGTCAGGAAGTCGCTGGCGCGCTTCGCTTGAGTCGATCGTATAAGGCCCTAACTCCTGTCCTGTTGCCCCTAACACTCCTTAATGCGCCCTTCGGATTGTCTCTCAACGTCTCCCCACAGCTCCGGGTACGCTGGGGTATGTCTGGGGGTACATTCGAGATTCTAAAAATATTTTTAACGATAAATCAATAGGATGGATGCGAAAGCGATCCTCCTCCGCTCCACCAAAATCTACAGCTCTGCAAAGAAGACCCCGCCGATGAGCGGGGTTTTTCGTTTCTGGATCAGCGCCGGGTCCAGCGCGCCACCGCACGCGCCAGGCCCGGGCCGGTCAGCAGCACCAGCAGGAAGCGCGCGCTCTGCATCGCCATAACGAAGGGCAGGTCCACCTTGGAGGAGGCGGCGATGATGGCGATGGAATCGGCGCCGCCGGGACTGGTGGCGAGGTAGGCGGTCAGCAGGTCGGTGCCCAGCACCCGGTGCAGGGCCCAGGCCAGGCCGCCGCAGGCTAGGATCAGGACCAGGATCGAGGTGGCCACCCGCGGCAGCACGCGGGCCGCGTACAGCACGATCTGGCGGGTGAAGCGCAGGCCGATCATCCAGCCGACCAGGGCGTAACAGCCGGCCATCAGCCACAGCGGCAGGGTGATCGCCACGGCGTGGCTCATCGACAGCGCGATGCCCGCGACCATCGGCAGCAGCAGCGGACCGGCCGGGACGCGCAGCTTCGCGCCGAGGAAGGCGCCGCCCAGGGCCAGCGCCAGCGTCTGCAGCAACGACGTGGCGTCGAGCGCCGGAAACCATTCCACCGCGGGCGCCGCCGGGCCGCCGCCGGGCATCATCCAAAGGCGTGCCACGATCGAGGCCGTCAGCGCCACCAGCATGACCCGCAGGAACTGCATGAAGGCGACCAGCCGGGTGTCGCCGCCGAAAGCCTCCGCCATCAACACCATCACCGTCGCCGCACCGGGGGCGGAACCCCACACCGCGGTCGTGCCGGGCAGCACCTGCCAGCGTGCCAGGAGGGCGCCAAGCACGGTGCTGAACAGCAGCACGGCGACCACGCCGCCCAGGAACACCGGCCAGTGCGCCAGCATCTCCTGCAGGATGCCGGGGCCGATGCTGCGCGCCACCAGGCAGCCGATCAGACCCTGCGCGGCGACATAAGCCCACTGCGGCGGCGCGGGCCGGCCCTCGAAGGCCGAGACCAGGATCGCCGCGCCCATCGCGCCCAGCAACAGCGCGGCCGGCAGGTGGATCAGCTCCAGCGGAACGATGAAGGCCAGCGAGGCGGCGAGCAGCGCCGCCCACTGTACGACGGCCGGCTGGTCACGCAGGGTGAAGGCGGTCGGGGTTCGATTCATATTTTCTTATTGTCCCACCGTGTCGCAGGGGCAACGCTATTTAATGTGTGCGCCGGCCGATCGGTGCGAAATCACACATAACCCGGGGATGGCTGCGCTCCTGCGTATTCAACCATCCTCCATTGGGAGGATTCCGCCCGGGAACTGCCCCGAATTAGCGTACACGGGTGGTCATGCAACTACCGGTATTCCGTTACGGACTGGTTCGGGGAGCATTTATGTTCACATACTCATTCAGGCGATTCGCGCATCGACTTTCGGCGGGCGCGGGCATCGGCTTGATGGCCGGTTCCCTGGCCATCGGCTTTCCATTTTCGGCCCTGGCGCAGGTCAATGCCAACGGCACCTTCGAGCTCGACGGCGATGCCACGACGCACGATTTCACCCCGCCGGCGGCGGACTGGCAGGACTATACGGTGACCGGCCCGGGGCAGACCGGCATCCTGCCCGCATCGGGGGCGCTGCAGTTCATCGGCGGCGGCTCGAAGGACATCTACGACGTCAACCAATGGTCGTACACCTCGAAGAGTTCACCGCCCAAGGACTTCATCACCAATGCCTACGCCAAGGCCGCCAGCATCAATGGCGATCTGGTGGTGTTTGCCGGCATGGACCGCTACTCCAACGCCGGTACCGCCGACTCGGGCTTCTGGTTCTTCCAGCAGCCGGTGGGCCCGCTGCCGGGCGGCGGCTTCGGTCCCGGTGGGCATACCAACGGCGATCTGCTGATCGTGGCGCAATACACCACCGGCGGCTCGGTCAGCATCCTGACGGTTTACCTGTGGGAGAACGGCGCGCTGGTGCAGCAACAGACCGGTGCCGACTGCGGGACCACGGGCGGGGTGCTGCCCTGCGGCCGGACCAATACCGGCCCAGTACCACTCTACTGGTCCTATGCCGGCAAGAGCAGCCCCACCAATGAGCCCGGGGCCGGCGCGTTTCTCGAGGTCGGTGTGGACGTTTCGGCGCTTGCCAGGGCGGCGGGCAATCCGACGCCGTGCTTTTCCAGCTTCCTGGCGGAATCCCGCTCTTCGGCCACGCCGAATTCGGTGCTCAAGGACTTCCTCGCCGGCAGCTTCCCGGTGTGCTCGATCAACGTCGGCAAAGCCTGCCCGGCTCAGCCTACGATTGACGCCAACGGCACGCATCTCACCAGCATTTTCAACGTACCGGTGACGAACACCGGCCTGGCGACCCTGGACAATGTGACCCTGACCGACCCCTTGGTGGATGCTGACCATGTCTGCACCATCACCCAGATCGGAACGACGGCCAGCAGTACGCCGTTCGTCAATGGGACCACGGCTGTGCCGGTGGCGAGTAGCTTGAACGCCGGGCAGGTGCTCAACGTCACGGTATCGTGCGATACCAACGCGGCCGCGCTGAACAGCAATCCGTTCATCAACACGATCAAGACGGTGGCCCAGACCAGCACGGTTGCCGGCGCACCGACGGTGAGCGCTTCGCACACGGTCACCCAGGCCGAGTCCTGCCACGCGGATACCAGTCCGAGCATCACGGTGACGAAGACCTGCAAGTCGGTGAACCTCATCGGCGGCACCAACAATCCGCAGGTATGCGTGGCGATCACTCTCAAGAGCACCACCTCCGAGGAGTTGACCAACCTGAACCTGGACGATATGACGGTCGACGGCACGGTGCTGCTGAACTCCCAGCTCAGCGCAGTGGATCCGAGTCTGACCTTGGCGCCGAATGCGAGCGTGACGATTCCGAACTACTGCTACACGCCGAGCAAGCCCGACAACAGCACCGCGGGCACCAACGTGAATCCGGAGAGCGCGCAATATAGCGACAAGGCGAGTGTGGACGGCACGGGCGCCATCAGCCATATCACGCTTTCGCAGAGCAACAATGGCGTGAGGCCCAGCGGCGGCATCAGCTGCAAGCTGTGCCCGCCGCCGCAAGGCGGGCCGTAAGCTCAGCGGGGAGGCTCCCGCGCCGGCGACAGACGACCGGGATGCAGCAGGCGAGCGGAGGGTGTTTCACCCTCCGCTCGTCGTTTAACGGTGGTGCTTGGTGGTCGTGCTGGACGCGATCGTATCGCTTGCCGTCGCCGAGCCCGAATTGCCCGAAACAGCTGCGTTGGCGGCCGTGCCGCTCACCGCATAACTGCCACCGGCGGCGGTCACCGGCGAGGTCACGGTCATCGTGGCGCTGGCGCTGCCCCCGGCCGCGAGACTCAGGCTGGACTGGGACAGGCTCTTGCTCCAGCCGTTCGGCACGGTGCCGGACAGGTTGAACGCGGAGGCGCCGCAACCGCTGCTGTCCTTGTTGGTGATGGCGAGCGTGAAGCTCACCGTCGAGCCGGCGGTGACCGCCTGGGTCGGCCCGTTCAGCGCCACGGCCGGATTGGCGCGCACGCAGCTGGCGGAAGCGGGCACCACGACGTCGACGGTGGCGCTGGCGCTATTGGCCGAACGCGCGGTGATCGTCACGCCGGCCGTGGCGTCGTAGTAGGCCTGGCCGACCGGCAGCGCGGCGTCGTTCAAGTCGTTCATCGCCGCCTGGCTGCCCGGCGTCATGTCGAGCAGGAAGCTGCTGTCGTCGTTGCCTTCAGTGCCGATCCTGACCTGAACTCCCGCCAGGCCCGGGAAATTTGCCAGTGCACCGTCGAAGCCGACCGGCTGCCGGTACTCAACGTAGTACCAGGTTCTGGCGCCGCTGCTCGGGTCCACGCTCTTGAGGATTTTCAGCGCCTTGGGCGCGGTGCCCGCCGCCTCCATCGCGGCTATTGCGTAGCTGCCGCTGGCGCTCACGGTGGTGATCGGCGGCGTGCCTGGCGCATTGAGCCAGCCCAGAAACTCCTTCTGGAACGCATCGAAGTGGCCGGTCTGGTAGCCCATCACGTCCGCGCCGTCGCCGTATTCCAGATAGGTGCAGCTGCTGTTAGGCGCGATACCGCTGGAACAGACGTAGCCGTGGGAGTGAAACAGTCCCAGGCCATGGCCGAGTTCGTGCGCCACGGTGCGCAGATCGAATCTGCCGTTGATGAAGTGCCGCTCCGGGCCGCCGATGGTGTAGCCATCGAACCAGCAGGCGCTGGTGCGCGGGAACATGTAGACGACGGCGTCATATCCGGACAGAGCCACACCCGCGGCGGCGGCGGCCGAGTTCGCCTCGCTGGAGATCAGGTTGAGGTCGCAGTTGGTCTGGCTCGACGGGAGGGTGTACCAGCCAAAGGTGTTGCCGCTGACCGACGCCAGCCCGTACGAGTTCTCCGCGTAGAAATTGCTGACGGTCGTGAACACCAGGGCGTTGGCATCCGCCACGCTGATCGACTGGCTGGTGTTGTCCTGGAAATTGACCAGGACCACCGCTCTTTTCAGCGGGCCGGTGATGCTGGTGGAGGCTGCGGCAGGGGGGCTTTGTACGGCGGCGAAGATGGTAATGTACAGTACGGCAAGGACGAGTCCGATTCGTTTCATTGAGCGCAACTTCCTGTAAGGGGATGTCGCATCGCGCGCTGCCCCTGGCGGCGGCGATCGACGCGCCCACCTTTGTCTTTTTTGGATTGTCTGTGCGCTACTTAACGTTAAATGGCACGCATCGGACCATTCGACGGGACGTAGCTGGAAATCAAGGTCCGTTCATCGGCAATTTAATGCCGCTCGTCGGCGCGGCGACTGGACACGACGCAACGTTCAACATCCCGGAGCTTCAGTCCCTCTTGGCCGGCGACTTGCCGGGAAAGAGCTGCTTTTTCCATGCCTGGGGCATGTATTTTCTAGCGGGGTGATTCGGCTCTCGCCCCGCCGGCGGTGCATTCAAGCTTCGCCGAAGACCATGCCGGCAGGGTCAAGTGCATTCCCCATCCCTATTGTAGGCGGTCGCGGCGAACCGGGTCGCGCCAATCCGAGGGGGCTCATCGGTCGCGGCGCGCCACTCGTCGGCGCTGCAACGCGGGCAGGCGCAGAGATGGCGTGAGTTCCAGCGTGCGTTCCGTCGCTGGACCGGAACTTTCTCAGCGAGGCGCGGCGGCCAGCCGCCAAGGTGGCGCGTCGAGCACCGGTCCCGCGGCCACGATTGGCCGCACCCTGCGGGTTCAGGAGGCCGCTGCCGGCCCCGGTTTGTGGCGGGGGCCGCGCGCCTTGGCGTTTTCGCGCGAGCTAGGCGCGGCCGAGCGCTCGGCGCCGCGCTCGACCCGCAGGCTCATGTAGAAAGCCTCCGCTTCCTCGCGTGTATTGAAGGTGTAGTCGGAGTAGTCGGTCTTGACCGTGTTATTGATCAGTACTCTCATGGCCCGTCCTCCTCTACTTCAGTGATGGGCTTTCTGACTGCCCGACAGTTCCGAAACCTGCGCGGCGAGGCGTTGGTAGGCCGCGCCGCGGACGGTCGGCAGGTGCATCGGCGTGGTGGCGAGGAAGTCCTCGCGCTCGGCGCCGCTGCCGGAATCGCTGCCGCGTTCGCGCAGCAGTCGGTTGAAGCGCTCGGTAGCGCGCCCCGGCTCCTCGCTGACGAATATCAGCTCGTCGTGCCGGGCCACCGCGTAGTACAGGTGTTCCTCCTGCCGCGGCGCCTGGCCGCCGCCGCCCTCGTGCAGGCGCAGCAGCGACATGGCCCCGTCGGCACGGAGGATTTCCGCGTAGCCGCGGACCAAGGACGCCGCGTTGACCTGTTGCATGGTTCACCTCCCGGCCTTGACCTGCCGTGGGGCGCCTGGCGGCGCCCGTGGGATTCGAGGCCGCTGCGAAAAAGCCGTGGGCCAACCCTGCGAAGAAGGAGTGAAAGAACAGGCTGCCCCGGCCTCCTCGCAGCGACTCTCCTGTGACCGGCCCGTGCGCGGAATGGTTCCGGTGGCCTGGGAGGTAGGGCGAGACTAGAGGTAGGGCGAGAACAGCCAGCACAGCGCATCGCGCAGCCGCGCCGGGAAGCGGCGCCGCGCCAGCTCCGCCTCGCTGAACGGCCGGCTCGCCTCGCGCACCCGCCGGAAATGCCCGGCCAGCTCGTGCGCCAGGGGCCGGCCGTAACTCTCCACCATCAGCTCGAAGTTGAGGCGCAGGCTGCGCGTGTCGAGATTGGCGGAGCCGAACTGTACGTACCAGTCGTCGATCAGGATCAGCTTGGTGTGGGCGAACGGCGGCGGCTGCCGGTATACCTTCACCTGGCGCTCCAGCAGGTGATGCATCGAGTGCTGCGCCGCCCAGGTCATCCACGGCTGGTCGCTGCGCTCGGGGATGATGATGCTCACGTCCACGCCACGCAGCGCTGCCGACTGCAGGGCGCTGGTCAGCGGCGCCGGCGGCAGGAAATAGGGCGTCATGATCCAGACCCGCGCGTGCGCCGTCGCCAGCGCCCCGATCAGCACCATCATCAGGCGGTCCAGGTCCTCGTTGGGGCCGTCGGTGATGACGCGGCTGACGTGGTTTCCGCTCTCCCCGCACTCGCGCAACTCGGGCCCCGGCTCGCCGGAAGCAAAGGACCAGTCGGCCAGGAACACCCCGTCCATCTGCATCGCCAGCGGGCCTTCGATGCGGAAGTGCAGGTCGGTGATTTTCGGCCGTCCGTCCGGGCCGGGGATGTGGCCCTGCTGGATGTTCATGCCGCCAGTGAAGGCGATCTGGCTGTCCACCACCAGCAGCTTGCGGTGGTTGCGCAGGTTGGCGTGCAGCATCGGCGGCCAGATGCGCAGCGGCAGGAACAGCGCCGGTTTGAGGCCATGGCGGCGCAGCAGGCGGCTGCCGCGCGGCCAGTAGGCGAAATCGCCGAGGCCGTCGAGCAGCACCCGCACCTCCACGCCGCGCGCCTGCGCCGCCGCCAACGCTGCGGCGAAGCGCTTGCCGGCGGCGTCGCCGCGGTAGATGTAGCTCGACAGGTGCACCGTCTTTTGCGCCGCGGCGATCGCCTCGAGCATCGCCGGATAGGCCTGGTCGCCGTTGTGCAGAGGTGCGATATGGTTGCCGGCCACCAGGCGCCGCGTCGACATGGCCCAGCCCAGGCGCACCAGCTCGCGCACCTCCACCGGATCGGTGCCGGCGATGCGCGGCGGCGCATCGGGCGAGGCCAGCGGCGTGCCCGGCAGCTCGCGGCCGAACACCCGCAGTGCCTTGGTCTCGACCCGGTTCACGCCCAGCAGGTAGTACAGCACCGCCCCGGCCAGCGGGAACAGCCAGCACACCGCGATCCAGCCCCAGGCGGCGCGTGGGTCGCGCTTGTGCAGCAGCGCATGCGTTGCCGTGCCCACCGCCAGCGCGATGTAGACCGCCAGCAACAGCTCCCGCGCCAGTGGCGTCAGCGGCATCATGCCGCCACCACGCGTTCGACGTGGACCACGCCCGGATCGTCCGGCAGCGCGTACGCGGTGAAGCCAAGGGCACGCGCCAGGCCGATCATGGTCGCGTTCTCCGCCAGCACCTCGCCAAAGACGGCGCCGATGCCCTGGGCTTGGGCGTGCAGCAGGAACTGCTCCAGCAGATGCCGGCCCAGGCCGCGGCCGCTGTGCTCGTGGTCCACCAGCACCGCGAACTCGGCGCGCGCGCCGTCGGGCTCGGCCGCCAGGGTGCCGATACCCACCAGGCGTTCGGGCTGGTCCTCCGGCAGGATCACCAGGGCCAGCTCGCGGTCGTAGTCGATCTGCGTCATGCGCGCCGCAAGGTCGTGGCTGAAATGGCGGATGTAGGCGAAGAAGCGCAGCCGCACCGTTTCGGGATCCAGGCTCTCCAGCAGGCGGATCAGCGCCGGCTCGTCGTCGGGGCGCACCGGCCGCACCTGGTAACGATCGCCGCCGCGCGTGAGTTCATGGGCGAGGGCGGCGGGATAGGGCGCCAGTGCCAGCCGCGCGCGTTCCGCGGGCGGCTCGCCGGCGAGCTGCAGCAGGGTTTCCTCTTGCAGGCATTCCACGCGGTCGTCGCCGACCGCCAGCCGCAGCCGCAGCTGCGCCAGCAGCGGCTGATCGAGCACCAGCTGCCCCACCCGGATCAGCGCCAGCGACAGAGCATCCAGCGCGGTGGCCGGCGCGCCGGCATCGACACGCAAGCCGGCGTCGGCGAGCAGGCGTCGCGCCAGCAACAGATCGAGCGGCGCGAAACCGTAACCGGTGGGCGCGGCGAAGCCGGACTGGGCCACGCTCACCGCCAGGTGCATGCCCAGCTCGGTGTGGCGCTGTGCCCGCACCTCCAGGCGCAGGCCGCTGCAGGCGGCACCGTCGCCGCTGTCGAGGCCGTAGCCTGCGAGCAGGCGCATGGCCCCGTCGCCGCGCAGTTCGTTGGCACCTCCGGCCACCCGCCAGCGCAGGCGTTCCGCGATGCCGGCGACAGTGAGCGGCGGCGCCGGGCCGCGCGGCGGCGTCTGCGTCAGCAGCTCGCGGTTGCGCGCGTGGAGCCAGCGATAGCGCACTGCGCGCGCCGCGGCGTCGGCGGAGGTGAAGGTGGCGAGGCCGGCTTCGGCGCTGTAGCGCCGCGCCGGCAGCGCCGTCTCCAGTCCCAGCCATACCGTCAGCAGACGCTGGTCGAAGCGCGCCGCCGCCAGGGCCCGCGCCATTTCCTCATGGCTGCGATCGCCGTGCGGGCTGCGGATGTACAGCACCACGTCGATCGCCGGGTCGGCGAGGCAGGCGCGCAGCGCGGCAATGGTCGGTTCGAGGCCTGGCTCGCCAAGGTCGGCGCCGCCGCCCAGCTGCTTCAGCGCCGGCACCAGGGCGCGCAGGCGTTCCCAGGCTGCGGCTCCCAGTTCGGCTGCCTGCAAGCCGTTGCGCAGCACCGCGTCCACGCCCAAGGCGCAGATGCCGGAACCGTTGCTCACCACCAGCACCCGCGCGCTGCGCAGCGCCGGCAGCCGGTGCAGCGCGGCGAAGGCGTCGAACAGCGCCGGCAGGCTCAGGCACTCCACCATGCCGGCGCGGGCGAAGGCGGCCGAGCGCACCGGGTCCGGTCCCTTGCCGTACCAGTCGGCCAGGCGTGTCTGCAGGGTCACCACCGGCTTGGCGCGGGCGCAGGCGCGCGCCGCCGACATGAACTTGCGCGCGCCGCGGATGCGGCGCACCTCCACCGCCACTGCGCGCGTGGCCGGATCGAGCGCGGCATAGTCGAGCAGGTCGGCGATGTCGACGTCGCTTTCGCCGCCGGT
>CAYWPB010000102.1:6915-10725 GCA_964458725.1 uncultured Nevskia sp. | reverse complement strand
TAGCGGTGCCGCCGCCACCGCCCGCGACGGTACCGCCTGCGCCGCCGCAGGTCACCGCGGTGGCCGCCGGCAGCGCCGGCTCGGCGCTGCGCTACCTGCAGGCCGGGCTGTTCTACGATCCGATCAACGCCGTCAGCCTGCGCGAGCAGCTCAACGGGCTGGGCTTTTCCAACGTGCAGCTGAAAAACGACGTGCGCAACGGCGCCAACGTCAGCCGCGTACTGCTCGGCCCTTTCACCGACGAGGATGCGCTGGCGCTGGTGCGCAAGCGCCTCGGCGATTTGCAAATGAACGCGGTGCCGGTGGTGGAATAGCCGCTGCGGCCCGTTAAAATGTGCTTGCTTCCTCGTTTTCCTTTCCGCTCCCCCACTGCCGCAAGGCTTCCCGCTCGATGAACCTGAAATCCGGCCTTCTCGGCCTCGTCATTGCCCTGTCCTCCCTGTCCGGCTCCGCCCTGGCCGACGCTCCCACCCCGCCGCCGATCGACGGCCACAGCTACGGCCTGATGGACTACCAGAGCGGCGAGATCATCGCCGGCCAGAACCTCGACGCCCACGTGCCGCCGGCCAGCATCACCAAGGTGATGACGGTCTACGTCGCGTTCGACATGATCAAGTCGGGCCGCCTCAAGCTGACCGACACCGCCCTGGTCAGCGAGAAGGCCTGGCACGAGGGCATCGACTCCAGCGAGTCGCGCATGTTCCTGACCCTGGGCAGCCGGGTCAGCATCGAGGACCTGCTGCGCGGCATCATCATCGTCTCCGGCAACGATGCCAGCGTGGCCCTGGCCGAGCACATCGCCGGCAGCGAGGACGCCTTCGCCCAGATCATGAACCAGTACGCGCAGAAGCTGGGCATGAGCAACACCCATTTCGTCGACGCCAGCGGCATGCCGAATGATCAGCATTACGTCAGCGCGCGCGACCTGCTGACCCTGGCCCACGCCCTGATCCAGAACTTTCCCGAGCAGTACAAGTATTTCTCCGAGCACAACTTCAAGTACGGCATCGAGCATCCGCAGGAGAACCGCAACGGCCTGCTGCTCAAGGACCCGACGGTGGACGGCATCAAGACCGGCCACACCGAGGCCGCGGGCTACTGCCTGCTGGCTTCGGCCAAGCGCGACGGCCGCCGCCTGATCTCGGTGGTGATGGGCGGCCAGAGCTGGGCCTACCGCGAGCAGGCCAACCAGGAACTGCTTAACTACGGCTTCCGCAACTTCGACACCGCCAGCGTGCTCGGCGCGTCCGCCCCGGTGCAGACCATGAAGGTCTACAAGGGCGCCGACACCCAGGTCGGCGTCGGCACGCTGGATCCGGTCTACCTGGCCCTGCCGGCCGGGGAGAAGAACCAGCTGCAGGTGCAGCCGCAGATCTCCGGCAAGCTGATCGCGCCGCTGAGCGCCGGCCAGAAGGTCGGCGAGGCCAGCATCCTGCTCGCCGGCAAAGAACTGAAGAAGGTGCCGCTGGTAGTGATCAAGGACGTCCCGGCCGGCGGCTTCTGGCACCGCCTGATCGACCAGATCAAGCTCTGGCTGGGGATGTAACCGGGTCTTGTCGGGGCTTTGAAAACCCCGCGCCAGGCCGCATATTGGATCGCATGAACGTCAAAGCCTCCGATGTCGTCGGCCTGGTCTATCCCTGCTCCTTCCCGGTGAAGGTGTTCATCCGCCCCGAGCCCGGGGTGGAGCAGCGGGTGCAGGACCTGGTGCGCGGCCATCTCCAGCCGGAGTCGACGCTGGAGGTGGAGCGCCGCTCCTCCACCACCGGCAAATACCTGTGCCTGACGCTGACCTTCGTCGCCGAGGACGAGGCGCACCTGACGCGCATCACCAAGGCGATCGGCGCCGACCCGGGCGTGGTGCTGTCGCTCTGACCGGCCTGCCGATGGCGGAACTACCGACGGTCGTCCGCCAGCTGGGGCTGATCGACTACGCCGAAACCTACGCGCGCATGCGCGAGTTCACCGCCGTCCGCGGCCCGGAAGCCGCGGACGAACTGTGGTTCCTCGAACACCCGCCGGTGTTCACCCAGGGCCAGGCCGGCAAACCCGAGCACGTGCTGGCGCCCGGCGATATCCCCATCGTGCAGAGCAACCGCGGCGGCCAGGTGACCTATCACGGCCCTGGCCAGGCGGTGGTCTACGTGCTGCTCGACCTGCACCGGCTCGGCTACGGCGCGCGCGAGCTGGTGCGCAAGCTGGAGGAGGCTATGATCGAGGTCCTGGCCAGCTACGGCATCGCCGCGCAGGCCCGGCCGGACGCCCCTGGCGTCTACGTCGAGCGCGATTTTGGCCAGGGCCCGGAGCAGCGCAAGATCGGCTCGCTGGGCCTGCGCGTCAGCCGCGGCTGCAGCTACCACGGCATCGCCCTGAACGTGGCGATGGATCTGGAGCCGTTCGGCCGCATCAACCCCTGCGGCCTGGCCGGCATGCGCATGACCCAGGTTTCCGAGCTGGGCGGCCCAGCCGAGCTGGCCCGGGTGGCCGGCGACCTGGAGCCGGTGCTGCTGAACCGATTGGGACTGGCGTCACGGTAAGCCCGCTGCCGCCGCGTTACAAACCGGTAAATTCCCTGTTACGGTCGTTAAATCACTGGCGGTAAAGGAACCAAGCGCCAGTCCGCTGCATCCAAATGCTGTCGATCGCGTAAAATGGCGGGGCGACGATGGTTCCGCCCCTCAACGGCTCCCTGAATCCGGCTTACTAGTCCATGACCTCGACTGGCCAAGAGATACTTGTGCGCGTGCGTGGGCTGCGCTTCGCCTTCGGTCCACGCCCCATCTACGACGGCGTGGATCTGGACATCCCGCGCGGCAAGGTCACCGCCATCATGGGCCCCAGCGGCACCGGCAAGACCACCCTGTTGCGCCTGATCGGCGGCCAGTGGCGGCCGCAGGGCGGCACCATCGAATTCGACGGCGTCAACGTGCACCAGCAGTCGCGCTCGCAGCTGTTCGAGCTGCGCAAGCGCATGGGACTGCTGTTCCAGACCGGCGCCCTGTTCACCGACCTGACCGTGTTCGAGAACGTGGCCTTTCCGCTGCGCGAGCACACCGAGCTACCCGAGTCGCTGATCCGCGACGTGGTGCTGATGAAGCTGGAGGCGGTCGGCCTGCGCGGCGCGGCGGAGCTCTACCCCGAGCAGATCTCCGGCGGCATGGCGCGGCGCGTGGCTCTGGCCCGAGCCATCGCGCTGGAGCCGGCGATGGTGATGTACGACGAGCCCTTCACCGGTCAGGACCCGATTTCGATGGGCGTGCTGATGCGCCTGATCCGCACCCTCAACGATGCTCTGGGCCTGACCTCGATCGTGGTCTCGCACGACGTCGAGGAGGTGCTGTCGATCTCCGACTACGCCTACGTCGTCTCCGCCGGCAAGGTGCTGGATCACGGCACGCCGGAGGCGATCCGCAACAGCGCCTCGGAGTTCGTGCAGCAGTTCATGCAGGGCAAGCCGGACGGCCCGGTGCGGTTCCATTACAAGGCCGCGCGCGAGTATGGAGCCGACCTGATGGCGGAGGGCGCCCGGTGAAAGCCCTCAACACCATCACTGAATTCCTGCGCGGCCTGGGCGAAGCCACGTTCTTCCTGTTCGCGGTGCTGGCTGCCCTGCCCGGCGCGCTGCTGCGGCCGCGCCTGCTCGTCCAGCAGCTGTACATGATCGGCATGCTGTCGCTGATCATCATCGCGGTCTCCGGCTCCTTCATCGGCATGGTGCTGGCGCTGCAGGGCTATCGAACCCTGGCCACCTTCGGCGCCGCCTCCTCGCTCGGCCTGGTGGTGGCGTTCAGCGTGATCCGCGAGCTGGGG
>CAYWPB010000102.1:0-6905 GCA_964458725.1 uncultured Nevskia sp. | reverse complement strand
GGGAACGGGGTGATGAAGCCCACCGAAAGGCTGTCCGGCATGGGGAGGATGGCGGTGGACCGGATCAAGCGGGTGTTCGGGCCGCGTTTCCTCGCCGGCGTCATCGCCATGCCGCTGCTGGCCTCGATCTTCGCCATGATGGCGATCGGCGTGGCCGGCGGCCACCTGATCGGCGTCGACCTGCTCGGTGTGGACGTGGTGTCCTACTGGAACCAGATCCATCAGAGCCTGCACCCGCAGGACATCGGCGAGAGCCTGACCAAGAGCCTGGTGTTCGGCGTGGCGGTGAGCTGGATCGCGCTGTACCAGGGCTATTACGCCGCGCCGACCTCGGAAGGGGTATCGCGCGCCACCACCTCCACCGTGGTGGTGTCCTCGCTGGTGATCCTGGCCCTGGACTTCGTGCTGACCGCGTTCATGTTCCGTTAATCGCCGGCAACTTATAAGAGATCGAGGCTGCAACCATGCAATCGAGAGCACTGGAAGTACTGGTCGGCTTTTTCGTCTGCCTCGGCGTGGCGGCGATTTTCGTGCTGACTTTCCGCGTCGCCAGCCAGGACACCGTCGGCAGCGGCAAAGGCAACTACCACGTCACCGCCAAGTTCGACACCATCGGCAACCTGTCCAGCGGCGCGTCGGTGAAGATCGCCGGCGTGCGCATCGGGCGGGTCCGCGGCATCAGCATCGACCCGACCAGCTTCCAGGCGGTGGCGACCCTTGAAATCTCGGGCGACCACGCCAATATTCCCGAGGACTCGACTGCCAAGATCCTGACCGCCGGCTTGCTCGGCGAACAATATGTGGGATTGGAGCCGGGCGGGGACGACAAGTCCCTCAAGGAAGGCGACGAGATCAAGTTCACCCAGTCGGCATTCGTGCTGGAGAACCTGATCGGCCAGTTCCTCACTTCGATGACGCAGAAGGACAGCGCGCCGAAGAGCGGACAGGGCGGCACCCAGAACCAGAACGTCGCGCCGCCCGAGGCGCCGACGCCGAAGTCCAAGTAAGGAGTCGCAGCGATGCTCAAGCACCCGTTCCGCAGCGTTTTGGTCCGTCCCCTGCTGGCTCTGGCCCTGGCCCTCGGCCTGGCCGGTGCGGCGCAGGCCGCCGACCCCGCCCCGGCCCAGGCGCCCGATGTGGCGCTGAAGACCACCACCGATCAGATCCGCGGCCTGATCAAGGCGCACTACGCCGAGTACAAGGCCGACCAGGCCAAGTACTACAAGGCTGTGGACGAGGTGGTGGTGCCGCGCTTCGACGTGCCGGGCATCGCCAAGCTGGTGCTGGGCGCGAACTACCGCACCGTCACCCCTGAGCAGCGCGAGCGCTTCGCCAAGGCGTTCAAGAACATGCTCGTCGGCAGCTACGCCAACGCCATGCTCGACAACTACAATTCCGTCAATATCAACTGGATGCCGCCGCGTGTGGCGGAAAATGGGACGGATGCCGCAGTCAACACCTCGCTGACGCGCGACAATGGCCAGTCCTACGCCATCGGCTTCCGCGTGCACCTGGTGGATGGCGACTGGAAAATCTGGGACATCACCGTGGAAAACGTATCGCTGGTGCTGAATTTCCGCACCCAGATCAATTCCGAGATCAAGCGCACCGGCCTCGACGATGTCATCACCCGCATGGAAGGCGGACAGTTCAAGGCGGACGGCAGGTCCGACGGCAAGCAGTCGCAGTAGCCGTCGTTTTCGGGGACGCAACAAGAATACCAACAGGCACCCATGGCCCAGGGAATTTTGGAAGGCGAGCTGAGCTTCGCGCAGGTGCCGCAGCAGTTGCGGCAGGCCGAGGCGCTGATCGCCGGCGGCAGCCTGGACCTGAGTCGCGTCAGCCGCGCCGACAGCGCCGGGCTGGCGTTGCTGCTGGAGCTGAGCCGCCGCAGCCGCACGCGCCCCCTGGTGATCCGCGGCGCCAATGAGCAGGTGTTGCAGTTGTCCCGTTTCTTCGGCCTCGACAAGATTCTGCATTTCGAATAAGGGAGCCCGTATGGGCACATGGAATCGCTGCAGCCTGATCCTCGCCGCGCTGGCGCTGTCCGCCTGTGCCCACCGACCGGCCGACGACCCCGCCGACCCGCTGGAGTCGGCCAACCGCGCCGTCTACAAGTTCAACAGCACCGCCGACCACTACATCCTGCGGCCCGCGGCCAAGGGCTACGTCGCGGTAGTGCCGGAATGGGCGCGTGAGGGAATCACCAACTTCTTCAACAACCTGTTCTACCCCACCACCATCGTCAACGACTTCCTGCAGGGCAAGCTCAAGCAGGGCACCGCCGATACCGGCCGCTTCGTCGTCAACAGCATCTGGGGCGTGGGCGGCCTGGTCGACGTCGGCAACCGCGTCGGACTGGAGCGGCACGACGAGGACTTCGGCCAGACCCTGGGCACCTGGGGCGTGGGCGAAGGCTGGTTCCTGATGATCCCGTTCCTCGGGCCCAGCGACAACCGCGACCTGATCGGCAAGGGCGTGGACACCTTCACCAACCCGGTGCACTACCTGCCCGGTCGCTACGACCTGCCGCAGTACCTCACCACCTTCGTGCTGTTCAACGTCGACCGGCGCGCCAACCTGCTGTCGACCGACAGCCTGCTGGAGGCGCAGTTCGACCAGTACCTGTTCGTCCGCACCGCCTACCTGCAACACCGGCAGGCGCTGGTTTATGACGGCAACCCGCCCCCGGAAGACCTGGGCCTGAGCAGCTTCGACGACGACGCCAGCCAGGCTGCCCAGCCGGCTCCCGCCGCGGCCAAGCCCGCCGCCGCACCGCCCGCTTCTGACACCAAGACCGGCAACAAACCCTGACCCGGGTACCCGTCCGCCGCGCGGCGGCGGACGGGATGCCTTCAGCCCGGCGGATATTTCGCCGCCAGCTTCTGCACCGTGTTGATGCCGCGGAAGGTGGCGCGCAGCTTCAGCGCGCGCTCCAGCACGGCGTTGGAAAAATCCGAGTCGCTCTGCTTTTTGCGGCACAGCCAGTACAGCTCGCGGCCGTGGGCGTGGAATTCGTCGATGTCGCTGCGGTGCTCCTGCACCAGCTTCTGCTTCTGCGCCCGGTCCAGCGGCGCCGCAAGAAAGATGACGTTGAGCGCAACCGCCTCCCGCATCATGGCCGCCTTGAACGGCTGGTATTGGGCGATCGCCGCGATTTCGGTGTCGCTGCGCACGAAGGTCTTCACCTCGTAGCCCAGCGCTTTCTGCAGATGGGCCTCGATCTTCTTCTCCAGCACCGCATGGTCCCTGACGCGGCTCTGGAAGATCACATTGCCGCTGGCGATGAAGGTCTCGACTCCGGCGAAGCCGAGTTGTTCGAACAGGAGCCGCAGCTCTTCCATCTTCACCACATGGCCGCCGACGTTGAGGGCGCGCAGAAAGGCGATATGGCGGGGCATGGCGATCCTCAGTTCTTGCCCATCTTGCCGCCCAGCATCTGCAGGAATTCCTGATACCGCTGCGGCGAGGGAAACCAGCGGGCGGGCAGCACGTGGAAAAGGTTGTGCGCCTGGTAGATCAGGGCCACGGCGCGATCCGCTTTCCACTTGGCGAACAGGGGCCACGGGATATTGCTTTCCGCCACGGCGCTGCGCGCGTGCAAGCGCTCTTCGCCCAGCTCGTAGTGAAAATCCTGCTGCAGCAGCTTGTGCGAGCGGTAGACGCGCGCGTATTGCCAGGGCAGGAAGACCTGATAGATCACCGCGATGTACACGGCATAGACCAGGGCCGCATAGTCGAACAGCTCGACATGCCAGCCGTGCGCCCGCACGTCGATGACCCTGCCGAGGAGCCAGAGCAGAGCCACCAGCACGTTCAGCGCGCCGATCAAGCGCCAAGCCCCGCCGCTCTTGCGGTGCAGGCGCTGCGCGGCGAGATAGTCGGCGAACTCGATGCGGCCTTCGAGGACGATGGGTTCCATACGCCCCATGCGATCCGCAAGCTACTTGCGGCTGCGCCCGAATCGCTCCAGCAGCACCGGGATCACCGGCTTGGGCACCAGTTTCTTCACCGGCGCGCCGAGGCTGGTCAGCTCGCGTACCAGGCTGGAGGACAGGTGGGCGTATTCCGGCGACGGCGCCAGCAGCACCGTGTCGAGCTGCGGGTAGAGATCGCGGTTCATCACCGCCATCTGCTTCTCGTAGTCGACGTCGCCGACGGTGCGCACCCCGCGCACCAGCACCGTCACGCCGTGCTCCTTGGCGAAGTCCACCACCAGGCCGGTGAAGCCGATCACCTCGACATTGCCCAGATCCTGGGTCGAGGCGCGCACCAGTGCGATGCGCTCGTCGATATTGAAGCGCGGATTCTTCGACGGGTTCAGGCCAACCGCGACGATCAGCTTGGGAAACATGCGCGCGGCACGGTGAATGATGTCGTTGTGGCCGAGCGTGATGGGATCAAACGTACCGGAATAGGCGGCGACGACGCTCACTGGTGTTCTCCCTGGTGCCCTCAGGCCACCGCAGCGGCCCCGGCGTTATAGGTGGCGAGCCCGTAGCTTACCTGACCGGCGGATTTTTCCTTGAGCAGGGCGTAGCCCGGCGGCAGCGCCGGCGGCCCGCCCACCGGCCACTCCAGGTAGATGCGGTGCATCGGCGCCAGCACCCGCGGCAGCGCGGCCAGCACCGGCTCGAGCAGGCCAGCGCCATAAGGCGGATCGAGGAACACGACGTCGAAGCGGCGGCCGGTGGCGCGCAGCCATGCCAGCGCATCGGTCTGCACGACCTCGGCGCGAGCACCGGCGGCGAGCTTCGCCGCGGCCTCGCGGATTGCCGCCGCCTGAGCGGTGCCGTGTTCGACGAAGCTGGCGTGGGCAGCGCCGCGCGACAGCGCTTCGAAGCCGAGCGCGCCGCTGCCGGCGAACAGGTCGAGCGCGCTGGCGCCCTCGATCAGCGGCGCCAGCCAGTCGAACAGGGTCTGGCGCACGCGATCGGGGGTGGGCCGGACGCCGGCTTCGGCGTCGAAGCCGATCAGGCGACTGCGCCACTGCCCGCCGATGATGCGCAGGGTGCCCAGCGCGCGCCGGGTCAAGGCTTGGCGCTCTTCAACGGGTAGGATTCGTCGAAGCGGTGATCCGGCAGCGAGGGATCGAATGCCAGGGGATGCTCGCGCATCGCCTGGTGCGGCAGCCAGACAGCCGAGGCCAGCGCCACCACCGCGCCCGCGGCGGCGAGCGTGGCGCCGCGGCGCAGCCATCGTTCCCGCGCCTGCTTGGCCGCGCCGCTGAGAACGCGCATGTCGTGGAACAGGCGCATCTGCGGCAGCGGGTATTGCGCCGCGGCCCGCATGATCCGGCTGACCCGATGCCAGTACAGCGCCAGAACGCCCAGCAGGCCGGCGCCGGCGTAGAGGCAGAGCTGCAGCGCCGCCAGCACGGCGCGGCTGGACGCCCGCATCTGGCCGGTGCTGTCCACCGGAAGGTGGTCAAGGTAATAGCCGAACCAGCGGCTCAGCGCGTACAGCGCGGCGCCACCAACGGGAATGAGGAACAGCAGTAGCCGGCGCCGCCCAGGATCTGCCCGATGAACAGAATCGGCGGCTACGCCGCCGGCCGATGTCCCTCTCCCCCCCGCGGGAGAGGGGGGGACCGCCTGCGGAGCAGGCGGTGGGGTGAGGGGGACGGCCACTCGGTCGCCCGCCTCAGACACTGGTGCCGCCAACGGTCATCGCATCGATCTTCAAGGTCGGCTGGCCCACACCCACCGGCACGCTCTGCCCGTCCTTGCCGCAGACGCCGATGCCGCTGTCCAGCTTCAGGTCTTGGCCGAGCATGGACACACGCGACAGCGACTCGGGACCGTTGCCGGTCAGGGTGGCGCCTTTCACCGGGCGCGTCACCTTGCCGTCCTCGATCAGGTAGGCCTCGCTGGCGGAGAAAACGTAGTTGCCGTTGGTGATGTCGACCTGGCCGCCGCCGAAGTTCACCGCATACAGCCCCTTCTTCACCGAGCGGATGATCTCCTCGGGATCGTGCGGGCCGGCCAGCAGGTAGGTGTTGGTCATGCGCGGCATCGGCAGGTGGGCGAAGGACTCGCGGCGGCCGTTGCCGGTGGGCTTCATGCCCATCAGGCGCGCGTTGAGCTTGTCCTGGATATAGCCCTTGAGGATGCCGTTTTCGATCAGGGTGGTGCACTGCGTCGGCGTGCCCTCGTCGTCGAGGCTGAGCGAGCCGCGACGGTTCGGCAGGGTGCCGTCGTCGACCACGGTGCACAAGGGACTCGCCACCGGCTGGCCAATGCGCCCGGAATAGGCGGAAGTGCCCTTGCGGTTGAAGTCGCCTTCCAGGCCATGGCCCACCGCTTCATGCAGCATTACGCCGGGCCAGCCCGGGCCCAGCACCACCGGCATCGAGCCGGCCGGCGCCGGCACCGCCGTCAGCAGGGTGGTGGCCTGGCGGACCGCTTCGCGGGCGTAACTCTCGGCGGCATCACCGCCGAAGAAATCGGCATAGGCGCCACGGCCGCCGCCTCCCATGCTGGCCTGCTCGCGCCGCCCCTTATCCTCGGCGATGACCGAAACGTTGAGGCGCACCAGCGGCCGTACGTCGGCGGCCAGGGTACCGTCGGTGGCCGCCACCAGCACCACTTCGTGGCTGCCGGCCAGAGTCACCATCACCTGGGTGATGCGCGGATCGGCGGCGCGCGCCGCGGCGTCGGCGCGGCGCAGCAGGTCGAGCTTCTTCTCCACCGGCCAGGAGTCCAGCGGATTGACCGGCTGGTACAGCGCGACGGCGCTGGCCGGGCGCGCCGCAGCCAGGCTGCCGGTCTGGCCCTGGCGCACGATGGCGCCGGCGGCGCGCGCCGCGTCGATCAGCGCCGGCAGCGCGATCTCGTCGGAATAGGCGAAGCCCTGCTTCTCGCCGGCCATGGCGCGCACGCCCACGCCCGGCTCGGTGGGGTGGC
>CAYWPB010000101.1:0-10787 GCA_964458725.1 uncultured Nevskia sp. | reverse complement strand
CCCGGATCGCTAAAATCCACCCCATGACCAATACCCCCGACCTCAGCCTGATCCGCTTCGCCCTGCACGGCGGCGCCGGCGACCCGCCGCCGGGCGCCGGGCACCAGCCGGAGCAGCGTGCTGCACTGCAACGCGTCGCCGCCGAGGCCTACGGCCTGCTCCGCGGCGGCGCCTCCGCGCTCGACGCCGTGACCCGCGCCGTGGAGCTGATGGAGGACTGCCCGCTGTTCAACGCCGGCATCGGCGCCGTGCTCAACCGCGACGCCCAGCCCGAGCTGGACGCCGCCATCATGTGCGGCGCCGACCGCGCCTGCGGCGCCGTTACCGGCATCAGCCGGGTGCGCAGCCCAATTCGATTGGCCCGCGCCATCATGGAGCGTACGCCGCACGTATTCTTCGGCGGCGCCGGCGCCGAAAAGCTCGCCGCCGAGCTGGGCCTGCCCATGGTGGAGCCCGCCTTCTTCGTCACCCCCGAGCGCCTGCACCAGCTCGAAGCCGCGCGCCGCGCCGGCGCCATAACGCTGGACCACGACGACCACGATTTCTGCGATGACGACGCGGCGTTTGGCACCGTCGGCGCCGTGGCCCGCGACGCGCTGGGCCACCTCGCCGCCGGCACCTCCACCGGCGGCCTCACCAACAAGCTCCCCGGCCGCGTCGGCGACACCCCGGTGATCGGCGCCGGCACCTTCGCCGACGACCACAGCGCCGCCGTCTCCTGCACCGGTACCGGCGAGTCCTTCATCCGCAGCGGCTTCGGCCACCTGCTGCACGGCCGCATCGCCTGGAGCGGCTGGGACCTGCAGCGCGCCTGCGCCGAGGCGCTGGACGCGGTAGCGCGCTACCACGGCCGCGGCGGCTGCATCGCCATCGACCACCGCGGCGACATCGCGCTGCCGTTCAACTCGCGCAGCATGTATCGGGCCTGGGTGGGCGGGGATGGGGTGGTGCGTATTGCCATTGGGCCGGGAGGGGATGGGGCTTAGGGTCCCGTTCTTGGGGAATCGCTAATGACGGCCGCCTATGATCCCGAGCAGCATAAAAGTGCTTGCCTATTGATTGGTAGCATAACGATTAATTGGGCTTACGTGGAAATGGCCATAGACCAAATCGTTATTGGGTCATATCAGGCTTTGGGCGGGAACAAACTGAGCAAAGGATTGCCGCGTAACTTCGTAAAGAAAACTGAGTACCTGAAGACTGCGGCAAACAAGCTAGGTAAGTTAGCGCCTTTCAAGGATCGGATTCGCGATCTAGCGATATCCGCCAACAACTTGAAGGATGATAGGCATACGGCGACTCACGGCGCGATTATGAGCATTACAGCCGATGGAGTTTTGAAGTTCGCGAAGTACGACCGTGCAGAGCATACGGTAGCGATCAAATCTCCAGAAAAGACTCTGGAGGGACTAGCGCAGCTAAGCAACAAAATCACAGCTCTTGCTGAGGTAGGGGCAAGGTTGGCACGCGATGTTCTGCAAGCGTGTCAATAACGGCATCAATCAATACATCGGCCGCTACATCTGTGGGGGCGCAACTATCCTCAAATGCCAGAGCGCCGCTCGTAGGATGTGCTGAGCGCAGCGAAGCGCATCGGTCGCTTCCGTGTGATGTTGCGCCGCGGTAAACGACGCGCTTCACTTCGTTCAGCGCATCCTACTGAGTTATTCTCCTTGGTATAACAAATCGAGGAGCCCCAATGCGTACCATCCATGCCGCGCCGCTGGCGCTCGGCCTGCTGTTCGCTCATGCCGCCCAGGCCGCCACCACCGTCGACTGCGGCAAGCTGCTCGACGTGAAATCCGGCAAGTGGCGCGACAACGTCAGCGTGGTGATCGACCAGGGCAAGGTGGTCTCGGTGGACGCGCAGCAAGCCAGCGGCGGCGCCGACCATGTCGACCTGCGCGGCTACAGCTGCCTGCCGGGCCTGATCGACTCCCACGTCCACCTGACCTTGCAGTTCGGCCCCAGCTATTACAGCGACAAGTTCCGGCTCAACCCCGCCGACTACGCCATCCGCGGCACGGTCTACGCCAGGCGCACCCTGGAAGCCGGCTTCACTACCGTGCGCAACCTGGGCGAGGACAACAACACCTCCATCGCGCTGCGCAACGCCGTCAACGCCGGCCTGGTGCCGGGGCCGCGCATCTACAGTGCCGGCAAGTACGTCGGCAGCACCGGCGGCCACGCCGATCCCACCGACGGCTTCCGCGCCGACCTCGCCGGCGACCCCGATCCCAAGGACGGCATCATCAACAGCCCGGCGGACGCCTGGAAGGCGGTACGCCAGCACTACAAGGACGGCGCCGACCTGATCAAGATCATGCCTTCCGGCGGCGTGCTCGACGAATCGAGCTCGGCCGACAACCCGCAGATGACCGAGGAGGAGATCAAGGCGGTGGTCGCGGCGGCACACGACTACGGCTTCACCGTCGCCGCCCACGCCCACGGTGCCGAGAGCATCCGCCGTGCCGTGGTCGGCGGCGTCGACTCGATCGAGCATGGCACCTTCATGGACGAGCAGGACATGAAGCTGATGAAGGAGCACGGCACCTGGTACGTGCCCACCGTCATCGCCGGGCAGACCGTCAGCGCCAACGCCAAGGTCCCCGGCACCTACCCGCCGCAGGTGGTGGCCAAGGCGCTCGACATCGGCCCCAAGATCCTCGCAACCCTCGGCCGCGCCTACAAGTACGGCGTGAAGATCGCCTTCGGCACCGACGCCGGCGTCTACCCGCACGGCGACAACGCCAAGGAATTCGCCTACATGGTGCAGGCCGGCATGCCGCCGATCGAGACCATCCGCGCCGCCACCGTCAACGCCGCCGAGCTGCTCAAGCACGCCGACACCCTGGGCCAGGTGGCGCCGGGCTACTGGGGCGACCTGATCGCGGTGAAGGGCGATCCGCTGCAGGACGTGACGACCTTGCAGCAGGTGGACTTCGTGATGAAGGCGGGAGTGGTTTACAAGAAGCCGTAGTACCGCTGTCCGATGCTGAGTCCCCCTCCCTTGTGACCGAAGGAAATCCCTTTAGGGACAGGAGGGGACAGGGGAGGGGCGGGTCCGCGATGAAATCGCATCGCTGCGGCTACCCCTCCCCCTGCCCCTCCCGCAAGGGGAGGGGAACTAAAAACTACGCCGCCGCCGGCAGCGCATACAACGCCACCGCCTCGGCAAACCCCTTCACCTCGATCGGCCCCCGCGCCTCCAGCGGCACCTCCGCCGCCAGCTCGCGGGTGCGGCCGTCGACCAGGATCTCCCCGTCGAGGGCCTGCTCGCACAGGCGCGAGGACAGGTTCACGGCGGGGCCGACGGCGGTGTATTCCAGGCGCGTGGCGGAGCCGATGACGCCGACCGTGACGAAGCCGCTGGCGACGCCGATGCCGATGCCGAGGCGGTGCTCGGAGCTGCTCCACTTCTCGGTGACGCGGCGCGCGGCGTCGCGCACGCCGCGGGCGATGGCCAGGCCGACGGCGGCGTGGTTGGGCATGGGGATGGGGGCGCCGACCAGGATCAGGATTCCGTCGCCGGCGTAGTCCTTGATGGTGCCGCCGTAGGCGCCGACCACCTCGCCGACGGCGTCGTAGTAGTCGCGCAGGACCTGGATCACGCGCGAAGACGGGTGGGCCTGGGCGTAGGCGGTGAAGCCGCGCACGTCGCTGACCACGGCGGTGATCTCCAGGTAGTTCTGTTTCATCGCGCCGGACAGGCCGCGCTCGCGC
Source organism: uncultured Nevskia sp. (assembly GCA_964458725.1). Taxonomy (GTDB): domain Bacteria; phylum Pseudomonadota; class Gammaproteobacteria; order Nevskiales; family Nevskiaceae; genus Nevskia. The sequence goes on along the minus strand of CAYWPB010000101.1, from coordinate 7,064 downwards.
ACCAGCGAGGCGACCTGGGCGGAGAGGAAGCGCGACATGAACTGGCCGCGCTGGCCCTGCAGCACGTGGTACTGCACGGCACCGACCAGGAACACCAGCTCGCCGAACAGCACGCTGACCGGCGCCCACTCCGCCGGCAGCACGAAGCCGGCGAGGAAGAACGGCACCGACAGGCCCAGCGCGATGATGCGCACGCGCTCGCCGCGGTCGGGCCGGCGATTGAGGATCAGGGCGCCGGAGAACAGGCCGGTGCCGCTGGCGAACAGGATCGGCAGCGCGAACAGCCAGAAGCCGCGGCGCTCCAGCGCGCCGGTGCTGGTGGCGGCGAACAGGAAGTCGCGCTGGCGCAGATCCGGGTGCAGCAGCGACAGCAGGCCGTAGATCAGGCCGGCAACCTGGCCGCAGCGCAGCATGAAATCGCCGACGCGCACGTCCAGCTCGCCCGCCGGCAGGGTGCGGCGCACGCGCAGCACCCACTCCAGCAGCGCCACCAGGGCGGCGCTCTCGGGCAGCGCCAGCCAGCCCGGCATGTCACCGTCGCCGAACAGCTCGTAGAACCAGGCGGTGTTGAGCGCGATGGCCACCGCCAGGCAGACCAGCGTCACGCCGAGCAGGCGCGAAGTCGGCGAGCGATAGTCGGCCCAGATGAAGGCCAGCGCCATGCCCAGCGCGACCAGCGCCACCATCAAGTGCGGAACGAGCTGGAGCATGCGGGGCCGGCGGCGGCGTCTGAGGGCCTGGTCACATTATGCAAGACTGCCGCCAACCGCGCCGGGAGCGCGCCGGGAGCGGCTTTGCGCCGGCCGCCGCGACGCGCCACGGCGCCGCCGCGAGCGCATTTTCCGCCGCGCGGACCCCGCCGTTCATCGGCCAATCCATACCGTTGACCACCGGTTCAGGTCCCTACCCGTCCGCTTGTCATGCCTGCCGGCTCGCCCATCGGCACCGGCCGCGGCAACCCCGCGAAAAGCGGTCAGATGCCGCATCCCCGGCGCGCCTCCCGCTCGTCCGGAAAGGCATTTACGAGAATGAACGGCACTTATGATTTCGCCCTGGTCTTCGCCTCCTACTGCGTCGCGGTGTTCGCGTCGTACGCGGCGCTGGACCTGGGCGCGCGCATCGCCGACTTCCAGGGCAGCCACGAACGCAGCTGGCTGTTCGCCGGCGCGATGGCGATGGGCACCGGCATCTGGTCGATGCACTTCGTCGGCATGAAGTCGTTCCAGCTGCCGGTGGCGCTGAGCTTCGACCTCGGCCTGACCGTGCTGTCCTGGATCGCCGCCGTCGGCGTCTCGCTGCTGGCGCTGTTCATCGTCAGCCGCAGCACCCTCACCCTGCGCTCGCTCGGCAGCGGCGCCGTGGCGATGGGCGTGGGCATCTGCATCATGCACTACACCGGCATGTGGGCGATGCGCATGACCCCGGGCATCAGCTACGACCCGCTGCTGTTCGCCGCCTCCGTGCTGATCGCCGTCGCCGCCTCCGCCGCCGCCCTGTTCATCGGCTTCTCGCTGCGCCGCCTGCCGCAGCGCTACGTCATCCCGGCGCGCATCGCCGCCGCGCTGGTGATGGGCGCCGCGATCTGCGGCATGCACTACACCGGGATGGCCGCCGCGCGTTTCGCCGCCGGCGCCACCTGCGCCGCCGGCAACCTGCTGGGCGGCAACTGGATGGGCTTGCCGGTGGCGCTGATCACCGTGGGCCTGCTGATCGCGCTGCTGTTGCTGGCGCTGATGGACGCCCGCGCCGTCACCGAGCGCCGCCGCCTGGAGCAGAACCGCAAGGAAGCGGAGCGCGTGCGGCGTCTGGCCTACTACGACAGCGTCACCGGCCTGCCCAACCGCAGCCAGCTCAACGAGCGCCTGCTGCGCCAGCTGATCAACGTCAACGGCAAGGTGCCGCCGCCGTTCAGCGTGGTCTACGGCGAGCTGCGCGGCTACCGCGGCCTGGTCGACAAGCACGGCCAGGATCGCGTCAACCAGGTGCTGAAGGCCCTGGCGGCGCAGCTCGAGCGCCCGCTGCGCGAGGGCGACACCCTGGCGCGCCTGGCGCACGACGGCTTCGTCTTCCTGCTGCGCCAGCAGCCCGACCGCGGCCTCGACGCCGCCGAGCAGCAGGTCATCGCCGCGTTCGGCGCGCCGGTGGTCAGCGAGCAGCAGAGCTTCAAGCTCACCTGGGGCATCGGCAGCAGCCGCTACCCCGAGCATGGCAATTCCACCCAGTCGCTGATCCGCGCCGCGATGAAGCTGCAGCGCGAAGTCGGCGGCGAGGCCCCGGCCATCCGGCCACAGTCAGTTTCACTCGCCGCGGCATCGGCCGTGGCGGGCATCGGTCCCTGAGCCTTGGGCTGTGAAGAGCACTCCGGTGTTCCAGCAGCCCATTTTTTAAACCGAGGCGTTTGAGATTTCACCCGCGGCGGAATGGTCCGCCACGGCACGGTCCCTGAGCCTTGGGCTGTGACGAGCACTCACGAGTGCTTCAACAGCCCATTTTTTCCGGATCGTGGTTTGCAGTTCACCCGCGGCGGAACGGTCCGCCGCGGTACGGTCCCTGAGCCTTGGGCTGTGACGAACACTCGTGTTCCAGCAGCCCATTTTTTCCGGACCGACCGAATAGCCCGGTGCGCGCCGCGTGCCGGCAGGACCCTGAGCCTTGGGCCGCGACAAACCTCACCGGTTTTAGCGGCCTATTTTTTTGGGTGCCTTCCCAACTCCAGCACTTCCCGTTCGTCCCGAGTCGATCCGCAGGATCGTATCGAGGGAGTGCGCTGCCTTTTGAGTCTCGTCATTCCCGCGCAGGCGGGAATCCATTTTCCTTCGCGCAGCACCACTCGTTCGTCCCGAGTCGATCCAGAGGATCGTATCGAGGGAGTGCACGGACTTTCATACGTCATTCCGGCGAAAGCCGGAATCCAGGGGCATCCCGCGCCGCGCCTGCCTTCCCGTAATGAGGTCGTGGGTTTGCGCCTACAGGCGAATTACTGTTTGGCCGCGGGGGAGAACTTCAAAAACCGCTTAAGTCGGAACCGCTGCGCGGTTCCGACTACCTCCCAAAGAAATAAGCGGCCGACGTCCACAAGTAAAGTCCGGACAGCACGATCTCTATGACACCTTTCGGCCCATTGCGGACGGTGGCGAACGACCGCTAAGGAGCATCTCAAAGCGCTGGATCAGAGGTCACACCCACCCCTTGGCCGATAGGTGCGCTCACGGCAGGTCTCCCGCCACCGCATACGAAAAAACATGGCCAGGATTGTAGCGACGGAAGATCGCGCGGACAGCCGCTCGCCAATATCCATGAGCCAGATTTGAGGAGTAGTGCTGATCTGCGGCCATCCAGCGAGTCGCGAACTGTGAAGTACATCCCAGTTTTGCGTGTCGCCGGTCGAGGAGCACGCTATAGTTGCGCACATCGTCGGACAATATTCGCGGCCTCTTCGCTGGGCCTTAGAGCTCGTGGCTGGCGCATGCGCCACAATATCTTGGGGGACTTCTAATGAGCAGGCACCTGTTGCCAATGCTGGCGCTGTTGTCGATTGTCACGGCCTGTAGCGGCGGTGGATCGGGTGGAGGCAGCGCTTCCGGTGGTTCTTCCTCGGGCGCAAGCAGCTCTTCTGGCAGCTCGGGCTCTTCCTCGGGCTCGTCCGGCAGCGGCGCCCACGCGTTTTACCTGCCCTATCAGGCAACCCCAAGTTCCAGCAGCGGCGCTACGGGCCTGCTCGTCGTTCCATCAAACAATCTTGGCGCGACGCCGGTGTTCGCGACCGATGCTATCGACAACATCATCGGCAGGTTGTTCCGGATCAGCCGCGTCGGTTCCGGCACGCTGCAGAGCTACCAGCCCTATGCACTCGTCTACAACACTTCCGGCGCCGCGGGTGGTGATCACCTCTGGCGTCTGGGCCTCGATGCGACGACCGCGCCTGTGCCGGTGCAGATGGGGAGTGCCGTGATCCCCGGCAGCGGTTCGCTGTGCAACTGGTATCAGGGCCAGACCGCGGCAGACCCGTCGACCAGCTTCTTTATTTTGGGGATTTCGAGCAGCTTCGGCTGCCAGACCAGTACCACCAGCTACCAGCTGGTACGTTACCTGGATGCAGCAACCACTGCACCGACCACGCTTCCGGCAGGACTCAGCCAGTTCCAGGCCATGTACAACGGCGACGGCACGCTGGCCGGGATCCTGGCCCTGCACAATGGCGACCTGGTCTACTATCACGGCCTCGACTTCACCAACCCCAAGACGGTGGTGGTAGGGCCATACTACCAGTTCGAGTTCGTGGGTTATCCGGCCGCGCCGGCGCAGACGCCGCTGCCCGGAGCCCCAACGATGGGTTTCGTAGCCCTCTACAGCGGCAGCCCCACGGCGCTCTTCAGGGTCGACAACACCGGGGCGATTTCCGGCGATCTCTACGATGTGCAACCCGGTTCGGTGATTCACCACTTCTACGGCGTGTTCAATGCGAGCAATGCCTACCTGGTCGACCACTCCGACTCCATTCAATTCGGCACCGATCAGTGGACAGTGAACGTCCTGCAACTGCCTCTGGACGCTACGAGCCGGGCCCAGGTGCTGTACAGCACTTCGTCGCAAACCGCTCCCCAGGGCACCGGCAAACCTGAACTGATCGGGGTTGCCGGCAACAAGCTTTACTTGACCTATCAGCCGCCGCCGACTCCGAACTTCGGGGGCGGCTCCAGCTCCGGCGGATCGGGCTCGAGCGGCGGCAGCAGCTCGGGAGGCATCACCTACAGTGCAGTGGGAGGCGTTCAGGCGCTCACCATCGGCACGCCCGGCACGCCGGTTCCCGTTGCCACCATCGATGGGGCCCTGTATTTCGTCCGCATGCTAGGCGGGCAATTCTTCCTGGCCAGCGAGCCGAACCGCTCCGCGGACACAGCCTACAACACCGAAGTCTTTAACCAGGACGGTAGCGTGGTCCAGCCGATGCAAGCCAATTCGGCGCTGGTGGGCAGCACTCCCGATACCCTGGTGCAGCTGCAGGGCATCACCCCGGGCAACGCGGCTGGCGACTTCAGCGGCGGCACGGTATATGTAATGCCGGTCAGTTCCCCCACCAGCCCGGTGCCCTTGCACACCTCCGACGGCAGCCGTCTCGCCGTGCCCGCCGGCACCAACGCCAGCGCCTGCTTCGGTGGCGTGGCCAGCGGCTTCCTTGCCGGAACCTTCAGCAGCCTGACGTCGACGCCTCAGCCCACCCTGCAAATCTCTGCATTCGCCGTGGATCTCGGTGGTAATCTCGTCGTGCCGATCAGCATGCCCGATACCAATATCGTGCCCGTCATGGGCGGCTACGGATGCTGACGATGCAGGGAAGAACTCGTAGGGTGGCAGCTGCTTTGTTTGGTAATGGCGGCCGCATTGCGACGTGCGGCTAAGCCGTGAGGGGCGGTGAGCAGCCGTAGGGTGCGCACCGCGCACCTGTCACTCTCCGAAGCCACCGCTCATATCCGCTACACCGCCCAGTCTTCGGCACAAATGCCGGAGCGGACGTAACGATGAACGTCGAGCACGGCCATTCGGCTACGTGGGAACATAACCGTGCCTGACCGGGTTCCACGTGGATGTAATCGACATGCCGGGCGAAGCCGCGTGCGCGGTGCGCACCCTACGCCTCAGGATGACAGCTAAAAATGGATTCCCGCCTGCGCGGGAATGACAAGCGCACGAGAGAAACGGCCCCTACGCCCTCTGCTCCTCTGCCTGATCCTCCAGATCCGCCTCGAACAGCTGCTGCAATTCCTTCGACGCTTCCTTCGCCGTCTGGATCAGCTGCTGCTCGTCGCGGTGGATGGCCTGCTGGCGCATCAGGGTTTCGTGGTCGTGCTTGCGGAAGCGGGCGATGTCGCGAGCGACGCGTTCCTCGCTTTCGCCCAGGGCCGTCAGCAGCTGCGCGGTCATCTCCAGGCTGGAGCCGTAGGCGCGGCGGATGACGTCGGCGACGCCCAGGTCCATCAGCTGCATGGTGTGGGCGCGGTCGCGGGCGACGGCGAAGATGCGCAGGTGCGGGAAGTTGCGGCGGACCATCTCGGCGATGCGCAGGGACTCCTCGACGTCGGCGATGGCCAGCACGAAGAAGCGCGCCTTGTCGGCCTTGGCGGCGCGCAGCACTTCCATGCGGCCGGCGTCGCTGTAGAAGATGGTGTTGCCGAACTGGCGCACGAAGTCGACGTGCTGCCAGTTGCGCTCGAGCACGGTATAGGGGATTTTCTTCAGGCGCAGCAGGCGGCCGAAGATCTGGCCGAAGGGGCCGAAGCCGGCGATGATGACGTCGTTCTCCGGCACGTCGATCACGTCGAAGGGGCGGCCCTCGTGCTCCTCCTGCTTCTTGGCGCGGCGCGCCAGCAGGGCGTAGAGCGGCGGGGTGGTGATCATCGACAGGGTGACGGTGACCACCAGGGCGTCGGCGGTGTTGTGGTCGAGCACGCCGCCGGACAGGGCCAGGGCGAACAACACGTAGGCGAACTCGCCGCCCTGCGACAGCGCCACCGCCAGCGCGCGCGCGGGGGTGCGCGGCAGGCCGTAGACGCGGCCGACGAAGTACAGCGCCACGATCTTGGAGCCGACCACGATCAGCACGCCCTCGGCCACGCGCAGCGGATCCTTGGCGATGAAGCCGAGGTTGGCGGACATGCCCACGGCCATGAAGAACAGGCCGAGCAGCAGGCCCTTGAACGGCTCGATGTCGGCCTGCAGCTCGTAGTGATATTCCGAATCCGCCAGCAGCATGCCGGCGAGGAAGGCGCCGAGCGAGGCCGACAGACCCACCGCGGTCATGCCCAGGGCGGTGCCGGTCACGGTGAGCAGGGCAGCGGCGGTGAAGATCTCCGGCACCTGGGTGGCGGCGAGCACGCGCAGCACCGGGCGCAGCAGGTAGCGGCCGAGGAACACGACGAAGCCGAGCGCGGCGCCGGCCTTGGCGGCGCCGATCCAGAACGAGGCTCCGTCCTGTGCGGCGTTGCCCTGCCCGGCGAGGAACGGCAGCAGCGCCAGGAACGGGATCACCGACAGGTCCTGGAACAGCAGGATGGCGAAGGCGGCGC
>CAYWPB010000100.1:0-10857 GCA_964458725.1 uncultured Nevskia sp. | reverse complement strand
CCGGGGGAGGTGGCGTCACGGGCCCGGTTGGGGGCGGGAGATCGGGTCCGGCATAAGTTAGGGGCCGGGTGAAATGGATAACAGATACAAGTAAAATGAATTGTATGCAGTACAGTTATTTGAGATTGCAACTGTACTGGCCCGCCATGCATCTCACTGTGCCGACCTCCACCGGAGCCGCCATGACCGAGACCGAAGCCCTGTCCTCCGCGCCCATTTACACCCAGCTGGCCGACGAGTTGTGCCTGCTGATCGGCAACGGCCAGCTGCGCCCGGGCGAGCGCCTGCCCTCGGTGCGGCGCCTGTCGCGGCAGAAGCGGGTCAGCGCCACCACCGCCATCGCCGCGCTGCGCTCGCTGGAGAGCCGCGGCCTGGTCGAGGCGCGGCCGCAATCCGGCTACTTCGTACGGGCGCGCGGCAAGCCCAGCGCCGAGCCGGCGATGACCCGGCCGCCGGCGGCGCCGAAGACGGTGGGCGTGGACAATCTGATGGTGCGGATGATCGATGCCGCGCTGGACCCGGCCATCGCCCCGCTCGGCACTGCCGCACCGGACCCGGCCTGGTTCCCGGTGCGGCGCCTGCAGCGTGTCATCGCCAGCACCGTGCGGCGCCATCCGGAGCTGCTGGCCACCTGCTGCCCGTATTACGCCGGGCTGGAAACGCTGCGCCACCAGGTCGCGCGGCACTACGCGGCTTTGGGCTGCGTGGTGGCGCAGGACGAGGTGGTCATCACCAACGGCTGCACCGAGGCGATCAATCTGGCGCTGGCGGCGGTGGCCCAGCCCGGCGACACCGTGGCGATCGAGTCGCCGAGCTACTACGGCTTCCTGCAGATCATCCAGAAGCGCGGCTTGCAGGTGCTGGAGATCGCGACCCATCCGCGCGACGGCCTGTCGGTCGACGCGCTGGAAGCGGCGCTGGCCTCGCGCGCCGGGCGCAGCGTCAAGGCCTGCCTGGTCAGCCCCAACTTCAGCAACCCGATGGGCTCGTCGATGCCCGAGGGCGAGAAGCGCCGCCTGGTCGAGCTGTGCGAGCGCCACAGCATCACCCTGATCGAGGACGACGTCTACTCCGACCTGCAGCACGCCGGCCCGCGGCCGCTGCCGGCCAAGGTCTACGACCGCAGCGGCAACGTCGTGCTGTGCTCGTCCTTCACCAAGACCCTGGCGCCGGGCGCACGCGTCGGCTGGGTCTTCGGCGGCCGTCACGCCGAGGAGATCCGCCTGCGCAAGTTCGCCGTGTCCGGCGCCACGCCGGCGATCCTGCAGGAGGCGCTGTCGGAGATGCTGCGCAGCGGCGGCTACGAGCGCCACATGCTCAAGCTGCGCCGTGCCTATGCCGCGCAGGTGGCGCAGATGTCGGCGGCGGTGTGCGAGCACTTCCCGGAGGGCACCAAGATCACCCAGCCCGGCGGCGGCTTCGTCATCTAGGTCGAGCTGCCCGGCAAGATCGACTCGCTGGCGCTGTACGAGAAGGCGCTGAGCGCCGGCGTCAACTTCGCGCCGGGGCCGCTGTTCTCGGCCAGCGGGCGCTACCGCAGCTTCCTGCGGCTCAACTGCGGGCGGATGTGGACGCCGGCGATCGAGGGGGCGCTGGTGAGATTGGGGCGGTTGGCGAAGGCGGAGCTGGCGCGGGCTTGAGAAACTCTACTTCCCGAACCGCCGATCGCGCTGCTGGAACGCGCGCACCGCGCGCAGGAAGTCGATGCGGCGGAACGCCGGCCAGAACACGTCGGTGAAGTAGAACTCGCTGTACACGCTTTGCCACAGCATGAAGCCGGACAGGCGGATCTCACCGCTGGTGCGGATGATCAGGTCCGGCTCGGGCAGGTGCGGCGAGTAGAGATAGCGGCCGATCGCTTCGGGAGTGATGGCGTCGACGATATCGCCGCTGCTCTTGCCCGAGTCCAGCTCCTTGCGCATCAGCGCCTTCACCGCGTCGGTGATCTCCTCGCGGCCGCCATAGGCCGCGGCGAAGGTCAGCTCGACGTCGCTGTAGTCCTGGGTGGCGGCCTCGGCGGCGCGCACGGCGGCCACGGTGCTCGGCGGCAGCAGGTCAACGCGACCGACTGCGCGCACTTTGACACGGCGCTCATGGATGCGCGGATCGGCGATCAGCGCCTTGAGCTTGGCCTCGGTCACCTGCATCAGGCCGTCCAGCTCCTCGGTCGGGCGATTGAAGTTGTCGGTGGAGAACACCCACAGGGTGATGGCGGTGATCCCCAGGTCCACGCACCAGTCGAGCAGCTCGTCGAGCTTGGCGGCGCCGGCGCTGTAGGCGGCCTGGGTGTCCTTCAGGCCCTGCAGGCGGCCGTAGCGGCGGTTGCCGTCGAGGATCAGGCCGACGTGCTTGGGAATCGGCCCCTGCAGGACCTGCTTGCGCAGGAAAGCGCTGTACAGGCGATACAGCGGACGCAACAACAGATGACGAATCAAAATTCCCCCCGTGTGACCGGCGCGACGGACTGGATTGAGGGCTGGCCTCGCCGTCTTGGCTGGCTCACATCATACGTGAGCCACCTTACGCTATCGCGGAGGCTATTTTGCCTATTCGGCGGGGCCGCCGTAGAGGATCGAGGTCATCGACAGGGAGCTGGTGACCATGTCGTTGAACAGGCGTGGCCGCTCGCCCGGCCGGCGCGCGCCGAGCACGTAGAGCAGCGGCAGGTAGTGCTCGGGCGTGGGGATGGCCAGGCGGGCGTCGGCGCCGAGGGCGGGGTAGTCGGCCAGGGCCTGGTCGTCGCCGTCCTCGATCAGGCGGTTGGCGAGGCTGCGGAAGCGCAGGGCCCAGTCCATCGCGGCGGTGCCGTGGAAGCTGAACAGGCGCAGGTTGTGGACGATGTCGCCGCTCCCCAGGATCAGCACGCCCTCTTCGCGCAGTGGCGCCAGGCGGCGGGCCCGGGCGGGATGGTAGGCGGGGGGCCGGCCGGTGTCGAGGCCCAGCGGCAATACTGTAATGTGCGCCTCGGGGTACATCGGCCGCAACACGCGCCAGGCGCCGTGGTCGAGGCCGCGGTCGGGGTCGAGGCGGACTTCGAGCGCGTCGGGGCCGGTACCGAGCAGTCCGGCCACGCGCTGCGCCAGCTCCGGGCTGCCGGGGGCGGGGTAGCGCACGTCGAACAGGGCCTTGGGAAAGCCGTAGAAGTCGTGGATCGTTTCCGGCCTTTCGGCCGCCGTGACGTAGACGCCGCGCGTCTCCCAGTGGGCAGAGACGCACAGGATGGCGCGGGGCCGCGGCAGGCGCCGACCCAGTGCCGCCCATTCGCGGCTGCAGGGGCTGTCCTCGATGGCGTTCATCGGCGAACCGTGGCCGAGAAACAGCACCGGCATCAGGGGCTTGCTCATGCCCCTAGTATGCCGCACTGCGGCAAGCGGAACTGTAAGCCGCCGGCGCTTGCCAAATTGAAAGACGGCAACCAAGGAGAGTCGCCATGCACAGACCTCCCGGGCCGGCGGCGCAGCCGGCACATTCCAACCACCTGCTCGAAGGCGGCGTGTTCTACCCCACCGGCTACATCGTTGCCGGCCTGCCGGATGGCGAGCAGGCGGAAAGCTTGTGCGAGCTGTTCCGCTCCAGCGGCTACAGCGAGGACGAGTGCATGGTGGTGCCGGCCGAGCGCATGGCCCGTGCCTGCGCCGAGAACGTCGCCGCGCAGTACTTCATCGCGGCGCTCGGTGCCAGCGCCCAGGTGCGCCAGCGCCAGCTGCAGCTGGCCCGCGAGGGCTGCCATTTCCTGATGATCGATGCACCCCACGAGCCGGAGAAGCTGCGGGTGCTGCGCGTCCTGTCGCGGGTGCCGGTGCGTTATGCTGTGCACTACCATCGCTTCGTCATCGAGGACCTGATCGGGCTGCTGCCCTCGGCCACCGAAGACTGCGCACAGGCGCGCAGCCTCTAGCAGCAGCTGCGCCTGCCGAGCTGATCGAGCCGCCGTCGCGCGGAGGAGCCACGACGTGTCCGATTGCCGCGGATGAATGCCCGCCTGCCGCTCCTGGCGCTGCCGCTCGCCCTGGTGGCCGCCAGCTTCGCGGCCCGCGCCGCCGACGCCGGCGACAACGTCAGCCAATTCGGCTGGCTGCACCTGATGCCGCGCTCGACCAGCACGCCGCTCCACACCGGGCTGCGGCCGAGCCTGATCGGTACCCTGACCGGAGTGCAAAGCTCCTTCGACTCGCCGGGCACCTCGGCCCGGGTCGGCAATGCAGACACCGCCGCTTTCATCAACACCCGCTTCCTCACCGACCATTTCGCGCTGCAGCTGGTCGCCGGCGTGCCGGCCCAGGTGGCGATCAACGGCCAGGGCATGGTCGCCCCCACCGGCCTGCTCGGCCAGTTCCTCAAGGTGGACCTGGGCGCGGCGCCGAACAACCCGCTGGTATCGGTGCGCGAATGGACCCCGGCGCTGCTGCTGCAGTACTACTTCGACCTGCCGGACGGCAGCGGCCGCCGCGGCGCCCTCCACCCCTATATCGGCGTCGGCATCAGCTACGCCTGGTTCAGCGACTTCGACGTCAACGGTGAGTTCAAGCGCCAGCTGCAGACCAACTTCGGCCAGCTGCTGGCCTTCGCCACCGGCCATCCGGGTGCGACCACGGTCAGCGCCTCGGCCTCGCGCTCCTGGAACGCGGTGTTCAACGCCGGCCTGGCCTACGACCTGTCGCGGCACTGGGGGCTGGCCGCCTCGGTCACCTACGCACCGCTGGACAGCACCGCCCACATCGACATCAACGCCGCCGACGGCAGCCTGCTGGCGAGCAGCAGCAGCCGCCTCAGCCAGGGCGCGCTGGTCACCGCGCTGCTGCTGAACTACCGCTTCCGTTTTCCCTAGGTTCCCCGGCGCGGGCGCGGCGCCGGCCGCGCCCGCGCCGCTCCTTCAGCCGATGTCGGTGGCGCCGACCTTGATCCGTTTCGGCACGGCCTGGAAGAACAGCTCCAGTACCCGCTGGTTGAAGGCCGGCAGGTCGGCTGCCTTGCGGCCGGTGACCAGGCCGCGGTCGGCGACCACGTCCTGGTCGATCCATTCGCCGCCGGCGTTGCGGATGTCGCTACGCAGCGAAGGCCAGGAGGTGAGGCGCCGGCCACGCAGCACATCGGCTTCGACCAGTGACCAGGGGCCGTGGCCGCTCGCCGCCACCGGCTTGCCGGCCTCGAAGTGCGCGTGGACGAAGTTCACCACATGCGGCTGCGTGCGCAGGGCGTCGACGCTGAGGATTCCGCCCGGCAGCAGCAGGGCGTCGTAGCGCTCGGCCCGGGCGGTCTTGATGGTCACGTCCACCGGCACGTCCTGGCCCCAGTTGCGCAGCTTCCAGCCGCGGATGGTGCCACTTTCCAGTGCGATCACCTCGGTCTTCGCCCCGGCCTCCTCCAGCGCCTTCTTCGGCTCCAGCAACTCCGACTGATCGAAGCCGTGGGTCGCCAGGATGGCCACGATCTTGCCCGCCAGTATCCGCACCATGGTCAAGCCCTGGCGCGCCGGCCGCTCAGCGGGGTGGCCGCTTCGCGGCCCCGCCTGGCCTTGCTGCGGACCGGCGGCGGCTCCGGCGGAGCCGAGTGCTCGCGCCCCAGGGTCCAGGACGGTGGATCGCTGGCTGGGAAGGAGTCGTCCAGGGTTTGGTCGATCCGGCTGTGGTCGGATTTGCTGCGTTCCATGCTGTGTTCTCCCGGCGCCGATCCTTCGGCGCCCACGTTGAGGTCGTACGGATGCGGGGCCGGCTAGCGCGGCCTCCACTGTTTATTGACCATGTTCGCCGCAGAAGTTCACCTGGAATCATCTCTGGTACCTGGCCTACCGGCGGATCTATCCCCTGGTCTTGCCCGGCCCGTTGCTCCTGCTGGAGTTGCGTCCGGGGCGGGCGCCGCGCACCTTCCCGGGGCGCTTGCACAGACCCGAAGGCCGCGGACGGTACCGTCCCGGCCGGCGGAAGGTACCGCTTGAACGTCGTCCGGCACGATCCGCGCGCCGCCCGGGTTATAGTGTCATCAGGCAATGGCAAGGGACGCGTGCGATGTCGACCGGGGGTTCGCAGACGCCTTCGTTTCACGAGCAGATGGAGCAGCTGCTGCGCGAGCAGCTCAAGGCGCAGCCGCGCAATCACACCGCGCGGCTCAAGCTGCTGGAGCTGTACTACGAGGCCGGGCGCGCGGGGGCGTTCCTGCGCGAGGCCGAGGAGCTAGCCGGGCTGACCCCGGACAAGGCGGCTTCGCCGGAATGGCAGAAGTGCGCCAGCATGGGGCGCATGCTGCTGCCCGAGGCGCCGCTGTTCAGCACCTCCGGCAGCGACCGCATCGAGTTCGTCGGCGCCGGCTTCAGCGGCCTGGCCCCGGAGGAAAAGCCGCAGGTACGGCGCCTGGGCGACGATCCGCGCTTCATCCGCCATTTCGACGAGCTGGCGCGCGCCTTCGAGGCGGTGCGCTCCGACCCGCCGTTCCACGCCATGCTCGACCTCGAGCTGACCTACCTGGCGCGGCGCCCTTCTTCGCTGCTGCATGCCCGCCGCCTGTCGCAGAAAATAGGCGGCGCGCAGATCTACCTCAAGCGCGAGGACGCCTCGCCGCGCGACACTCAGCTCATCATCAGCGTCGTCGGCCAGGCCCTGCTGGCGCAGCGTCTCGGCCGCAAGACCCTGGTGACCTCCACCATCGACGGCCGCCGCGGCGTCGCCGCGGCTTCGATCGCGGCGCGCCTGGGGCTGGAGGCGGCGGTGTTCATGGATAACGAACGCAACTCGCGCCACACCAGCAACGTGTTCCGCATGTGGCTGCTCGGCGCGCACATCATGCCGATCGCCGACGAGCGCGGCACCGAGGCGCAGAGCGCGCGCGAGGCGGCGCTGAAGTACTGGGCCCGCAACGCCGACCGCTCGCTGATGGTCTTCGGCCTGGAGGGCGCGCCCGAGCCCTATCCGCAGATGGCGCGCGAGTTCGCTTCCTCGATTGGCCGCGAGTGCCTGCGTCAGGTGCGCGTGCTGGCCAAACGGGCACCGGACCTGGTGGTGGCGCGCGGCGGCGCCAATTCCGACGCGCTGGGCCTGTTTCCGCCGCTGATGGCGGAAAGCCAGGTGCGCCTGGTCTGCGTCGAGCCGGCGGTGCCTCCGCGCGGTGGCGAAGACCCCGCCGACCCGACCAAGTACGGGCTGACGGTGGAGAAGCAGCGCCTGGCTCAGGGCATCCTCGAAGGCATGGAGTACCCCTCGGTGGTGCGCGAGCACCGCTGGCTGCGCGAGAGCGGCCGGGTCGAGTACGTCAGGGCGGCGCTGGATCTGGCCAAGAACGCAATCCGCGACCTCAGCTATTACGAAGGCATCACGCCGGCGGTCGAGACCGCCCATGCCCTGGGCTGGGCCTGCCAGGCGGCGGCGCAGATGAAGCCGGAGCAGGCGGTGGTGGTGATGGTGGCCGAGGACGTCGAAAAGGACATCTGGGACATCGGCCGGCTGATGGGCGCTCCGCTGTAGCGCGGCGCATTGCCCGGCGCGCATCCGATGCCACACAATTGACATCTCACCTCACGGAACCGGTACATGAACTTCGGCAGCGGCGGCTTCGGCATCATCGGCCTGCTGATCTTTGTCGCCGACATCTGGGCCATCCTCAATATCGCCCAGGCCCGCGCCGAGAACCTGAAGAAAGCGATCTGGATCGTCATCATCGTGATGCTGCCGGTGCTGGGTCTGGTCCTGTGGTTCCTGTTCGGACCGCGCGGTTCGCGCAGCTGAGCGTGCGGAGTATTCGATGAGCGCCAGGAAAAGCCCGGCGGGCAGGACGGCACGCCGCCGCCCCGGCGCCAAGGCGTCGGCCAAAGCCGCCAAGGCGGCCGTGCCGGCGAACCAGGACGAGTTTTCCATCGACGAGCTGGCGCGCGCCGGCAACTCCACCGTGCGCAACGTGCGCGCCTACCAGGACCGCGGCCTGCTGCCGCCGCCGCAACGGCGCGGCCGCAACGGCATCTACACCCAGGAACATCTGGCGCGCCTGCGCCTGATCGGCCGGATGCTGGAGCGCGGCTACACCCTGTCCAACATCGCCGAGCTGATCAGCGCCTGGGAGCAGGGCCGCGACCTGCGCGAGCTGATGGGGCTGGAAGCACAGCTGACCCGGCCCTGGTCGGACGAGGTGCCGATCACGATGTCGCTGGTCGAGCTGAACCGCGCCTTCGGCGGCAGCTATCGGCCCAGCGACCTGGCGCGGGTGCTGGAGCTGGGCCTGGTCGAGCGTGACGGCCTGCGCTTCCGCGTGCCCAGCCCGAAAATCCTCGCGGTGGGGGCGGAGATCGTGAAGATCGGCATCCCGCTGCGCGATCTGCTCGACATCATTGCCGGCCTGCGCCGCAACGTCGAGCGCGTCGCCGACGAGCTGATCCAGATCGCGGTGAAGTCGATCGACCGCTATGGCGACGGTCTGCCGCCGGCCGAGGACGTGCCGCGCCTGGCCGGAATGATCGGTCGCCTGCGCCCGCTGGCCGACAAGGCGATCGAGTCCGAGGTGTCGCGGGCGATGGAGCGAGCCCTAGGCCGCTTCCTCGGCGACCGCCTGGCGCACGTGCTGGACCACCTGCCGCAGTACCGCGATCCCGGCTAGATCCCTGCATCGGCGGCATTGGGCCGCGTCAGTCCCCACCGCTCATCCTGCGCGTTCGACCGCCTGTGGCCGGCCGTTTTCCCCGCTCAGCTCCCGTTCATCCTGCCTGTTGTACCGTTGATTCCAGGCCCGTCCCGCTCGTCCGCCGCCGGGCGCATTCCAGCCGGCGGGGCGCAGCGGACGGAGGCAGGACCTCCTACAGTCCGCTCGCGTTCAAGGCGGAGGGCGGTGACATGGCGGATAACGGCGAAGTTCCGGTGCAGCACGGCTGGCGGACGACGACGGGAGTCAACCTGTCGCCGCTGTATGACCAGGCCCTGAACTTCGCGCGGGTGCTGCACGCCTCGCAGCGCCGCAAGAGCAATGGCGCGCCTTACCTCTCGCACCTGCTGGAAGTCTCGGGTCTGGTGCTGGAATACGGCGGCAGCGAGGAGCAGGCCATCGCCGCGCTGCTGCACGATGCGATCGAGGACCAGGCGGAAGCCTTCGGCGGCGCGCCGCTGCTGCGCGACATCATCACCCAGAAGTTCGGGCCCACCGTGCTGCGGCTGGTCGAGTTCTGCACCGACTGCGACGGCCATCCCAAGCCCGCCTGGGTCTGGCGCAAGCAGCGCCACCTGGCGCGGCTGGGCCAGGCCAGCGCGGCAGAGTGCCTGGTGCCGGCATGCGACAAGCTGCACAACCTGCGCTGTGTCAACGCCGAGCTGCGCGCCGGCACCGATCCGTTCCGCAACTTCAAGGCCGGGCCGGAGCAATACCTGCAGCACTTCTCGGCGGTGGCCGAGGTATTCGGGCGGCGGCGGCTGGCGGTGACCGTCGAGATCGTCCACGAGCTGGACGAGCTGCGCCGCCTGCTGCGTGAGCACGCGCGCCGCGAGGAGCAGCAGCTGGGCGAGTATGCCCGCTACGCAATGCCTTAGAGCAGTCCCGGCAGCAGGGCCTTGCGGTCCTTTGGATAGTCGGGAAACTGCTCCAGGTACCAGCGGTGATGGGACAGCGCGCGCGGTCCCAGGTTGGAGATGGTGAACAGCGCGAACACCAGGCCGGCGAAGGTGAAGCTCATCAGCGCCCAGCCGCACCACAGCACGATCTCGCCGAAGTAGTTCGCTGCCGAGACATAGCGGAACAGCCCGCCGTGGGGAATCTTGTAGCCGCTGCTGCCATCGCTGCGCAGGCGGATCAGGATGGTGTCGGCCTGGAAGTTGATCAGCCAGCCGGCGCCGGCGATGACCGCTCCGGCGATGAAGCGCGGATCGCCGAACCACTGCGTCGAGGCAAGGTGCGGTGCGTGCGCCACCGCCCAGCCGTTGATGAAGCCGTTGACGCCGTTGAAGACGAAGCCGAACGCCACGGCGCTGAACGGGAAGCGCTTGGCGCGGTCGCGCATGCGCAGTGGGTAAAGGATGGCGCGGTGGATGTAGTGCGCCTGCCACAGGCCGAACAGGATCAGGGCCGCCGGCGAGGGCCAAAGAGACAGTGAACGCGCGCTGAGCCAAAACGTGAGCGCGAAAGCGCTCCATTGCGGCGCCTCGAACAGCAGCCAGGCCGGCAGCGCCGGCCAGGTGCCAGGCTGGCCGGGCTGCATGTGGCGGCCATACGGATTGACCTGGCGCAGCGTGCCCCAGAAGGTCATCGCCGCCAGGGCCAGCACGGCCCAGCACAGGATCAGTTGCAGCGTGGCCATCGCCTCTCCCCTTGTTATCGATGGGGGAGTGTTGTTCGCGCCGGTGCGGCCGGCCTCGTCCGCTTGGGCTAGGGTTTCAACCGCCCTTAGAAGCCCAGGGCGTGATGATGCAGCATGACGAAGACCTGGAACTCGCCGACCAGGAAGCCGAGCACCGCGCCGACCGTGATCAGAATCCACTCGTCCTGCTGGAACGCCGGGCGCAGCAGGCTCTCGAACTCCTCCGGCGACAGCTCCTGCATCTTGCCGACCAGGGTGTTCTCCAGGTCCATCGCGTCGGTGGCGTAGCTTTCGGCGTGCTGGATGGTCTCGGGCAGGCGCTTCATCAGCTCCTCGGCCACCATCTTCTTCATTGACTGGTACTTGCCGCTGCCGACCGCGAACACCACGAAGGGGCGGGCCACGCCGGCCTGCTCGTCGACCATGCGCTGCACCTGCTTGGTCACCATGTTGAACAGGCGGTCGGACAGCGGGCCGCGCAGCACCGCTTCGAACACGTTGCGCGCCGTCACCACCTCGCGCGCGCTGTGGCGGCCGTTTTCGGGCGCCACTTCCCGGCGGCGCTTGGGGCACAGGCCCTGACAGGTTATCCAGCC
>CAYWPB010000099.1:0-11062 GCA_964458725.1 uncultured Nevskia sp. | reverse complement strand
GGAGAGACTCGAACTCTCACGAGGGGTTGCCTCGGCGGATTTTGAGTCCGCTGCGTCTACCGATTCCGCCACTCAGGCCCATGAAAAGTCCGGCGATTATACCGGGCGCCGCGGCCGAACGGTTCAGCGGGAACGCAGTCCAAACTTAGGAAGCACCAGGGAAGCTCAGGAGACAGGATGTCGAAACGGCGGCCAAGGCTGGAGGGCGGGCGCGTGTCGCTCATATCCCTTCCTGCGCTGCTGCCGAAGCTCCGGGCAGCCGGCGCGGCGAATCAGATCTCCGCGGCGGTGTCGCGCCTGCTTCCGGGCAGCGGCAAGTGGTCCATGGCGCGGCTGCACTGGGGGCCGCGCACCCGCAGGGTGACCGTGGCGCTGGCACTCGCACTTGCCGTCAGCGCGCTACTGGCGGCGGAAGCCCGCACTTCATTGTTCAGCGCACTGCTGCTGCCGCCGCTGGCGCGCGGCATGACCAGCACCGTGGGTCCCGGCGCCAGCCCCAACCGCGTCCCGGCCGCCGGGCCCTACGACCGGCGCCTGGGCTACGCCGACCTGGCCCGCTTCATCGCTGCGCTGCAGGCGCGCGGCTGGGCTGTGACGGCGCAGGCGCGGCCCTCGCCGTCCCTGCTGGCCTGGACCCGCGCCGGCGGTTACGCCATCTATCCCGAGAAGACCGCGACCGGGCTGCGCCTGCAGGATCGCGGCGGCGAGCCGCTGTACGAGACGCATTTTCCGCAGCAGGCCTTCGGCTCGCCCGACGCCATCCCGCCGCTGCTGGTGCGTACCCTGCTGCAGATCGAGGACCAGCACCTGCTCGACTCCGACCGGCCGCGGCGCAATCCCGCGGTGGACTGGCCGCGCTTCCTGTGGGCCATCACCGGACAGGTGCTGCGCGCCGGCGGCTCGCGCGTCAACCAGGGCGGCGGCAGCACCCTGGCGACGCAGATCGAGAAGTTCCGGCATTCGCCCGAAGGGCGCACCGAGGGCTACGCCGAGAAGCTGCGGCAGATGGCCAGCGCCAGCTTGCGCGCCTACGCCGGCGGCGGCGACACCACCGCGGCGCGGCGCCGGCTGGTCGCCACTTACCTGGACTCGGTGCCGCTGGCCTCGCGCCCTGGTTACGGCGAGGTGATCGGTCTGGGCGACGGCCTGTGGGCCAACTACGGCATGGAGCTGCGCCAGGTGCGCGCGGACCTGGACATCCCCGAGGATGATGTGACGCGCCGCGCCCGGCTCGCCGACAGCTACAAGCACGTGCTGAGCCTGCTGCTGGCCGAGCGCCGCCCGAGCCTCTATCTCAACCTGCGCCACGACCGCCTGGAGGCCCTCACCGACAGCTATCTGCGCCTGCTCTGTGCGCAGGGCGTGATCAGCCCGCAGCTGCGCGACGCGGCGCTGCAGGCGCGGCTGCGTTTCCTGCCCGAGCCGCCGCCGCCGCAGGCGGTGGACTACGCCGGGCGCAAGAGCGCGGACGCGCTGCGCCGGGAGCTGCTGACGCAACTGCCGGTGCCGGGGTACAACAGCCTCGACCGCCTCGACCTCTCGGTGCAGTCCACCATCGACCGGCAGGCGCAGCGGCGCGTCGCCGCGATCCTGCAGCGCCTGACCGATCCCGCCTACGCCGCCTCCCTCGGACTGGTCGGCAAGGAGCTGCTGCCGGCGAAGGGGCTCGCCCCAGTGGTGTACAGCGTGCTGCTGTACGAGCGCGGCACCACCGGCAACGCGCTGCGCGTGCGCGCCGACAGCCTTGACCAGCCGTTCGACATCAATTCCGGCGCCAAGCTGATGCTCGGCTCCACCGCCAAGCTGCGCACTCTCATCACCTATCTCGACATCGTGGTCGAGCTGCACGACCGGCTGCAGCAGCGGCCCAGAGGCGAGCTGGCCGCGCTGGCACGGCGCGCCGACGATCCGCTGACGCAGTGGGCCGCGGCTTACCTGCAGCATGCGCCGGACCCGGCGCTGCGGCCGATGCTGGACGCGGCGATGCGACGGCATTATTCGGCCAGCCCGTACCGCAGCTTCTTCACCGGCGGCGGCGCCCACGTCTTTCACAACTTCAAGAAATTCGAGGACGGAGAAAATCCGACGGTGCAGGACGCGCTGGAGCGCTCCATCAACCTGGCCTTTGTCCGCCTGATGCGCGACGTCACTCGCTACTACATCGCGCAGGAGGGCGACACGGTGCGGCGCCTGCTCGCCGACAGCGGCGATCCGGCGCGGCAGGACTACCTGCGGCAGTTCGCCGACCAAGAGGGCCGCCAGTACCTTGGCCGCTACTACGAGGACTACGCCGGCCTCGCTCCGCGCGACGCGCTGGAACAGCTGGCCGATCACGCGCGCCAGAGCCCGCAGGCGCTGGCGACAGTATTCCTGGCGACGCGCCCGGAGGCCTCGCCGCAGGAGCTGGCGCACTTCCTGAAGGAGCATCTTCCAAGGCGCATGCCCGCTCCGCGCAAGCTCGCCCGGCTCTATGCCGAATGCCAGTCGGGGCGTCTGACCTTGTCCGACCAGGGCTATCTCGCCGGCGTCCACCCGCTGGAAATCTGGCTGGTCGGCTGGCTGCGCGACCACCCGGACGTCTCGCGCGCCGACACCCTGCGCGCCGGCACGCTGGCGCGCCAGCAGGCCTATGACTGGCTGTTCCGCACCCATCATCCGGCACGGCAGAACGAGCGCATCAGCATCCTGCTGGAGCAGCTGGCGTTCGAGCGCATCGCCGACGACTGGCACCGCCAGGGCTATCCGTTCCACCAGCTGGTACCTTCGCTGGCCAGCGCCATTGGCAGCTCCGGCGACCGGCCCGATGCCTTGGCCGAGCTGGTCGGCATCGTCGCCGCCGGAGGCCTGCGCCTGCCTGCTGTGGACACCACCGCGTTGCGCTTCGCCGCGGGCACGCCCTACCAGACCGAGTTGCAGCGCACTCCCGCCGCCGCCGAGCGCGTACTCGAACCGGAGGTGGCCGACGTCGTCCGCGGCGCGTTGCAAGGCGTGGTGGAGCGCGGCACCGCGCAGCGCCTCAAGGGCGGCTACACCGCCGCCGACGGCACGCCGCTGTTCGCCGGCGGCAAGACCGGCACCGGCGACAACCGCTACGAGACCTATGGCAGCGGCCACCGCCTGCTGCAGTCCACTGCGGTCAACCGCAGCGCCACTTTCGCCTTCATGCTCGGGGAACGCTGGTTCGGTGTGGTGACTGCGTATGTGCCGGGCAAGCAGGCGGACCGGTTCCATTTCACCAGCGCCCTGGCGGTGCAGCTGCTGCGGGTCTTGCAGCCGTCCCTGACCACGGCGATGGGCGGAGTGGATGCGGAGCCGCGGCGGGCGGCGGCGCAGCGGGAGCCGGATATACCCAATGCCTGAACGTCGGCGGCGAGCCTGCCGCCGCTGAGCTTCAGATCTGCTCCGCTCCCAGCCGCGCCACCAGGAAATCGATCAGCGTCCGTGTCCGCGCGGGCAACCGCGTGGTCGCGGGCCACAGCAGGTGATACGGAATCTGCGGTTGCGGCCAGTCCTGCAGCACCACCTCGAGGCGCCCCTGGTCCACCGCTTCGCGCACCTGGTACAGCAGACCACGGCCGACGCCGACGCCCTGGATCGCCGCTTCGCAGCAGGCGGCGATGCTGTCGGCGCGGAAGCGGCCGTTGACCCGCACCGCCAGCGTGCCCTGCCGGCCGTGGAAGCGCCAGCTCTCGGCGCCCTTCACGCCGCTGCGCACGATGCACTGGTGACCGCGCAGGTCGCGCGGATGCTGCGGCCGGCCGTGCTGTGCGAAGTAGCCGGGCGCGCCGTAGATCACGCGCCGCACCGAGCCGAGACGGTGCTGCCGCAGCGTGCTGTCGGCCGGCTGGCCGAAGCGCAGCATCAGGTCCAGTCCCGCCGTCTGCGGGTCGACCAACTGATCGCTGAGCTGCAGCTCGACGTTCAGCGCCGGATGGCGCGCCATGAACGCGGCCAGCGCCTGTACCAGGTAGCGCGCGCCGAACTGGTTGGGCGCGCCGATGCGCAGGCTGCCGTCGATCTCCACGGCCGAGGCCACCGCTTCGTCGCGCGCGAGATCGAGATCGGCCAGCACTGTGCGGATGCGCGCGTAGAAGCGCTGCCCGGCCACGGTAGGACGGCAGCTGCGCGTAGTGCGCGCAACAAGTTGCACGCCCAGCTCCTGTTCCAGGTCCGCCAGCAGGCGGCTCACCGCCTGCAGTGAGCGGCCCAGGCGCCGCGACGCGGCGGTGAGGCTGCCGCACTCGACCACGGCGATATAGGCGGCGTAGGCATTGATCGAGCCCATCGGACGATTCTCCCGAAAATCGGAATAGTAGTTCCATCCTAGTGCGTATTCTAAAGCCGTTCTCCGCCGCCCATACTGGCGACCACCTCACAGCGGAGGAGCACCATGAAGCGACGCCTCATCCGGTCGGCCAGCCTGCTCGCCATCGCGCTGACGCTGCCGGCCGCGGCCGACATGCCCGGGCCTTCACTCGCCGGCAGCTGGACCCTGGTGGCGGCCGACGTGCTCCATGCCGACGGCACGAGTGGCCACGATTACGGCGATGTGCCCAAGGGCCTGCTGATGATCGACACGCAGGGCCGCTACTCCCTGCAGATTTACCGCTCCGACCGCTCGCACTACGCCTCCGGCAACCGCGAGCGCGGCACGACGGAGGAATACCGGGCCAACGCGCTGGGCATCAGCACGCATTTCGGCACTCTGCAGGTCGATCCGGGCGTGCTGGTCTTCAGCATCGACAACGCCTCGTTCCCCAACCAGGATGGCAGCCGGCAGAAGCGGCCCTACACACTGGACGGCGACGAGCTGAGCTACCGCGTCCAGGCGCGTCCCAACGGCGATGTCCCGGTGTCGGTGTGGCGCCGGCTGAAGTAGCCGCGCGCGCGGGAGCATGGGGCTGGTACGGCAGCGCCGGATCACCGGGAGCCCGGCCGGCGCAACTGATGCAATGGCCGTGGCGGTACGGCGGATGGAGCGTGCCAGGCAGCACCGGCCTCGCGCGGTGGCGGCGCCGCGCCACCGCCTCAAACTTGAGCAGCGGCCGGGACGGGCTTGTGCCCGTCCCGGCCGGCCTTGCTGCGCCTACTGGTGATGCGCGTCGCTATGCGCCGAACTGATGATAATGTCGGCTCCGCCGATCAGCAGGCGGACGTGAAGGATGTTCACCGTCACACCGATGTCGGTGGCCCAGTTGCTGCCGGCCTCGCCGATCTGCTCGTTGAGAGTGACCGTCCCCACCCCGGGGATGCTGTACGTGGTGTTGGCCGGCAGCGCCAGCGGATCGATCACCTGGCCGTTGATGCTCAGCTTGCCGATGGTGGTACCCGCCGTCCACGAGGAGGCATGTCCGCCGCCGGCATTCGAGAACGACGCCGCGGTGGCGGCGCTCAGCGCGATGCCATCGGTCGGGAAGTAGCCGTGGACCGGATCGCAGAACGTGGTGTTGAGCAGGCATAGCGACTGCACCGTCGAGGTCGCCGAGGAATTCGACGCCGAGGGATCGGTGGTACCGTCGACCTCCTGTTGCACCGTGCCGGAGCCGATCGTCACGCCGTTGAGCCCCACGCTGAAGCTCTGCGCCGCGACCGAGCCCGAACCGCCGCTGGCAGGGATGGCGATGTCGTCGACCGCGATCGTGTTGAGCGAGGGGATCAAGCCCTGGCTCACCTGCGCGGCGAACGCCTCGGCGCTGACCGTGCCGTTCGACAGGCCCGGGCAGAGCGTCGCCAGCGGTGCGCTGGCATGGGCCTCGGCATGGCCGACCACGATGTCGGTGCCGAGCAGCGGAATCCTGACATGGATCAGGTTGATCGACAGGTCGGCGGCCGAGCGGCTATTGGCGTTGCTGGTGGTGCCGGTCTGCTCCATCAAGGTCACCGTGCCGCCGCCGGGCAGCGGAATCACCTCGTTGGGATAGATCGACTGCACCGCGGCGCCGGCCACGGTCAGGCCGTCGATGCCGCTGCCGGCAGTCGAGAAGCTGGCACTGGTCGGCGAAGCCCAGGCGCGGGCGTCGGCGCGCAGGGCCGTGGCCTTGACCATGTTGAGCAGGTTGATCGTCCCGGTGGTTGAGATGCTCTCATCCGCCGCGGTAGTGCTGCTGATGGTCGAGGTGGAACTGGACTGCAGCAGGTTGACCTGGATCGGTCCCGGCAGGTTGACCGGCACGAGCGGCCCGGACGTGTGCGCGTCGGTTCCGATACCGGTCTCGCTGCTCGAGGCCGCAGCGAGCGGCGGCTTGATCAGCGGCAGCTTGAGCAGGGTCGCGCCGATGTCGTAGGCGCTGCCGCTGGCGGTGGCGCTGTCCATGCTCGGCATTGTGGTCGAGCAGCCGCAGCTGATGACCTGCGTGGCATCGAACGAGCCGCTGACGCCGTTCGAGTTCCAGTCGGCGTGGGAGACCACCGTGTGGGGGCCCGCGGCGACAGCGATGGGAATGCTGTTCGAGCCGGTGCTGCCGACGAACTGGATGGTGGTTGAGGCGACCAGCGCGCCGTCGACAGTCACCGTTTCATTGATGGTGTTGGTCCCGGTGGACGGAAAGAGCTGGAACGAAAAAGTGACCTGCGAACAGGTGGCCGTTGCGGTGCCGACGTTGGCGTACGCGCTCGGCGGGAACGAGCCCCAGGCGACCACCACGGCCAGGGCCGTCAGCAGCGAACGCAGCCATGGCGCCTTCCATTTGAGGGCGAATCGACGAACAGGTGCTGAGCATGTCACGGTTCCATGGTGCGAAGTCATTGCGTTGCCTCCGAGTCATTGCTTGATTCCTGGCGAACCGACACGGCTTTCCCCTACCACTGCGCGTACGGTACGTTCCCCTAACCACAAGGCCGGCAAACCGGGATTCCGGCGACCCGCCCTGCTTCATCTCCGGCCCGAACTTATGGCCTCGGTCGTGGCCTCGTCCGTATGCCAACGCACTTTGTGCGGTGGCAGACGGACAGGCGCGGCAGGGGATCGTTATCGGTCCTGGCGCCAGACGCGGCTAGCGGAAGGACGGCCGATGAACGGCCCGGAGGCCGTGCGGGGCGCAAGCAGCGGGAGTCCGGGCATAGCCGGATTCCGCGGTGAGAGAGTGGGTGTGGAGGCCCGCCGGATACCCGGCCAGTCGGTTCAGGCCAGCGCGATCAGTACCGTTCCGGCGCAGATCAGCGCCCCGCCCGCCAGCAGCTTCGGGCTGAGCGGCTCACCCAGCAGCAGCACGCCCAGCGCGATCGCCACCACCACGCTGAGCTTGTCGATCGGCGCCACCCGCGAGGCCGGCGCCAGTTGCAGGGCGCGGTAGTAGCACAGCCAGGAAGCGCCGGTGGCCAGGCCCGATAGCACCAGGAAGATCCAGGTGCGGGGGCTGGCTGTGCCCAGCCCGGTCCACTCCGCGCGCGCCTGCACCAAGCCGGCGCTGAACAGCAGGATCACCACGGTGCGGATCAGGGTGGCGAGGTTGGAGTTAATGCCGGCGACGCCGACCTTGCCGAGGATGGCGGTAAGCCCGGCGAAGACCGCGGAGCCCAGCGCGAACAACAGCCAGCTTTCCTTCATGGCTCCTCCAGGAATGGGTACGGCGGGAGGATGCCATGAACGCGGTCCCGGCGCGCCGCCGCGACGCGCCGGGAAGCATTCACCGCTTCAGGGATACTGGTGCGTCACCTTGCCGCCGGCGTCGAGGAATTGCAGCGCGGGATTGCCGTCCGCGCCCACCACCAGCTGGGCGCGGATGTTTCCGGCCGGATCGCGCAGCTGCAAGGCCGTGGAATTGTCGGCCTGGCGGCCGAAGAAGGCGCGGCGCGCACCGAGCGGATGGCTTTGCAGGAACTTCTGCACCTCCGCCTGCTGCTGGTCCGGCGGCAGGTTCTTGATGCGGTCGAGCAGCTGCAGGTATTCCTCGATCGACCAGGTCGGCTGGTCAAGGAAAGCCAGCGCCTGCCCGGTCGCAGTGCCGGTGTCCTCCGCGTCCATGGTCAGGATCTGGTCCTGGTCGTAGCGGTCGAAGCTGAGGTGGCCGAAGCGGCTGATAGTGCCGTCGCCGGCCTTTTGCCCGCCGAAGATCAGGCCGCCGCTCTCGGTCTCGTCGCCGTCGTAGAACAGCATGCCGGCGGTGGCATTGGCCTTGCGGCCCTCGTCGGCATACTCGTGGCCGTGGACGATGATGCCCGGCAGCCGCTGGTTGTTGGAGATGGCCAGGCGCAAGGTGCCGTCCGGCTCGACGATATTGATGCGCTCGACATCGATGGCTTCGAACTTCGGATGGCGCTCCGGCGAGGCGAAGCCGCTGAGCAGCGCCGCCACCACCGCCACTGTCAGCACACCCGAATAGACCACCAGAAAACTCTGTCCCTTGTTGCCGTTCATTCCCGCTCCTCCTTCCTTGGAGCCCGCCCGTTGCGGGCCGGGAAAATGCTACTCCCCGGTACGCGAGTCGCAGCCACGGCTCATCCCTTGACCGTCACAAAAGTGCTCAGCGCGGCACCGTGATCGCGCGCCGGCTCGCGGCCAGCGGCGCCTGTTCGTCGAAATGCGCGCCGTCGCCGTCCGCCTGCACGCCCAGGTCCCGCCACAGCGCTGCCAGCTCGGCGGCATCCGGCCCCGGCTCGTCGCCCATCCGCCGGTACAGGTCTTCCAGCACCGCGGTGCCGGTGGCGCGGTCGCCCACGGCGAAGATCTTCTCCACCGGCCAGTCGGCGCGGATGCTGCCGCCGGCGGCGAGCACGCCACGCAATGCGTCCTGCAGGCCCTTGCGGTTGCCGGTGGCGGCGCGGATCCTCACGTCGGCAATCAGGCAGAACAGCGCGCCGCCCCAGTAGGTGCGGCCCCAGGTTGGCGTGTGGTCCAGCCCGGCGTCGCCGTCGGCCGGCAAACCCTTGCGCATACCGTGCAGCATATCGGCCCAGATGCGCGCCTGGCCGAGCTCGCCGCGCTGCACCCGGGCGATCGGCTCGACATAGGTGGCGATGCCTTCCTCCAGCCAGTGGCTGCGCTCCGGCACCGAGGGGATCGACAGGTGCACCATCTCGTGGGTCAGGGTCCAGTCGTCGAGCAGCTGCGCCTGGCTCACGTCGCGGCCGAGCGGAATCACGATCAACGGTAGATCGTCGTCCGAGCTGCCGTAGGTCGTGCCGCCGCGCACGCCGGAACCGGGCACCGGTTTCAGCACCAGCCGCACCTGCGGCACCGGGAAGCGGCCGTAATAGCCGCTCACCGCCAGCGCCGCGCGGGCCATCCAGGCGCACAGCGCCGGCGTGCCGGCGGCGTAGTGGCCGCCATCGAACACGGCCAGGACCCGCGCCCCGCCGGCCTCGAAGCCTTTGCCGGCGACACAGGCCGCTTCGATGTGCGCAACCTCGCCGGCCGACGCATCGGCCCGCGCTGGCGCCGCCAGCCCGTAAGCGGCAAGGCACAGCAGCAGGCCGGCACAACTCGAAGGGTACGGCAACATGCCCGGCTCTCCTGGGTGAGGCGCTTGAAGTCTGACGCCGCAGCGCCCATCTTCATAGCGTGCTGCCGTGGATGGACCGCGGCACCCTGTAAAAATTCGATCACGAACAGATATGAGCCGCGCCTTCGTCAAGGAACAGGACGCCGGACCCGAGGACGGCGCCGGCGAGCTGCCACTGAGCCCGCACCCGAACTACGTCACGCCGCGCGGTCTGGCGCTGCTGCGCCAGCGCCAGGAGCTGGCCCAGCGGCGCCTGGCGGTGCTGCCGCGCGAAGCCTTCGGTGCCGAACTGGAAAAGGCCCGCATCGAGCGCGAGCTGCGCTGGCTGGCAGCGCGCATCAATACCGCGATCCCAATCGATCCGGCCAATCAGCCGGTGGAGCGGGTGGCGTTCGGCGCCGCGGTGGAGTTGGCCGACGCGACCAGCGGGGCAACGCACCGCTACCGCATCGTCGGCGAGGATGAAGCCGATCCTGAGCATGGCCTGGTCAGCTGGGTTTCGCCGCTGGCACGCGCGCTGAGCGGCGCGCGCGTCGGCGACCTCGTCACCTGGCCGCGGCCGGCCGGGGAGCTGGAGCTGGAAGTGCTGGGCATCGCCTACCCAGGCGACTGAGACCGCTGCTATTGGC
Organism: uncultured Nevskia sp.; assembly: GCA_964458725.1. Lineage (GTDB taxonomy): Bacteria > Pseudomonadota > Gammaproteobacteria > Nevskiales > Nevskiaceae > Nevskia. The sequence goes on along the minus strand of CAYWPB010000099.1, from coordinate 993 downwards.
GCATCGCCTCCAGCGCGCGCAGGTGGTCCTCGGGCCGGTCGACGTCCAGCGCCGCTTCCGGCAGGGCCACCGTCAGCACCGCCTCGCGGTGCTTCTCGAGGACGCTGCGCGCACCCTTAGTGCCGGAGAGCTGCGACAGTTCGCCGTAGTACTCCGCCGGGAACAGGCAGGGCGGCCCCACCGTCTCGCCATGGTCGCTGACGATGATGCTGCGCGACTCGGCGCGGTGCCGCTCGATCAGCCGCTGCAGCTGCGTCGTGCCAACCAAGGGTTGGTCCACGAGGCACAGCAGGCAGGCGTCCGGCGGCGCCAGCTGGCGCGAGAATTCGCGGAAGCCGCGGGCGATGGACTCGCCCATGCCCAGCTCCCAGAACGGGTTGTGCGCCAGCCGCACGCGCAGGCCGTTGAGCGCCGCGGCGACCTCGTCGGCGTGCGAGCCGGTCACCACCAGCAGCTCGGTATTGCAGGCCAGGATCGCCTGCGCCATGCGCCGCACCAGCGGCACGCCGTGGATTTCCGCGAGCTGCTTGGGGCTGCCGAAACGGCTGGCGGCGCCGGCGGCGAGCAGGACCGCGGCTAGGGGTTGGGCAGGCATGCGCGGACTTTAGCAGTCGGACAGGCACCCGAGTAGAACCCCTCTCCCTCCCGGAGAGTGGCTGGGGTGAGGGGCGCACTCTCCAGGCGGTAGTGCCGTTTGAAAGTGCGCCCCTCACCCGCGCTTCGCGCGGCCTCTCCCGGAGGGAGAGGCGATCAAGCTCTTTTGCACGTTTCGTTCAGTGTATCGGCCCGTTGGTGGCGCTAAGCGGCGTACCGCCGCGCCCCGTAGTCACCGCCAGGATCTCCGCGGCGATGGCCAGGGCGATCTCCTCCGGCGTCTCCGAGCCCAGGTCCAGCCCGGCCGGGGCGCGCACCCTCGGCGCCGCGGCGTCGGCGCCGCGCAGCAGCTTCTGCGCGCGCTGGCGCGAGCCGATGGCGCCGAGATAGGCCAGCGGC
>CAYWPB010000098.1:0-11175 GCA_964458725.1 uncultured Nevskia sp. | reverse complement strand
AATGGGGCCCCCAAGGCCGGCGCGCCCGTTGAGGTGGCCGCCGGCCATGCCCGGTTTCAGCGCCGGCTCCAGCGCCTGCAGCGCCGCGCCGTCGAGTATTTCCACCGGCACGCCCAGCTGGCGCAGCAGGACGCTCTCTTGCTCGGCTTTCGCCAGCGCCTGGGGTTCGCGCCAGACGTAAAGCATGCCGCTGTCGTCGAACTCGCAATCCAGGTTCTCCTCGCGCACCAGCTGCCCGAGCCGCTCGCGCGAGTGCAGCAGCAGGCGGCTCTTCACCTGGGCGGTGGCGAGGAAGTCGCGCGTGTTGCACAGCCGCGCGAAGTTGAGCATCCACGTCAGCAGTTCCGGGTCCAGGCTCGGCTTGACGTAGAACGGCGCATCGGCCTTGAGCATCCACTTCAGCGCCTTGACGACGGTGCCGGGCGCGTGCAGCGGCAGGTGGCTGGGCGTGATGGTGCCGCAGTTGCCGCGCGAGCTGCCGTGGCCGACCAGGCCCTGGTCCAGCACCGTGACCGTGCGCCCGGCGCGCAGCAGGAACAGGGCGCAGCTCAGGCCGATGACGCCGCCGCCGAGCACCAGGACATCGCTCTTGGGGGATTGCATGCGCGCATTGTCGCATCGCGCCGTCCGCGCATGAAGCGTTCGCCGGCGCCGGAAGCGGCCCCGATTTGGTCTTCCGCAGGTCGATGGGTATGATCGAAGCCCGAGGGGATGACCATGAAATCGAAGCGGTACGCGGCCGGGTTGGAGGGGGTAGCCGTGGAAGGGGGCGCATCACCGGAACAATCCGGCGGCAGGAGAGTGGCCCGTTGGCTGTCGAAAGACAGGGGGCGCTCCGCCTGTCCCCGCCAGGTCATGATCGTCAATCCACACGGGCTGGGCGATGCCGTCGTCACGCTGCCCCTGGCCGGCCGGATCCGGCGGCAGTGGCCGCAGACCCGGATTCATTTCGCCGGCAAGCCCGAGCTGAAGGGGCTGGTCGATGCCTGCGAGTTCTTTGACGGCTACATCGACAGCCAGACGATTGCCCAGAATCCCCGGCTGTTGACCGAGCTCGGAACCGACATTTTCCTGAATCCCTTCCCGGACGACGACCTCGCCCGCGCGGCCTTTGCGGCGCGGGTGCCGGTGCGTGTCGGCAATCTGCTGCGGCGGACCGCCCTCTACTGCAACCGCTTTGTCGCCTACAACAGCACCTTGAGCGCGCACGTGCTCAGCTTCTACCTGCACCACTTGAAGCCCCTGGGCCTCGGCACTGAATGGCCGGCGTCCGACCACGTCGCCCTGTATGGACTCACCCGGGTCGAACCACTGCAGCCGGCCTGGCGCGGCCTGATCGATCCGGCGCGTTTCAATCTCGTGTTGCACCCGAAGTCCGGAGGCTCGGGCCGCGAGTGGCCGGTGCGGTCTTACCTCGATCTCGCCAAAGCCCTGGCGCGGCACAGCAGCTTCCGCCTGATCGTCACCGGCAGCTCGCAGGAACGCGAAGCCGTCCTGAAAGAATGTCCGGAACTGGTTTCCGGCGAATACGCGGTCGATCTGATGGGAAGGCTGGGCCTGAGCGAGTTCCTCAGCCTGCTCCAGGCCGCCGATGGCGTCCTGGCCAGCAGCACCGGACCGGTCCATGTCGCGGCTGCTTTGGGGCGACACGCCCTTGGCATCTATGGCGCCGGCCTGGGTCTGTCCCCGGTGGCGTGGGCGCCCGTCGGACTGCGTGCACGCACCCTGCGTGCCGAAGGTGCGTGCAAGCCCGGGGTCGGGAACTGTCCGCGGATGAAAGGGCCGCCCTGTCCATGCGTGACACGGATCGAGCCGGATCAGGTGTTGAAGGAACTGGTCCTGCCGGCTTTGCACGATCTTCCCGACGGCAGGACGATCCGGCTCTAAATCGCCGCTCCAATACCGCTGTGCAGTTCATGCCGGGTCAACTCGCCGGTACCACGCCGGAAAGCCGGCATGACCAGGCGGTTGATCACTTCGTCGGGTTTCAGTGCACGGGTGCAACTGCAAGGCGGCCCCGTTTTCTTGGGGCATTGTTGCGATCCTGGTCTGCACCTGCCGGGTGAGACCAGTGTTCGGGCGAGGGGCCCGATCGGCCTCCACGAGGTCGGGTCCAGAGTGGGACCGGTGGCATAAATGCCCAGCGCATGCCGCCCAAGCGCGGCGGCGATGTGAAGGGGGCCGGTGCCGCTGGCCAGCAAGCCGTCGGCAACGCTGATGAACGCCATCAATTCCCCCAGCGACAGCGTGCCCATGACGTTCGTGGTCAATTCGCTCCGCAGAAGCTCCGGGCAATCCCGCTCGACGGCCTGGCGCTCCTTCTCCGATCCGGTGAGAAACAACTTGAATTCATTCGTCTTGCCCAGTGCCCGGGCAAGCTCCAGATAGTGCTCAATCGGCCACTCACGCCCGGAACCGCCCGATTTCGGATGCAGGATCAGATTGAAACGATTGGGATCGAGCTGTTGCTTCAGTTGTTCCGGCGCGGCGCCGACGCGCGTCAGGCCGAACAGCTGGCGGGGGTCGGACGGCAAGGGATCAATCGGCACGCCAATCGCCTTCACATGCCGCAGCGCAAAGCCCAGCATGTGCGCGTACCCCGTGTTGCCGTACGCCACGAAACGATTGTGGAACGCCGCCGACCGGCGGCGGAACAGGTTCCCGACCCGCACCGGCACGCGTGCGGCAAAAGCCGCGCGGGCCAGATCCTCGTTGGAAAAAGGATTGAGGAAAACATCCGTCCCCATCCGCTGCAGCATCTTGGGATCGGCGAGAATCTCTTCGCTGTCGATGATGCCATCGAAGAACTCGCAGGACTGCGCCAGTGCCAGGTGCCGGCCGGCGAAATACAGTCTGACGTCAGGCCAATGGCGCCTGATCGCGCCCCCCAGCGGCAACGTCATGATGACATCGCCAACGGCCCATGGGTTGGCGAGTACCACGGTTCGCGGTGCCTTCACGCGCATTTGCCTCGCAATTGAGATCGCGAAAGTGTATGCGGAAAGCGGCCTCCGGCGGCAACCTCCATGCCGCAGCCTGGATGCCGGAGTGCCGCTAAACTGTCCGCATCCATGGATGCACTGCCCGAACTGCAAGACCTTGCCACGCCCGCGACGGCTGCACTGCTGCCGCGCCTGTTCCGCGCCAGTCCCTTTGCCGCAGGCGTGTTGCAGCGTCAGCGCGAGTGGGCCGAGGCCGCGCTGCGCGGCGGCGAGTTCGAGCAGGTTTCGGTGCGGCCGGCGGCCGAACGTCTGGCCGCGCTGTTGGGGGAGGGCGCCGACGAGCATGCACTGTTGGCCGGCCTGCGCCGCTTCCGCAACCGCGAGCTGGCGCGCATCGCCCTGCGCGATCTCGCCGGCTGGGCCGAACTGGACGAGACCCTGGGCGCGTTGTCCGACCTCGCCGATGCCAGCTGCGCCGCCGCCCTGGGCTTCGCCGACGGCGTGCTGCGCGCGCGCCACGGTACGCCGCGCGACGAGGGCGGCATCGAGGCGCGCGCGATCGTGCTCGGCATGGGCAAGCTCGGCGGCCGCGAGCTGAACTTCTCCTCCGACATCGACTTGATCTTCGGCTTCACCGCCAACGGCGAGACCGACGGGCCGCGTCCGCTCAGCAACAGCGAGTATTTCGCCAAGCTGGCGCAGGAAACCGGCCGCCTGCTGTCGGCGCGCACCGAGGACGGCTTCGTGTTCCGCGTTGACACCATGCTGCGCCCCTTCGGCAGCGTCGGCGCCCCGGCGGTGTCGGTGGAAGCGATGGAGCTGTACTACCAGGAGCACGGGCGCGAGTGGGAGCGCTACGCCATGATCAAGGCGCGCCCGGTAGCGGGGGACCTGCAGGCCGGTCGCGCCTTGCTCGACGGCCTGCGGCCCTTCGTCTACCGCCGCTACCTCGACTTCGGCGCCCTCGGCGCGCTGCGCGAGCTGAAGGCGCTGATTGATCAGGACGCGCACAAGCGCGGCGCCGAGGACAATCTCAAGCTCGGCCCGGGCGGCATCCGCGAACTGGAGTTCATCGTCCAGCTGTTCCAGCTGATCCGCGGCGGCCAGGACGCGCGCCTGCGCGACAACCGCCTGCGCCCGGTGCTGCGCTATCTCGGCGAGGCCGGCCACCTGCCGCCGGCCACCGTCGCGGCGCTCGACCAGGCCTATGTGTTCCTGCGCCGCTGCGAGAACGCGGTGCAGTACTACGCCGACGAGCAGACCCACCGCCTGCCGCAAGGTCAGGACGCGCGCGAGGCACTGTGCGCGGCGCTGGACCAGTCCGGCTGGGCCGAGCTGACCACCGTCCTGGAGGGAGTGCGCGGCCGCGTGCGCGCCGAGTTCGAGCGCCTGTTCGCGCAGCCGGTTTCGGCCAGCGCGCACGCTCCGGCCGAGGTGGCCGAGGACATCTGGGAAGCCGAACCGGCGGAACTCGAAGCCGCGCTGTGCCGGCTCGGCTTCGCGCAGCGCCCGCAAGAGGTCGCGGCCGCCATCCTCGAGCTGCGCCAGTCGCGGTTGACCCGTGCGCTCAAGGACGCCGCTCTGCAGCGGCTGCAAACCGTGCTCGGCGCGCTGGCTCATGAGGCCGTGGCCGAGCCCGATCCGGAGACGGCGCTGACGCGCACCCTGCGCGTGCTGCTGGCCATCGCCGGCCGCAGCACCTACCTGGCGCTGCTGGCGGAGAGCCCCGGCGCGCGGCGGCAGCTGCTCAAGCTGACCGGCGCCAGTCCGTGGATCACCGCGCTGCTGGCGCAGACCCCGGCCCTGCTCGACACCCTGCTGGATTCGCGCCTGGCCAACGAGGCCCCGGGACGCGACGAGCTGCGCGAAGAGCTGCGGCACCAGGCCGCCGGCGTGCCGGCGGCCGAGATGGAAACGGTGATGGACCTGCTGCGCCGCTACCGCCAGGAGATGACCCTGCGCATCGCCGCCGCCGACCTGTCCAGCGCGCTGCCGCTGGTGCAGGTCAGCGACCGCCTGACCTGGCTGGCTGAGGCCATTGTCGCCCGGACCCTGGACTACGCCCGCGAGCAGCTGCGTGCCCAGCTCGGCACGCCGCCCGGCGAGGACGACGGCCTGGCGCTGATCGCCTACGGCAAATTCGGCAGCATCGAGCTGGGCTACGGCTCCGACCTCGACCTGGTGTTCGTCTACCAGGCGCAGGACCCCGATGCGCCGACCGCCGGCGGCAGCCGCAGCGTCGCCGCCGCCGAGTACTTCGTGCGCCTGGCGCAGCGCGTGGTGCAGCTGCTGTCGGCGCAGACCGTCGCCGGCCGCGCCTACGAGATCGACCTGGAACTGCGTCCCAGCGGCAACTCCGGACTGGTGGTCACGGCGCTGCCGGGCTTCGCCCGCTACCAGCGCGAGAGCGCCTGGACCTGGGAGCACCAGGCCCTGCTGCGCGCCCGCACCGTCGCCGGCGGCGCGGCGCTGTGCGGCGCCATCGAGCAGCTGCGGCGCGAGGTGTTGATGCGCCCGCGCGACGCAGCGCGGCTGCGCGCCGAGGTGGTGGAAATGCGTGCCCGGATGCGCGCCAACCTGGAGAAGCGCGAACTGGCGCGCTGGGACGTCAAGCAGGGCGGCGGCGGCCTGATCGACGCCGAGTTCATCACCCAGTACCTGTGCCTGCGCCACGCAGCGCAGCACGCCAGCCTGGTCGAGTACACCGACAACTGGCGCCAGCTCGAGGCCCTGGCCGCGGCCGGCCTGGTCGAGCCGGCGCAGAAAGACGCCCTGCTGGCAGCCGAGCGGGCCTACCGCGGCTGGCTGCACCGCCGCTCATTGCAGACCCAGGACGCTTTGGCCGATGATGCCGACCTCAAGGAACACCGCGCCGCGGTAACCGCGCTGTGGAACCATTTCATGCTGGGAGAGCAGAGGTTTATCTCTAGGTAAATTGTCCACGCGACGGCATTGTTTTTCGCGCAGCGCAATGGAGCGAGGAGCGCGATGTACTGAGGGTACATGAGCGACGAGCGACGCAGCGATGCGCGAAAAACAATGCCGGCCCTTCGGGTTGCGCCTAAAATGACGCCATGCTTCGTTGCTCGTCACTTATTTGGTTCTACCAAACTTCGTTCCTCGCGCCTTGCCTGGCGTCATTTTAGGCAGCAACGCGTGGACAATTTACCTAGAGATAAACCCCAATGATCGTAGTGACGGGCGCCGCCGGCTTCATTGGCTCCAATCTGGTCATGGGCCTCAACGCCCGCGGCGTCACCGACATCGTCGCCGTAGACGATCTGCAGGACGGCATGAACCATGTCCAAGAACCTGTGGAATTTCGCGCCGACGAGTCGGCTACGTACCTGACAATCTCGCTGGGAGATTTGAATTGATCGTCGTCACCGGTGCCGCCGGCTTCATCGGCTCCAATCTGGTCATGGGCCTCAACGCCCGCGGTGTCACCGACATCGTCGCCGTAGACGATCTGCAGGACGGCACGAAGTTCAAGAATCTGGCCGAGGCCGAAATCGCCGACTACCTCGACAAGGACGAATTCCTGGCCAAGGTCGAGAACGGCGGCTTGCCGAAGATCGAGGCGGTATTCCACCAGGGCGCCTGCTCCGCCACCACCGAGTGGAACGGCCGCTTCATGATGGACGTGAATTACCGCTACACCAAGACCCTGCTGCACTGGTGCCAGACCAAGCGCGTGCCGTTCCTCTACGCCTCCTCGGCCTCGGTCTACGGCATGGGCCAGCAGGGCTTCCGCGAGGATCGCGCCTGCGAGCGGCCGCTCAACATGTACGCCTACTCCAAATTCCTGCTGGACCAGTACGTGCGCCGCCTCGGCTACGACGCGCCGGCGCCGAAGCGCCGGGGCAAGACGCCGGCGAAGCGCAGCGTCAAGCCGGCGCGGCCACAGGTGGTGGGTCTGCGCTACTTCAACGTCTACGGCCCGCGCGAGCAGCACAAGGGCGGCATGGCCAGCACCGCGTTCCACTTCAACAACCAGATCGAGCAGGACGGCGAGTGCCGCCTGTTCGCGGGCAGCGACGGCTACGGTCCCGGCGAGCAGCGCCGCGACTTCATCCACGTCGACGACGCCGTGGCGATGAATCTCTGGTTCTGGGACCACCCCAGCAAATCCGGCATCTTCAACTGCGGCACCGGCCGGGCCCAGCCGTTCAACGACATCGCTAAAGCCGTCGTCGCCTGGCATGGCAAGGGCAAGGTCAAGTACGTGCCGTTCCCGGAAAACCTGGTCGGCCGCTACCAGTCCTATACCGAGGCCGATCACGCCAAGTTGCGCGCCGCCGGCTACGACCGCGAGTTCCTCACGGTGGAGCAGGGCGTCAAGCGGTATCTGGACTGGCTGCACCGCCCCTGACCGGCGATGACTGAACCCGGAACCCTCGACCCGCTCACTGCCGAGCGCACGCCGCTGCCGCTGCTGCCGCCGGAGCGCGCGGTGCGCAAGCTGCTGCTGCGCCAGCTCAAGCAGGCCGAGAGCGCGGGCCAGCGCCTGGCGGTGGGCGAGGATCCGGAGGCATTGCACGACTTCCGCGTGGCGTTGCGGCGCTTCCGCGCCATCGAGCGCGCCTACCGCCCCTGGCTGGGCGAGGCCCTGCCGAAGAAGCTGCGCAAGCGTCTGCAGGAACTGGTGCGCAGCACCGGCCCGGCGCGCGATAGCGAGGTGCAGCTGGATTGGCTGCGCCAGCAGGGCCCGGCGCTGCGTCCCAACCAGCGCCCGGGCTACCAGTGGCTGCGGCGCCGGATCGAGGACCGCCAGCGCCGCGCCTATGCCGCGATCCGCGGTGCGGTGCCGATGCAGTTCGTCGCGCTTGGCACCCTGCTGCGCGGCGCCCTGGCCATGCCGGCGGAGTCCAGTCCGCGCAGCTTTGCCGCCACCGTGGCGGAGCAGTTGCGGCCGCTGGCGGCGGAGCTGTCCGCCGACTTCGCGGCGCTGGCCGAGGACGCCGAGATGAGCCATGTCCACGCCGCGCGGCTGCTGGTCAAGCGCGCCCGCTATGTGCTGGAGCCGGTGGCGCCGGCGCTGCAACAGGGCAAGGAGCTGTCGCGCGAACTGGCCGGTTTGCAGGAACTGCTCGGCGCCATGCACGACGCCGAGGTGCTGGGCCTCAGTCTGGGCGATGCCGCCGCGGAGGCCGGCGCGGAGCGCTACCGCGCCCTGGTGGCAGGCGCCCTGGGTGAAGCGGCCGATGACGCCATCCCCCTGCCGCGCCGGCGCGGCGACGAGCGCGCCGGGCTTACCGCACTGGCGCAGCAGGTGCAGGCGCAGATGCGGTCCGGCCGCAGCGCGCTGCTGGACAAGATCCGCAGCGGCGAAGTCGCACTGCTGCTGCAACGCCTCGACCAGGCCGCCGCGACGCTGGCCGCGCTGCAACCCACCGCCACCGTTGTTCCAGCCGCGGCGCCGCGATGAGCGGTGACATCCTCGTCGTCGGCCCGTCCTGGGTTGGCGACATGGTGATGGCCCAGGCCCTGTTCATGCGCCTGCGCCAGCGGCATCCGAACGCGGCTATCGACGTGCTCGCCCCGGGATGGTCGCTGCCGATCCTGGCGCGCATGCCGGAGGTACGCGCCGGCATCGAGCTGCCGCTGAAGCACGGCGAGTTCGGCTGGAGCGAGCGGCGGCGCATCGGCCGGGCGCTGCGCGATAGGCGTTACGCCCAGGCCATCGTCCTGCCCAACTCCTGGAAGTCGGCGCTGGTGCCGTTCTTCGCCGGCATTCCGCGGCGCACCGGTTACCAGCGCGAGGCGCGCTACGTCCTGCTCAACGACTTGCGCCGGCTCGACAAGACCATCCTGCCGACCACCGTGCAACAGTATCTGGCGCTGGGCGAGGAGGCCGCGCCGTCGCAGCCGCCGGCCATCCCGCAGCCGCGCCTGCGGGCCGAGCCTGCGCGCATCGAAGCGCTGCGGCGCGAGCTGAACCTCGATCCGGACCGCCCTGCCATCGCCCTGATGCCCGGCGCCGAATATGGCCCGGCCAAGCGGTGGGTCTACTACCCGGAACTGGCTGGCCGCCTCGCCGCGGAGGGGAAGCAGGTCTGGGTGTTCGGCTCGGCCAAGGAGAAGGATCTCGGCGCTGAAATCGCGCAGGAACGTCCGCATATCCATGACCTCTGCGGCCGCACCCAGCTGGCCGACGTGGTCGACCTGCTGGCCGCCGCCGACGCTGCCGTCAGCAACGACTCCGGCCTGATGCACGTAGCCAGCGCCGTCGGCACGCGCCTGATAGCCATCTATGGCAGCTCCTCGCCGAAGATGACGCCGCCCTTGTCGCAGGCGGCGAAGGTGCTGTACCTGGACCTGGAATGCAGCCCCTGCTTCGAGCGCGAGTGTCCGCTGGGGCATCTGAATTGTTTGCGGCAGATCAGCGTCGATCAGGTGCTGGCGGCACTGGGCGCTTAGTTGGCAGTTTTTTCATTCGTCATTCCCGCGAAAGCGGGAATCCAGCGCAGCCCGGACATCGCGCTGCGCCCTGATAGTGCCTGTGGATTCCCGCTTTCGCGGGAATGACGGGATCTACGCCATAGCCCGCCGCAGGAATTCCACCGCTTCCGCATGCGCCGCTTCCGCCGCCTCCGGCACGTACGCAGGCCGGTCCTCGCAGCAGAAACCGTGGCCGGCGCCGGCATACAGGCTTATCACATAGCGCTTGCCCAACTCACCCAAGCGCTGTGCCAGCCGCCCATGCTCGGCTGGCGGAATACTCTTGTCGTCGCTGCCGTAGACCAGCAGCAGCGGCGCCTGCAGCGCCGCAGCTTCGGCGATCGGCGCCGTGCGGCCGAGGCGGTCCTTGTCGCCCTCCGGGTAGATGCCGCTGCCGTAATAGGAAACGATCGCGCGCAGCCGCATGGCGTGGCGGCAGCCGGCGAGAAAGGCGAGGCGCCCGCCCATGCAGTAGCCCTGCACGGCGAGCCGCGTGCCATCCACTTCCGGCTGCTGCTTCAGCCAGTCCAGGCTGGCGCCGACTTCGTCCATCAGCCGGTTGTCGTCGAGGCTGCGCAGCATGGCGATGGCCTGGTCCATGCTGGCGTAGGAAAACTGCTGGCCGTGGTAGAGATCCGGCGCCAGCGCGTGGAAGCCGGCGGCGGCGAGGCGGTCGCAGACGCGGCGGATGTGGGTGGTGAGACCGTAGGCTTCCATCAGTACGACCACGCCCGGTGCCAGCGGCGCCGCCGCCTGGGCGTAGTAGCCCTGCAGTTCGTCATCGATCCGGATCAGTGCCTGGTCGGTCATCAGAAGTGCCTGTTTTGGATGGAGAAATATGGCGGAATTGGCGGCGGTGGTGAAACCCGGCCGCGGCCGCGCCCGGGGTTGGAACCGGGTCCGCCGCGCCCGGTTCCCCTATAATGTGACCGGCCGCCTCCGTGCGGCCTTTATTTTCAGCTTTTCGAGGATACAGCGATGACGACGATGGCCGACCGCGACGGCTTCATCTGGTATGACGGCGAACTGGTGCCCTGGCGTGATGCTTCCACCCATGTCCTGACCTATTCGCTGCATTACGGCGTCGGTGTCTTCGAAGGTGTCCGCGCCTATGCCACGCCCAAGGGCACGGCGGTGTTCCGTCTCGAGGAGCACACCAAGCGCCTGTTCAACTCGGCCAAGATCCTGGGCATGAAGATCCCGTTCTCGCCCGGGCAGATCAACCAGGCGACCCTGGAAGTGCTGCGCGCCAACAAGCTCAAGGAAGCCTATATCCGGCCGATGGTGTTCTACGGCGCCGAGGGCATGGGTCTGCGCGCCGACAACCTCAAAGTGCACGTGATCATCGCCGCCTGGACCTGGGGCGCCTACCTGGGCGCCGACAACGTCGAGCGCGGCATCCGGGTCAAGACCAGCTCCTACTCGCGCCACCACGTCAACGCCGCGTTGTGCCGCGCCAAGGCCAACGCCAATTACCTCAACTCGATGCTGGCGCTGAACGAGGCGCTGCGCGACGGCTACGACGAGGCGGTGATGCTCGATCCGCACGGCTACATCGCCGAAGGCTCGGCCGAAAACATCTTCCTGATCCAGGACGGCGTGCTGCACACCCCGGACGTCACCTCCGCGCTGGACGGCATCACCCGCCGCACCGTGATGCAGCTGGCGCAGGACTTCGGCATCAAGGTGGTCGAGCGCCGCCTGACCCGCGACGAGCTGTACATCTCCGACGAGGCGTTCTTCACCGGCACCGCCGCGGAAGTGATGCCGATCCGCGAGGCCGACAACCGCT
>CAYWPB010000097.1:0-11199 GCA_964458725.1 uncultured Nevskia sp. | reverse complement strand
CGAACAGACCGTCGGGCTTGCGCCAGTCGGAGGCGATCTTGGCCAGAAATTTATTCGGAGCGACGCCAGCTGAGGCAGTCAGCTGTAACTCCTCGCGGATCTGCGCCCGGATCGCCTTGGCGACGCGGGTGGCCGTGGGCAGGCCGCTGAGGTTATCGGTGACGTCGAGATAGGCCTCGTCCAGCGAAAGCGGCTCGACCAGCGGGGTGTGGCCGAGCATGATCTCGCGCACCTGGCGCGACACGGTGCGGTAGCGGCTGAAGTCCGGCGGCACGAACACCGCGTCTGGGCACAGCCGCAGGGCGCGCAGCGCCGGCATGGCCGAGCGCACGCCGAAACGTCGCGCCTCGTAGGAGGCGGCGCAGACCACCGAGCGCTCGCCGCGCCAGGCCACCACCACCGGCTTGCCGCGCAGGGCCGGGTCGTCGCGCTGCTCGACGGACGCGTAGAACGCATCCATGTCGACATGGATGATCTTGCGCGGCGGCGGGGCTTCGGCGGGCATGCCGTTATCGTACTGCCGGCGGCAACCCTTGCGTTGCCGCCTCGGAAAATCGGCCGGGCACCCTGCTGCGACAGACTGCTGACAGGCCCGGATCGGCCTCGGAGGTTGCCGCACCGCCGTTGCGGGAACTCGGACGAGTGAGGTCCCGCTAGCTTTGCGGCCGCCCTCCGCGCACCAGCTCCAGCCGCGGCCGCGCGCCGGCGGGCAGCAGGCGCGCCTCCAGCTGCGCCGCGGTCAGCGGCGGCACGATGTGATTTCCCTGGACGTACCGGGCGCCGAGCGCCTTGCAGCGCTCCAGCTGGGCCTCGTCCTCTACGCCCATGGCGGTGACCGGCAGGTTCTGCGAACGCGCCACCGCGAAGATGGCCGAGATTACCGCCTGCTCCCCGGCGCTCGCGGTGCACAGCCCTTGCACCAGGCTGCGGTCGATCTTCAGCGCATCGAGCGGCTTGTTCAACAAGTGACGCAGGCCGCCAACCGAGCGGCCGAAGCTGTCGATGACGATCTGCACCCCATACGCGCGCAGGGTGCGAATGTTTTCCAGCGCCTCCGCGGCGAGCAGGTCGAAGCTGTCTTCCGGCAGCTCGATCTGGAGGAAGCGCGCCGGCATACCGGTGGCGTGCAATACGCCCAGCACCAGCGAGGGCAGGTCGGGCCGGCTCAGCTCGGCGCGGGTGGCGTTGATCGACAGCCGACCCACCGGCAGGCCGGCGTCGTGCCAGGCCTTCCACTGCAGGCTGGCCTTGCGCACCACCCACTGGCACAGGTTGCCGAGCAGTCCGGCATCCAGCGCCGCGCGCAGGATGCCGTCGGGCGGCACCAGGTCGCCGCCGAGGCGCTGCCGCAGCAGTGCCTCGCAGCCACCGAAGCTGCCGGTGGCCTGGTCGATCCAGGGCTGGTACAGCAGCGCCAGGTTGGCGTCGTCGACGATGCGCTCGACCGTGCCGCGCGCATCCGCCTCGCGGCCTTCGGCCGACACTTTGAGCGTGCCGCGCCCGCCCTCTTTGGCGGCGTACATGGCATGGTCCGCGCACAGGAACAGCTGTTCCAGGGAGTGGCCGTGCTGCGGATAGATCGCCAGGCCGCCGCTGGCGCCGATGCTCACCGCGTGCCCATCGACCACGCCGATCTCGCCGATGCGGTGCACCAGCCGCGCCGCGGCTCGCTCCGCTTCGGCCGCGCCGGTCACCGGATAGAGCAGCACCACGAACTCGTCGCCGCCGACGCGCGCCACCATGTCGGTGGAACGCGCCGTCGCCAGCAACGCCGCCGCTACCTGTTTCAGGGCGGCGTCGCCGACGGCGTGGCCGTAGCGGTCGTTGACCGGCTTGAAGCCGTCGAGATCGAGAAAACACAGGGCGAAGCTTTCGCCGCGCCGCTCGCACAGCGCGATGATTTCGCCGGCACGCTGCGCCAGCAGCTGGCGGTTGAACAGGCCGGTCAGCGGATCGTGCCCGGCCATGAAGCTGTCGCGCTCGCGCTGCCGGTCGATCTCCACCAGCAGGCCGTGGCGCTCGACCGCGTGGCGCAGCACCCTGGACAGGGCGTCGTCCTCGTAGCGACCCTTGACCAGGTATTCCTGGGCGCCGCAGCGCAGCGCGGCCACCGCCATCTGGTTGTCGTCATGGCCGGTGAGCACGACGATGGCGACGCTGGCGGAAGCGGCGCGGATGCGCTGCACGTTCTCCAGGCCGCGCCCATCGGGCAGGCCCAGGTCGAGAATCACGCAGTCGAACGGTTCGCGCTCGAGTTGTGCCATCGCCTCGGCCAGGGTACTGGCGCGCACGATCTCCACCCGGGCCAGTGCCTGTGCACGGCGGATGTGAAGAGTGACCAGTACCGCGTCGGACTCCTCGTCCTCTACCAGCAGGATGCGGCGAATCCGTCCCGAATCAGACATGGCCGGACGTCCCTGTTTGTTCATTCGATCGCGACACGTGAAAGCCCTTCGCTCGCCCAGCGCGTCGTGTGCAAGCTTAGCGCAGGACCCGGCCCCGCCGGGGCGTGGCGGCCCTGCGGCCCGTCGCGGCCGACAGCCGGTCCAAGCCTCAGGCCGCCGGCAGGGTAAACCGGAAGCAGGCGCCCTGCCCCGAGACCGACTCCACCCATAGCGTACCGCCGTGGCGCTGCACGATCTTGCGGCAAATGGCCAGACCGATGCCGGTGCCCTCGTAGCGGTCGGCGGTATGCAGGCGCTGGAACATCTGGAAAATGCGCTCCTGGTACTTCGGGTCGATGCCGATGCCGTTGTCGCGCACACCGATGCGCCAGTCGGCCCCGTCGCGCTGCGCCGACAGGTGGACGCGCGGCTGGACCCCCGGCGCCTGGAATTTCAAGGCGTTACCGATCAGGTTCTGCAGCAGCTGACCCAGCTCGACCGGCGCGCAGGCCAGCACCGGCAGCGGCTCATGGGTGACCTCGGCGCCGCGCTCGCGTACCAGCGCGTCGAGCCGTTCCAGTACCTCGGCCAGCACGCGCTCGCAGTCCGCCGTGGCATGCCCGGAAGGACCGCGGCCAATGCGCGAGAACTCCAGCAGGCCGCGGATCAGGCTCTGCATCTGGTTGGCGCTCTTGACCATGAAGTCGATGTAGGTGTCGGCGTCCTGGTCGAGCCGGCCATGATAGTCCTTGCGCAACAGCTGGCCGAAGCCGACGATGCTGCGCAGCGGCGCCTGCAGGTCGTGCGAGGCGACGTAGGCGAACTGCTCCAGCTCGGCGTTGCTGCGTTCCAACTCGCGCGCAACCGCCGACAGGCCCGCGGTCTGGCTGCGCACCATCTCCTCCACCTTGGCCTGGCGCCCGATCAGCACCAGGATCAGCGTGCCGAGCAGGCCGGTGATGAACAGGCCCACCGCGAGCAGGCCCCAGGCCTGCCAGGAACGGTGCGCCACCAGGTAGTCGTTGGGCAGCTCGAGGGTCAGCGCCCAGCGCCGCTCGGCGATGTCGATGGCCGTGGTACGCGAGAAAGCGACGGCGGACGATGGCAGCTCCGGCCCGCTCCGGAACAGGGCTTCGGCGGCACCGCCGGTGACGTCTTCGAGGCGCAGCGTGACGCCGCTGTCGCCCAGGTGTTTCATCGAGGCGCGCACCACGTCGGGCATGCGCAGCACCGCCAGGCACACGCCCATCAGGCTGCCCACCGGCAGCGCCGAGCTGTCCGGGTACAGGTCCTGGCGGTATACCGGTCGGACGATGATCAGCCCCCATTCCCCGGTCTGATCCTGCACCAGCCGCACCCGGCGACTGGCGGTGATGGCCCTGCTGGCCATCGCATGGCGCACCGCGTCGTGCCGGTTCTGCTCAGAAATCAGGTCGAAGCCGAGCGCCGAGGCGTTGGTGGCCATCGGCTCGATGTAGGTGATGGAAAAGTATTCGTCGCGATCCGACGCGCTCACCGCGCGGCCCTGCGTGTCGCGCTCCCAGATATACCCGGGACCGGCGCCGTCGGCGCGCATCATCGCCTCGTAGGCCGGCCGGCCGGCGCGCGTCACCCGCGCCACCCAGTCGAGCGCACGGATGTCCGGGTGGCTGCGCAACTGGTCGTCGACGAAGTAGCGGAACTCCCGCCGCGTCGCCGCCGCGGAAGACTCGAAAAAGCTGCCGGCCGCCTCCAGGATGGTCAGATCGCTATCGACGCGGGCGCGCAAGTCCTCGCTCACCTGCTGCGCCGTGTGTTCGAATTCGGCCCGCAGGCGCACCTGCTCGCGGTTGCTGACGGTGAAGAACAGCAGCACTACCAGGGCAAACATCGCCGCCAGCGGCAAGGTCAGCATCACCTGTTTGCGCAGCCAGGTCTGCCGCGGCAGCGACCACGCGCAGATCAGCGGCATGAAGATCAGCACGCCGATCGAGTCGCCGACCCACCAAGTCCACAGGCTGAACAGGAAGTTCGAGCCGGGGATCAGGCCGGCCAGCCGCAGCGTAGTGACGCTGGCCATGGCGTTGATCACGCAGCTCAACGGCCCGCCCAGCAGCAGCATGCGGACCACGTCCACTTCCTGGGTGAAGATGTTGTGGAAGCCGACGCGGCTGCGGATCAGCCGCGCGCCGACCCAGGCCTGCAGCGCGGCGCCGGAGGCGATGCTGCCGGCGATGGCCAGCGAGCGCAGCAGCGCCGGCAAGGTGGAGGCATCCCAGGAGGTGGAGACGTTGACGGCGAAGGACCCGATCCACACGCCGGGCCAGAGGCGGCCGCCGCCGAGCAGCAGACCAGCCAGGGCCACACCGGAAGGCGGCCATACCGCCGTGGCGTAGCCCGGCGGGATCGCCAGCAGCAGGCCCAGCCTGCCGGCCGCCGCATAAGTGGCCGCGATCGCCGCCAGACGCAGCAGGTCGCGCCGCAGCGTCGAGGCCGGCGCCGTCGCGCTGGTGCTCAGTCGTCCACCCGCGGCATGGCGACTAGCTCGAGCCAGTAGCCGCCGAGCTGGCGGATGGCGTCGCTGAACTGGCCAAAGTCGACCGGCTTGGAGACGAAGGAATTGGCGCCGAGGTCGTACGAGCGCGCGATGTCGCGATCCTCGCTCGAGGTGGTGAGGATGATCACCGGAATGCGCCGCAGCCGCGGATGCGCCTTGATCTCGGCCAGCACCTCCAGCCCGCTTTTGCGCGGCATATTGAGGTCGAGCAGGATGATCATCGGCCGGGAGCCCGGGTTCTCGCCGACATGG
Source organism: uncultured Nevskia sp. (assembly GCA_964458725.1). Classification (GTDB taxonomy): domain Bacteria; phylum Pseudomonadota; class Gammaproteobacteria; order Nevskiales; family Nevskiaceae; genus Nevskia. Next base: position 6,027 of record CAYWPB010000097.1, on the reverse strand, counting down.
CGGCCGCGTCCGAGCAGATAGTCCAGCAGGTCTTCGCCGTCCTCGAACTGGCGCACCGGATTGCGCAGGCTGGAGCGCTCGAACGCCTTCGCCGTCAGCAGGCGGTGCGCCGGGTCGTCGTCGGCGATGACGATGGTGGGCAGCTCCGTACTCTGGGCCACACGACGGCTCCGGCGGGTGTCAGGCTCTCAACATAGCAGACCGCGACGGGACGCCGCCGTCCCAGCGCCGGCCGGCAGCGGGCGGCTTCCGGACGGCTTCCAGGCGGCGGCCGGGGCGGCATCGCGCCGGCGTCACGCAAAATTGGTTAGGCTCTGGGTCATAACGATTCCTACGCAAACCCAGGAGTACACCAATGAAGTGGACCCCCGCCGACATGCCCTCGCTCAAGGGCAGGATCGTCGTCGTCACCGGCGCCAACAGCGGCCTCGGCTTCCATACTACCGCCGGGCTGGCGCAAGCCGGTGCCGAAGTGGTGATGGCCTGTCGCAATCCGGACAAGGCGGCCAGGGCCCTGGCCGAGGTGCGCGCCCAGGCTCCGGGGGCCACGGTCGAGGTGATGCCGCTGGACTTGGCCGACCTCGCCTCGGTGCGCGCCTTTGTCGCGGCGTTCAAGGGCAAGTACCCGCGCCTGGACATCCTCTGCAACAACGCCGGCGTGATGGCCGTTCCTTACGCTAAAACCAAAGACGGCTTCGAGATGCAGGTGGGCACCAACCACTTCGGCCACTTCGCCCTCACCGGCCTGCTGCTCGACTCGCTCAAGGCGGCGCCGGCGGCGCGCGTGATCAGCGTCGCCAGCCAGGCGCACCGCTGGACCCGTGCCATGGACCTGGACGACCCCTTCTTCGAGCGCAAGCCGTACCAGAAATGGGACGCCTACGGCAAAAGCAAGCTAGCCAACCTGCTGTTCATGTTCGAGCTGAACCGGCGCCTGCAGAAGGCCGGCGCGCCGGTCATGGCCGCCGCGGCCCACCCCGGCTACTCCGACACCAACCTGCAGTACGTCGCGCCGCAGATCGAGAAGTCGGCCTTCGGCAGCCTGGTGATGAAGGTCGGCAACGCCATCTTCGCCCAGCCGGCGGCGATGGGAGCCCTGCCCACCCTGTACGCCGCCTCGATGGCGGATATCGCCGGCGGCGACTACATTGGCCCCGACGGCTTCCAGCAGATGCGCGGCTACCCCACCAAGGTCGGCTGCCGCGCACTCGCCCGCAACCAGGATCTGCAGGGCCGCTGGTGGGCACTGTCGGAGAAGCTGACCGGCGTGCAGTATCCTTGAGAGATTCAGCCAGCAAGAGAGACGGCAATGCCGACTGCCAAGCGTGACATCAGCCTGCGTTTCCTGGCCGAGCCTGGGGACGTGAACTTCGGCGGCAAGGTCCACGGCGGCATGGTGATGAAGTGGATCGACCAGGCCGGCTACACCTGCGCGGTCGGCTGGAGCGGGCGCTACTGCGTCACGGTCTATGTTGGCGGCATCCGCTTCATCCGGCCGATCCTGATCGGCAACGTGGTCGAGGTGCACGCCCGGGTGATCTACACCGGCACCACCAGCATGCACATCGCGGTAGATGTGCTGGCCGGCGACCCGCGCGAGGGCGCGTTCCAGAAAACCACGCACTGCGTGATCGTGTTCGTCGCCATGGACGAGGGCAAGCCGGCTCAGGTGCCTCACTGGGAACCGCTGACCGAGGACGACAAGGCGCTGGAAGGCTACGCGCGCAAACTGATGAGCCTGCGCAGCGCTATCGACGAGGAAGTGAAGCGGTTCCTGGAACCCGGAACCTGAAAAAATCCCGGAAACGCAGGGCGTTTCCGGGATCGGGGTTCAGTCCAGATACTTCGGAAACGCCGGCAGCTTCTTGAAATCGCTGGCATCGTGCTGCACCACCAGGCGGGCCTTGGTGTTCTTGATGATGGTGGTGACGCGGTTGATCGAGGCCAGGGTGTCGGCGCGCTCAGTATTGAATGGCGGTACGCGGCGGAACCTGTAGTTGTCGCGCAGGTGCCACAGGTCCCCGGACAGGATCACCACGCCGGACTTCTTCAGGCGCAGTTCCAGCGACTGGTGCCCCGGGGTGTGGCCGGGGGTCTTGAGGATCATCACGCTGCCGTCGCCGAACACGTCGTAGTCGCCGTCGATCATCTGCTTCTTGGCGGTCTTGTAGGCGCTGAAGCTGTCGACGTTGACGAAGGGACCCGGCTTGCTCTCGGCCCAGGCCAGCTCAGCCTTGTTGATGATCCAGGTGGCGTCCGGGAACTCGTTGGCGTTGCCGGTGTGATCGAAGTGGGTATGCGAGAACGTGAGGTAAGTGATGTCTGACGGCGCCAGGCCGATCTGCTTGAGCTGGTCGACCAGGGTGTGGTCCACCCACATGTGGCCGGCGTCCATGTCCACGCCGTCCTTGTTTTCGGCCAGCTTGTCGCCCAGGCCGGTATCCCATAGCAGGATGCCCTTTGGATGGCGGATGACGAAGCAGGGGTCGGCGATGTCGGCCGACTCGCCGTTGTACTCGCCGGTATCGGACATCATGCCCAGATCCTTGAGCTTGACCCGCCCGCAGTCGAGGGCATAGAGCCGGACTTCCTTGACCTCGTCGGCGGCTTGCGCGACGAGCACCACGGACGAAGCCGCAAGCAGCAGGGAACCGCTCAACAGGCGCAGCAGAGTCGAACGCGACATCCAAGTCTCCTGACAGTTTGGGAATATGCGCGCGGGATTCTACGCCTGTTGCCTGTTACCCAAAGTAACAGGCGTGCGCCGCCGTCCCGGCGCGACCATTGGAATCCGATTCGCCCCTGCCCGGCCATCCCGGCCGGGCGTTGCGCATCCTTAACCGAACGCCACCACGCTCTGCCGGCTCAGCGCAACCGCCTTCCATTCCGGGCTCCATAGAATGGCGGTCTGGCTCAGGTAGCCCTGGCGGCCGGAAGTCACTTCCGCGTCCATCAGCCACAGGCCTTCACGCGCCGGGCCGTAGTCGTCGGTGAGGAGCTCCAGGGTCCAGGTCAGCGAGCTCGCGGCGGCCGGCTTGCGCAGCAGCGAGATGCCCGGCGAAGGAATGATGTCGGCGTAGCCGATCAGCTGCGACTCGCCGAGCAGGCCGTTGCCGGCGAAAGGCTCATTGCGGAAGCCGACGTAGATCTGCGTCTTCGGCTCGGTGGCGCCCATGAACGGCAGCTTGCCGTGGACCCAGCTCATCTCGACCAGCCGGGTGAAAGCCGGCGTCACGCCTTCGATCCAGGGGAAGGCAATGCCCTGCTCCGGCGGCTTCACCGCCGGCGCCTGCGGCTCGACGTTGATCGCCGACTCGCGCGCCGCGCCGAAGATCGCCACCGCGAGGCAGGCGAGCTGTTCCCGGTCGTAAAGGCGCGCCTCGACATGGCTGGCGGACTTGCCGCTGCGCAGCAGCTTCACCTCGATCCGCACGGTACCTGCCGGGACCGGCGCGATGAAAGTGGTCTGCAGCACGCGCAGCGGCACCGACGGTACCAGGCCGCGCATGGCGCGCACCGCCAGCGCGGCGAGCAGGCCGCCGAAACTGGTGCGGCCCTGGGCCCAAGTGTCAGGGATGGTGGCGGTCCAGGCGCCGTCCTGCTCCTGTACGGAGCCAAGCACTTCGGAAAAAAGCATGGAGGATACTCATTGCGGTTTGGAAATCTGTGTTGGCAGAGGCGGCTAGCCGGCCTTCTGCTCCTGCTCCATGCGCCTGGTGTAGCGCGCGAGCATGCGCTTGTAGAACTGCCCCAGCACCAGAAGCGCCGGGCCCGGGGCGACGGCGGTGGCGACGTTGAAGGCATGGGCCATGCGCGTGGTCCGGCGCGCCGGGCGGGTCCTGATCGCATCGACGATCCAGCGGGCGGCCTCAGCCACATCCATCTGCGGCATGTAGTTGTAGACCTTGGTCGGCTCGGTCATGGCGGTTTTGACCAGCGGGTAGTTGATGCCGGTGACGTCGATGCCGTCGCCGCCCAGCTCCATCCGCAGCGAGCGGGTGAAAGCGTCGAGCGCGGCCTTGCTGGCGATGTAGGCGGAGAAGCGCGGGGTGCTCATCAGCGCGGCGACGCTGGAGACGTTGACGATCTGGCCGCTGCGCCGCTCCAGCATCCCCGGCAGCAGGCGCAGGCACATGCGTACCGCGGCGAAGTAGTTGAGCTGCATGGTGCGCTCGTAATCGTGCGGGCGGTCCAGCGACTCCTTCAGCGGCCGGCGGATCGAGCGGCCGGCGTTGTTGACCAGCACGTCCACTTTCTTGTGCTTGGCCAGGATCGCGTCGCAGCAGGCTTCGATCGAGGCATTGCTCGACAGGTCGGCCGGGTAAACGAAAGCCTTGCCCTTGGCCTTGGCGATGTCGCGCTTGACCCGGTTCAGCTCGTCCTCGCGGCGCGCCACCAGGCAGACGGTGGCGCCCTCGCGCGCCAGTTGCCGCGCCGCCTCCTCGCCGATGCCGCTGGATGCGCCGGTGATGACGATGATCAGGCCGTCGACGGCACGGGCTTGCTTGGGCATTGCGGGGCCACTCCCCTCTCGTTGGAATGACCCTAGCATACTCTGGCGTATGGTGACCTCAGATTGGCCGCAAGGCCAATCTGGCCCTGGCTCCCGGGGCAAGCCGCAGCCGCCGGCAAAAGAGCTTGCCCCTCAATGCCTTGCCCAGGCTTGCTAAAGCTTAAGCTCCCAAGTCTGCCCTACCAGATCCTGGCCGAAGCTGCGGTGCTTCTCCTCTGCCACCAGGCGGAAACCGGCCGCCTCGTAGATGCGCCGTGCCGAAACCAGTACGTCGTTGGTCCACAAGGTCAGCTTGCGGTAGCCGGCCTGGCGGGCAAAGCGAATGCATTCCTCCACCAGGCGCCGGCCGATGCCCAGGCCGCGCGCGGCCGGCTCCACCAGCAGCAGGCGCAGCCGGGCCACGGTCTTGGATTCCTTCACCAGGAACACGCTGCCGAGGATTTCGCCCTCGCGCTCGGCCAGCCAGCAATGCTCGCGCGCCGGGTCGTAGTGGCGCACGAAGCCGGCCGCGATCTCCGCCACCAGGGCTTCGAAAGTCTCGTCCCAGCCGTACTCCCGCGCGTACAGCAGGCCGTGGCGATGCACGATCCAGCCCATGTCGCCCGGCCGGTGGCTGCGCAGCAGCCAAGGCAGTGGCGCCGCCGCGGCGGGCTCGAGCAATTGCTCGATCGCGTCCATCGCCTGCAGCAGGCGCGGCCGCTGCGCTGGGTCCAGCGCGCCGAGCAGATCCGCGGCCTCGGCATCGGAGCGCGATTCCAGCTCGGCCACCGCCCTGCGGCCGGAGGCGGTCAGCGCCAGCAGGCTGCGCCGCGCGTCCTCGGGCGCGGCTTGGCGCCGCAGCAGTCCGTCCTGCTCGAAGCCGCGCAGCATGCGGCTGAGATAGCCCGGATCGAGCCGCAGCGCTTGGCTCAGCTCGGTGGCGGTGGGTTGCTCACGGTGCGCCAGCTCGTACAGCACGCGCGCCTCGGCCAGGGAATACGGGCTGTCAAGCAGCTTCTGCCGCAGCACGCCGATCTGGCGCGTATAGAAGCGGTTGAAGCGCCGCATCGCGGCGACGCCAGCCGTGTCGGATTGTGTCGTCATAATTGACAATGTCAAGTAATTATTTGCTTTTGTCAATCATATCGGCCGCGAAAACCCGCCGGCTCGCGCCGGCGGGTCGGGGACGGCTTTACTTGCCGACCTTGAGCAGGTTGTTCACTTCCCTCACGCCCTGCACGTCATCGATGACCGAAACCGCCTGGTCGGACTGGACGCTGGTGGGCACAACGCCGGTGAGCTTGACCACGCCGTTGTCGACGGCGACGTGGATGCGCAGGCCACGGGTGGTGTTGTGCGAAGCCAGCGCGCTCTTGACGTTGGCGGCAACGGTCGCGTCCGGCAGGGTTACGTCAGGCTGCGCGCCCGTCGCCGGGGCGGAGGACAGGACCTCGGCCGGCGGCGGCGCGTTGTAATCCGGCGGCGGTACCGCGGGGGACGCCTGCGGCGTATCGCCCGCGGCGGGCACCGAATAA
>CAYWPB010000096.1:0-11233 GCA_964458725.1 uncultured Nevskia sp. | reverse complement strand
GCGAGGCGGTGGTGCGCCAGTTCGACGAGCGCTTCCTGCGCATGTGGCGCTACTACCTGGGCTATTGCGAGTGCGGCTTCCGCGCCGGCAGCATCGACCTGATGCAGATCACGCTGCACAAGGCGTAATGTAGGTCGGGCTTCAGCCCGACGGCGCTGTCGGCCTGAAGGCCGACCTACCAGGACTCCCCATGACCGCCAGGCTCAAGTTCATCTTCGCCCTCGCCTTCCTCACCATCCTCGGCGCCACCACCTGGGCCTCGTTGCAGATGCCGTTCTGGAAGACGCCGCAGGCGGTGGTGGGCCATCCCTGGTTCATCGCGACCCTGGTCGACACCTACCTCGCCTTCTTCACCTTCTGGCTGTGGGTGGCCTACAAGGAAAGCTCCAACCTGGTCCGCGCGCTGTGGCTGGTGCTGATCTTCGGCCTCGGCAACCTCGCCATCGCCGGCTACATGCTGTGGCAGCTGCTGCGGCTGCCGCCCGGCGCCGGCGCCGAACAGCTGCTGCTGCGCCGCCGATGAGCCAGCCGGCCAACGACGAGGGCGACTTCCCGGTGGCGCACGCCGGCTTCTGGAAGCGGCGCGTAACCGATGTGGTGGTGGCGCAGTTCAGGCAGGGCATCACGCCGGAGAAAATCGCGCTGACCGTAGCCCTGGGCGGCGTGCTGGCGGTGTTTCCGATCCTCGGCTCCACCACCCTCCTGTGCGGGCTGGCGGCGTTCTGCCTGGGCCTGAACCAGCCGATCATCCAGCTGGTGAATTACTTCTGCTATCCGCTGCAGCTGGCGCTGCTGCTGCCGTTCTACCGCGCCGGCGAATGGCTGGGCGCGCCGCACTTGGCGCTGTCGATTCCGCAGCTGGTGGACCGCTTCCGCGCCGGCCCACTGCGCTTCGTCGCCGACTTCGCCGGCATCGCCCTCGGCGGCATCGGCATCTGGTGCGTGGTGGCGCCGGTGGTCGCCGCCCTGCTGTTCCTCGCGTTGCGGCCGCCATTGCGGTTGATGTCCGCGCGTCTGCACCGCGGTGGCAGCTAGCCGGCGTGACGCAGTTCGCAGTTCCGCGCGGTACTGTCATTGCGGCTGCCCCGCCCTACTGCTAGGGTCCGTGCTTCAGCCCAAAGGGAAGCTGCGGGCTCCGCCTCGGGCGGACGCCACCGCAAGGAAAAAAGGGACGGCTGAAACAGGCGGTACGGGAACGGGGCCGGTTCGCTCCGCACGCACCAATACTCGGGGGTTTGCATGTCGATTCGTCGTTACGGCGCAGGCGCGTACCTGCGCTCGGTATCTTGTGGCTTCGCGCTCCTGGCGCCGCTGCTGATCGCGGCGCCCGCCGTGGCGCTGGAGCTGGGCGAACTCCAGCAGGAGCCCGCCGCCGCGGGCCAGGCCTATCGCGCAATGGTGCCGGTCAGCCTGAGCGAGGCGGAGCGGCAGGGCTACCTGATCGTCAGCGCCTATGCCCTGGTGCCGAACGGTGCCGGCGGCAGCTCCCGCATGCCGCTGACGATCCAGCGGCAGGGCGGCGACTCGGACATCCACCTGCTGGGCGGCAAGGCGCTGCCGGGTGGAACCCGCATCTTCGTCACGGCCAGCAGCGGCAGCGCCACGGCGACGCGCAGCTATGAACTGGCCGGGCCGTCCGTGCCGCCGCAGCCACAACCGGCTCCTGCCGCCGCGCCAGCTCCTGCTCCCATGGCACCCTCGCCGCCGGTGGCCGCCGCGCCCGAGGCCGCGCCCGTCGAACTCGCCACTCCGGAGCCGCAGCCGGCGGTCGAACCGGCCCCACCGGGGCCACCGCCTTACGACAATGGCAAGGCGCGGCGCAACGCAAGGCAGGACCAGGGCCTGTACCTGCGGCCGGAAGTGGAGCTCGGCTACGAGTTCGGCGGCGACAAACTGGTCGAGGTCGAGTGCCTCGACACCACCGACAACAGCACCTCCACCCCTAGCCTGCGCGCCGGCAGCGGCCTGATCGGCGGCATCGGCGGTCACCTGCGCCCCAGCCGCCATTCGCCCTACGATCTGCGCCTGATGTTCGACTACAAGTACCAGGCGGCCTGCGCCTCGGTGAACCTGCAGCGCTTCCGCTTCACCCTGCTGCCGAGCTACTGGTTCGGGCCGCGCCAGCGCTTCTGGGCCGGCGCCGGGTTGATCTACGAAACCGGCATCAAGTTCGACGGCAAGAACCTGCCGGTGGAGAACATGCCGGGCGCGACCTTGGGCAAGGTCGACTTCGACGACGCGGTGGGCGGCACCGTGCAGCTGGGGTGGTGGTTCGTGGCCCTGGACTACAACTTCCTCAAGTACTCCAAGAACGGCGACCACCTCAACGCCAACAGCGTCGGCCTGCTGTTCACCTACGGCTTTGATTTCCATTGAATCCCGGGTGCGGGCGCCGCTGCCCGGCGCCCGCACCGGATTGACGTATCTCGCATATAGGTGTATATACACCTTATGAGCACTTCGGAATTCCGCGATTGCGACGACTGCCTCTGCTTTGCGGCACGGCGCGCCGCGCGGACCATCACCCAGTTCTACGACGCGCAGCTGCGCGGCAGCGGCCTGCGGGTCACCCAGTTCACCCTGCTCGCCTACCTGCTCAACGCCGGCCGCACGCCGCTGAACCGCGCTGCCGACTACCTGGGCCTGGAGCGCACCACCCTGACCCGCAACCTGCAACCCCTGTTGGCGGAAGGCTACATCAGCATCGACAGCGGCGAGGATCGGCGCGTGAAGATGATCGGCATCACCGCCAAGGGCCGCGCCGCGGCCGAGGCGGCGCTGCCGCTGTGGCGCCGGGCGCAGAAAACCATGAGCACCCGCTTGCCGACGGCGGCGGCGCAGGCCCTGGGGCTGGCGGCCCAGGCGGTCTGATTTTTTTTGACCACATAGGTGTATATACACCCATAGGAGCATCCCATGTACCAGATCCCCCGCAATACCCAGCTGAACCTCAAGTCCGCCTTGCAGGGCGCAGCACTGCTGCTGGCCGCGGGCGCCCTGCCGGCACAGGCCCAGCCGGAGCTGTTCGTCGACGCCGTGCTGGTTGCCCATGCGGCGGCCCCGGCCACTGCGGCAGCCGAGCGCTGGGACGGGCGCGGCAGCGCCAGCGAGGAGTTCGTGGACAAGGTGCTGCTACCGCGGGCCGCAACCGTGACGGTGCCGGACCAGGCCCGGCAGCCGCGGGACGACGCGGCCTCGCTGTTCGTGCTGTCGGTATTGCAGCCGCAGCGCGGCAGCTGAAAGCAGGACACGTCAGGCGCCGGCCAGGATCATGGAACCTTAGATCAGTCGTCACCCCGGCGAAAGCCGGGGTCCAGGGGCCGCAAGCAACGCGCTGGATTCCGGCTTTCGCCGGAATGACGATCGCGAAGTGATCAGAGCTTCCCTACAGGTAGCTCAGCCACCAGTAGTCCTTGTGCCGGCTCTTGTAACCTGCGTACCACTTGCATAGCGGGTACAGGATCAGGATGACGATGGCCCACACCAGGTACAGGCGCAGCAGGCTGGGCTCGTAGCCTGGCGGCAGGGAGTTGATCAGGAAGGCCGGGCCGGCGGTCACGCCGTAGGCGATCTCGGCCGCGATGGTCGCACCGAGGTGGATCAGCGGCAGGTGCAGCACGTAGAAGAAGAACGGCACGCGGCCGAACACGCTGACCGGCTTGACCCAGGCGCCGCGCTGCTTCTCCAGCCAGGGCAGCAGCAGCAACACCGGGCCCAGGGTCATCAGCAGGTACAGCAACGAGGGCGGGTACTTGGTGACGTTGAGCACGCCCAGCGCCGAGTAGAGGAAGCCGCGCGGGTTCGGCTGCCACAGTTGCGCCTCGCCGTAGACGTTGCTCAGGCGCAGCGCCAGGAACAGGGCGATGGCGGCGGCGCCGAGAATGCGCATCCAGCGATCGCGCAGCTCCGCCGGCTGCTCCAGCAGCTCGCCGAAGCAGTAGCCCAGCGCCATCACGCCGCACCAGGGCACCAGCGGGTAGCCGAGCGCCACCTGGAAGCTGCCGAACTGGCCGAGATGGAACTCGTGCACCGCCGACCACAGCCAGCCCCAGGCTTCGCCGTAGACGGCGAAGTCCTTGAAGTGCACGCCGTCGAAAGCGTTGTGGCCGAACACCAGCAGCAGGCCGAGGGCGGCGATGCCGCGGCGCGGCAGCCACAGCAGGCCGGCCAGGATCACCATGCACCAGCCCAGCGCCCAGATCACCTGCATGATCAGGCCGTTGAAGTCGAAGCGCCAGCTGAAGGTGATCACCGTCAGTTCCAGGAACACCAGCCACAGGCCGCGGCTGACCAGGAAGCGCTGCAGCTGGCCGCGCGTGGCGCCGGTGTTGCGGGACCACAGCCAGGCGCTGGTGCCGGCCAGGAACATGAAGGTCGGCGCGCAGAAATGGGTGATCCAGCGGGTCAGGAACAGCGCCGCCGAGGCCTTGGACAGGTCGGCCGGGTCGTAGGGCGTGGGATCCCAGAAATCGCGGACGTGGTCGATCGCCATGACGATCATGACGATGCCGCGCATCAGGTCGATCGAGCCGATGCGCACGGCGGCGCCGGCCTGCTCCCTGCCGGCCGCCACGCCGCCGGCCTGCTCCATGGTTGTCGCGCTCACGTCGCTTCCCCTGAATTCAATTCGATTGACTTAGACGGGGCTGGCGCGCCGCGGGTTTGCACCCCTCAGGCGTAGGCGCGCTCCAGCTCTTCCAGCGCCTCGCCGGTGTAGACCGCCAGGCGCTGCATGTGCGGCAAGGTGTCGCGGCAGCCGGTGAAGCCGAAGTTCAGGGTGCCGGCGTAGCTGACACAGGTGATGTTCAGGGCCTGGCCGTGGCTGAGCAGGGAGATCGGATACATCGCCTCCAGCCGCGCGCCGGCGAAGTACAGCGGCTTCTCTGGCCCCGGAACGTTGGAAATGGTGACGTTGAACATTGGCCGGCCGCGCCCGCCCAGGCCGGTCATCAGGCTGAGGATGAAGGGCCCCATGAAGGCCGAGGTGTAGTTGTTGAGGCTGGCCTGGGACAGGCTTTGCAGGTGCTGCTTGGCGTGCACGGTGGAGCTGCGGATCTTCTCCAGGCGCTCGCGCGGATCGGCGCGGTCGGTGGCGAGGTTGGCCAGGATGAAGCTGATGGCGGTGCCGACGGTGTCGTCGCCGTGCGGGCGGATCGACACCGGCAGACCGGCGGTCAGCGGCTCCTGCGGCAGCGTGCCCAGCTCGTCGAGGAAGCGGCGCAGGGCGCTGGCGCAGATCTCCAGCACCACATCGTTGAGCGTGACCTTGGCCTTCTTCGCCAGCAGCCGCAGTCGGTTCAGCTCGTACTGCTGCGTCGCGAAGCGGCGCGGCGCGGTGACGCGGCCGTTGAGCACCGACTTGGGCGCACTGAACGGGGTGACCAGCTCCGGGTCCGGATGCTTGCCGCGGCCCCACACCTGGGTCATGGCGCGCGACACCTCCGGCACGGTCGCAGCCTGCTCGCGCGCGCCCTGGGCCAGGGCGCTGAGTCGCTCGGCGAAGGAGCGGCCGCCGTGCTCGCGCTGCTTCAAGCCGCCCAGCGCCCAGGGCGGATCGATGCTGCGCCCGCGCGGCGACTCCGACATGGCGCGCTGGATCATGCGCATGCCAGCCATGCCGTCCATCAAGGCGTGGTGCATCTTGGTGTAGAGCGCGAAGCGCCCTCCTTCCAGGCCCTCGATCAGGTGGCATTCCCACAGCGGCCGCTTCAGGTCCAGCGGATGGCTGTGCAGCCGCGACACCAGCACGCCGAGCTCACGCTCGCCGCCCGGCCCGGGCAGCGCCGAGTGGCGCACGTGGTAGTCGAGGTCGACGTTCTTCTCGATCTCCCAGGCCGGCAGCAGGCTGCGCAGCGGGCTGTCGGCCAGGCGCAGGTTCCAGGGCGGCACGAACTCGGTGGCGCCGTCCTTGAAGCGCGCCATGACGTCGCGCAGGAAGCTGGCCTTGGCGTTCTTCGGCGGGATGAAGGTCTGCATGCCGGCGACATGCATCGGCGTGTCGCGCGACTCCACGTAGAGCCAGGCCGCGTCGAGCGGCTTGAGCCTTTTCATGTCCTCTCCCCGAGGTTGTGGCTGGTTTTGCCGGCCACTCTACCCCCTTGGCGGCGAACCTGCAGCAGGGAAGCTCTGATTAATTCGAGCACCCCGGATGAGGGTTGTGAGAACTGGGTCAAGGTCGGGGCGGCGCGGCGGTGGCAAAGTTCGCCCATCGCAGTTTGCATAAAAGCGGGCTCACGGGACCATGGAAGCGGCGGACATCTTTCGCGTCACCCTGCTGGCGCCGCGGCGCGAGCCGCTGCTGGAGGCGTTGCGCCACAAGGACATCGGCAACGGCAGCCGCGCGCCGCTGATGCGCCGCGACGACGGGCTCTACGCCACCGTGGTGTTCGTCAGCGCCACCATCCTGCGGCACCTGACCTTCCTCGTCGACGTGCAGCTGGGCGAGGCGGACAACATCAGCGCGCGGCTGCGGCTCTCGCCGGATTTGTAGCCGTCACGCGGCCTGCGCGAACTCCGCCTTCAGCCGGCTCAGCTCCTCATCCTTGCGCTGCCACAGCTGGTTGACCCAGTCCTGGAAGCGCTCGCGGAAGGCCTCGTCGTCCTGGTAATCGCCGCGCATCAGCTCCTGCGGCACCGGCAGCACCCGCGCCCGCACCTTCATGCGCGCCTGGTCGCCGGCCAGGAAACCCCACAGCACGCCGCGCGGCCCCGGGGCATAGCACAGGGTTACGTCGACGACGCCGGCAAACTGCTCGCCCATGGTATTGAGCGTGAACGACAGGCCGGCGGCCTTGGGCCGCAACAGGTTGACGTAGGGTGACCCGCGCGCCGCGCGCTTGGACTCGGTGAAGCGCGTGCCCTCGAGGAAATTCACCACCGTCACCGGGATCAGGCGGTACTTCTCGCAGGCGTGGCGCGTTGCTTCCAGGTCCTGGCCCTTCAGCGCCGGATTGGCGGCGATCGCCGCCTTGGAATGGCGCTTCATGAACGGCATGTCCAGCACCACGCAGGCGACGCCGATGATCGGCACCCAGATCAGCTCCTTCTTCAGGAAGAAGCGGGTGAACGGGATGCGCCGGCCGAAGACGTCGACCAGCAGCGGGATGTCGGCCCAGCCCTGGTGGTTGCAGATCACCAGCCAGGTCTTGTCGTGGTCGAGCTCGCCCTCGATCACGATGTCGCGGCGCGGGCCGTGCAGCAGCAGGTAGACCAGGCGGTTCAGGCCCCACCAGCTGGTGTCGCCCACCACCGCATTGAACCAGTTGCGCCCGAGCCAGGCGCGACCGCTCGCCGGCAACAGCAATTTCGGAATGGCGCCCAGCATCACCAGCAGGAAGCTGATCACCAACGCCGCCAGCAACAGCACGAAGGTGAGCGCGATGATCAGCGGGGCCGGCAGCCAGCGCAGCACGGCTCAGGCGACCTTCTTCTGGTACGCGGGGCTCAGCTCGCGCACCGCCTCGACCAGCGCGCTCACGCTTTCCACCGGCGTGTGCTGCAGGATGCCGTGGCCGAGGTAGAAGATGTGGCCCGGGCCGTGGCCGTAGTCGGCCAGCACGCCGGCCACCAGCCCGCGCACCTTGTCCGGCGAAGCGAACAGCGAGGAGGGATCGAGGTTGCCCTGCAGGGCCACGCGGCCCTGCACCGCCTGGCGCGCGTCGGCCAGGCGCGTGGTCCAGTCCACGCCCAGTCCCGCTGCGCCGGTCTGGGACATGGCATCGAGATGCGAAGCCGCACCCTTGCTGAACAGGATCACCGGCACACCCGGGGCCAGCGTTTTGAGGCGCTCGACGATGGCGCGCATAGGGGCGAGAGAATGCTCCAGGTAGCCCTGCGGATCGAGCGTGCCGCCCCAGGTGTCGAACACCATCAGCGCGTCGGCGCCGGCACGCACCTGCGCGGCGAGGTATAGCGCCACCGCCTCGCTCAGCTTGGCGGTCAGCTCCTTGAGCAACTCCGGCCGCTCATAGCGAAGCTTCTTGGCGTGGACGAAGTCGCGCGAGCCGGCGCCCTCGATCATGTAGGTGGCCAGGGTCCAGGGGCTGCCGGCGAAGCCGATCAGCGGCACCCGGCCGGCCAGTGCGCTCTTGATGGTGCGCACCGCGTTCATGACATAGCGCAGCTCGCTTTCCGGGTCGGGAATGCCGAGCTTGCGAATCGCCTCCTCGCTGCGCAGCGGATGGTGGAAAGCCGGCCCTTCGTTGTCGACGAAGTGCAGGCCCAGGCCCATCGCATCGGGGATGGTGAGGATGTCGGAGAACAGGATCGCCGCGTCGAAGCCGAAGCGCTCGATCGGCTGCATCGTCACCTCGCAAGCCAGCTCCGGCGTCTTGCACAGGGCCAGGAAGTTGCCCGCCTTGGCGCGTGTGGCGCGGTACTCGGCCAGGTAGCGCCCGGCCTGGCGCATCAGCCACACCGGCGCGCGCTCGACGGGCTCGCGCCGCAGGGCGCGCAGAAACAGGTCGTTCTTCAGTTGGCTCATTCGTCTTTACTTCACGGCAGCGGCGATTTCGGCCTGGATCGCCTGCGCCGCGGCGCGCGGATCGGCGGCGTCGCGGATCGGCCGGCCCACCACCAGGTAGTCGGCGCCGGCCTGCAGCGCGCGGGTCGGCGTCATCACCCGCTTCTGGTCGGACTCGGCCTGGTTGTCCACCGGGCGGATGCCGGGCGTGACCACCACCAGCTCGCGCGGCGCTTCCAGCCTGAGCTTCGCAACTTCCAGGCCGGAGGACACTACGCCGTCGCAGCCAGCGGCCAGGGCGCGGCGCGCCCGCGACAGCACCAGGGTCTCGACGTCGCACTGGAAGCCGAGGTCGTCCAGGTCGCCGCGGTCGAGGCTGGTCAGGGCGGTCACCGCCAGCACCCTGAGCCCGTTGCTCTTGGCCTTGGCGGCCGCTTCCATGATGGCCTGGTTGCCGTGGATGGTGCAGAACTGGGCGCCGCGCTCCGACAGCGAGCACACCGCGCGCGCCACCGTCTCGGGGATATCGAAGAACTTGAGGTCGACGAAGACCTTCTTGCCGCGGCCGCGCAGCCATTCCAGCAGCTCGAAGAAGCCGGGCGACATGCACAGTTCCATGCCGATCTTGTAGAAGCCAGCGCCGTCGCCGATGCGCTCCACCAGGTTCCTGGCGGCGTCGGGTTCAGGCAGGTCCAAGGCGACGATCAGGCGGTCGCCGGGGGGGATGGTCGGGGTCATGGCCGTTTCCGGGGAGAATTTGCTGATTTTATGCCCCCGGGCCGGCCCTATATAGTCCCGCTCACCAAGGAAGCGGCACTGGCGCGACCCCGGTCATCTTCTGGTGCACCACCAGCAGCACCGCCCACAGCACCAGCGCCGCCAGCGGCAGCAGCCAGCCGATTTCGGACCAGACCAGGCGGTTGCGCCCGATGAGGATGGCGGCGCCGGGCAGGATCGAGGTCTCCGCGGCGAAGCGCTGCCAGGCGGCCGGGTTGCGCCGCGCGTACTTGGCGTCGATCGACGGCATGCCGACTGCCGCGGTGATCATGAAGGCGCCGAAGAACACCGTGGCGGCGAGCTCGCCGGTGCCGATGATATGCAGGGCCGCCCACAGGGCGAAGGCGCACATCATCGGGTGGCGGGTCAGGCGCAGGATGCCGCGGGCGCCGTCACGCCGGGTGCCGGCGTCCTCCGGCTTGATGCTGACGGTGGACAAGGAGCCGAGCAGCAGGAACGCCACCGGCAGCATCAACGCCACCAGGACCCAGCGCAGGCTTTCAGGCGCCACCCACAGCGGTGTACGAGGCGCGTGGATGAAGGCATAGACCAGCAGCGCGAACACCGCGATCGAGGCTACCGAGAACAGGCCGCGGAACCCCTGCTCGCCGACGCGGCCCGCCACCACGCCGCGCAGCGCAGTGCCGGCGAGGCCGATGTGCAGGGCGATCCACAGAACGCTTGCCAGGATCAGCAGGTTCATTGCTTCTCTCCTTCGGCGGGACGCCGCGGCGCGGAATCCCTGTGAATCGGACGCAAGGCATGTTCCCCTCCCGCACGCGGGAGAGGGGGACAGCACTCAGCCGGCCGGCGCGGCCGGCACCTGCTCCGCCATCTGCCGGTTGCGCAGCAGCACACCGCCGTAATAAACCGCGTAGTACCCGATGACCACGCCGAACACCGCCAAGGTCGGCAGGCTCTGGGGGCCGCCGAGCGGCCCCAGCGGGCCATGCGCGCCGGGCGGCACGGCGCCGGATTGGAGCTGCGGCACGATCATGACCAGGCGGTAGATCACCCGCGCCGCCAGCAGCGCGGTGACGCCCAGGCCGATGTAGATATTGGGGGTGTACCAACGGCGGCCGTCGCGGTTCTCGAAATGGGTCTGGCTCAGGCTGATCCAGCCCAGCATGCCGCCGAGGGCGATGGCCACGGCGACGAGCTCGCGGCCGAGCAGGCCGATCGGCGAGATCAGGATCAGCACCGCGAACACGCTGAACAGGGTCACGCGCAGGCTCATGCGCAGCGGCCGCACCTTCTGCGGGCCGATGTGGCTGCGATAACGCCGGTACAGGCGCCAGCAGATGAACAGCACCAGTGCGGCCAGGCCCCAGCCGTGCAGCGGCGTGACGGTCATCGGCGAAGTCTCATGCAAGGGTTCCTACAGCAGCCGCGCCCCGATCGCCTTGAGCACTGCATGGGTGCGGTCGCGTGCTTCCAGCTTATACAAAATCTCTGTCAGATGATTCTTCACCGTGCCGTCCGAGATGCCCAGGGCCCGGCCGATTTCCTTGTTGGAATAGCCGCCGGCCACCAGGCGCAGCACCGCCAGCTCGCGCTCGGTGAGGTGCGCCGGGACAGCGCTGTCGGATGGCGCCGCGCCGCGCGCGGCGGACAGGGTCTGCGGCGCCAGCAGGGTTTCGCCGGCGGCGACCTTGAGAATCGCTGCCTTGAGCTCCTCCGGCGCCGCGTCCTTGAGCATGAAGCCTTGCGCACCGGCCTGCACCGCGCCCTGCAGCAAGGCGGCCTCGTCGAAGGTGGTGAGCAGGATGGCCGGGGTGTAGTCGCCGCGGGCGCGCAGCGCGCGCACCACCTCGATGCCGGAGTGGTGCGGCATGCGGATGTCGCTGAGCAGCACGTCGACGCGGGTCTGTTGCAGGGCCGCCAGCAGCACCGCGCCGTCCTCCGCCTCCACCGCCACTTCGAGCCCGCCGAGGGCTTCGAGCAGGGCGCGCAGGCCGCGCCGCACCAGCCCCTGGTCGTCGGCCAGGGCGATGC
>CAYWPB010000095.1:442-11322 GCA_964458725.1 uncultured Nevskia sp. | reverse complement strand
GGCCGGATCGGTCGATCCTGCGGCGGGAGCGGGCGCGGAGTCGCCGCAGCCGGCCAGCGCCGCGGCGGCGGCCAGCAGCGCCCAGCCGGCCATCCTCGAAGCTGCGGCGCGCGCCGCGTCTGCCTGCCTGTGCACCCCGATCTCCTCCACCCTGATGCGGCCGTGCGCGCGGCCCGCCTCCGTATGTGGGGCGGGGCGCACCTGGCCATGGTTTCCATGCCGACTGTGCACGGCATACCCGGAGGTACGGTTGCGTCGGCTTATGCAGGAACAGTGTCGGCCTGGCGCGGGCAGCAGGCAATCACCCGGCCGGGTGTCCTTGACCCCCGTTCGGGGGGCGCGCTCCCCTCTCCCGCTTGCGGGAGAGGGGCGGGGGAGAGGGGCCGTAAAACCTGGTCTTCACGGTCCCTCTCTCCCTAAGGGACTTCCTAGAGGGGACGTCATGGCTGCATCTAACGAAAAAGTGCCCTACGTGGCACCGCGCGCCGGCAGCCACAGTTTCTCGATCTTCAGCACGCGCTCGCTGTCGCGCTCCTCCTGCAGGTCCTTGAGGCGGCCCTGCAGCAGATCCTCGATGACGATGATGCCGAGCACCGTGGCGGGATCGCCGCGGTCGACCACCGGCAGCGCCGAGACGCGGCGGTCGGCCATGCGGTTGGCGATCTCGCGCAAGGTCTCGTCGGGGTAGGCGGTCACCGCCTGCGCCACCGCGATCTCGCCGATGCTGCGCGGCGCCGTGGTGGCATGCAGCGTCTGGTCGAGCAGGGCGCGGCGGGTGATCACGCCTTGCATGCGGCCGCCGGCGCCGAGCACCGGGTAGAGGCGCTGCTGCTTCAGCAGCAGCGAATCGCCGGCGCGGTCGGCCGCCGGGCTGGCGGCGTCGAGCGTAATGAACTCGCGGTGCATCACCTCGGACACGAACAGCACTTCCAGCGGGTCGACCGAGTACTCGCGGCTCAGGTGCACGCCGCGGCGCGCCACCTTCTCGGTCAGCACCGAGCGGCGCAGGAGCAGCACCGACACGCCGTAGGCGGCGGTGGCGGCCACCGCCAGCGGCAGCAGCGCGTTGTAGTCGTGGGTCAGCTCGAGCGAGAACACCACGCCGGTCAGCGGCGAGCGCATCACGCCGCCGACCACCGCGGCTAGGCCGAGCAGGGCCCAGAAGCCGGGAGCGACGCCGGGGAACAGCTGTGCCTCCAGCGCGCCGAGCGCGGCGCCGATCATGAAGATCGGCGCCAGCACGCCGCCGGAAGTGCCGGAGCCGAGCGACAGCGACCAGATCAGGGTTTTGACGATCAGGATGCCGAACACCAGCGACAGCGCGGCGCGGCCCTGGATCAGCTCGGCGATGACGTCATAGCCCACGCCCAGCGCGCGCGGCTCGAACAGGCCGCCGACGCCGATGATCAGGCCGCCCAGCGCCGGCCACCACATCCAGTGGATCGGCAGGCGTTTGAACTGGTCCTCGGAGAAATACACCATCTGCGTGGCGACGATCGCCAGGCCGCCGGCAAACAGGCCGGAGGCCACGCAGCACAGCCAGGCCAGCGGCGACAGCTGCAACGCCAGGTCCGGCACCGGGAACACCGGCGCCGAGCCGGCAAGCACGCCGCGCAGCACGGTGGAGATCGCCACCGCGCACACCACCGGCAGGAAGCTGCGCGGCCGGTATTCGAACAGCAGCAACTCCACCGCAAGCAGGATCGAGGCCAGCGGCGCGTTGAAGGTCGCGGCCATGCCGCCGGCGGCGCCGGCGACGAGCAGGGTCTTGCGCTCGTCGGCCGTGACATGCAGCAGCTGGCCGATCAGCGAGCCGAAGGCGCCGCCGGTCATGATCACCGGGCCTTCGGCGCCGAACGGGCCGCCGGTGCCGATGATCACCGCCGCCGATATCGGCTTAAGCACCGCCACCCGCGGCGACACGCGGCTGCCCTTGCGCAGGATCGCGTCGATTGCCTCCGGCATGCCGTGGCCGCGGATCGCCTCCGAGCCGTAGCGCGCCATCAGGCCGACAATCAGGCCGCCGAGCACCGGCGCCAGCACGATCAGCCAGGCGCTGTGATGCTCGCTGCCCGGCGCCACCAGGGCGGAGGACCAGCGCTGGTAGAACACCGCATTGGTGATCAGGCCGATCAGGGCCTGCAGCGCCAGCGCCACCGCTGCGCTGAGCGCGCCCACGCCCAGGGCCAGGGCGCAGATCAGCAGCACGCGCGGCGAAGTGTTGTAGTCGCCGAGCCGGGTCAGGGCCCGGGGCTGGTCGTCACGCGCGCTCATGTGGTGCTCCACCGCCGGAACTCGAGGGGGCGTAAAACTAGCACAGGAAATGCTGGATTTCCTTTCAGTGGGCTGTCGCCGCCCGCCGGCGGATGCTTAGCCGTGGCGCGAAGCGTCGATCCAGGCCTGGGCCAGGGTTTCCAGGCCGCGAGCGTCGTTCTCGTCGAAGCGTTCCGGCCGCGGGCTGTCCAGGTCGAGCACGCCAAGCAGGCGCTCGCCCAGCAGCAGCGGCACCACCAGCTCCGAGCGCGAGGCGGCGTCGCAGGCGATGTGGCCGGGGAAGGCGAACACGTCCGGCACCACCACGGTGCGGCGCAGCTCGGCGGCGGTGCCGCAGACGCCGCGGCCGATGGCGATGCGCACGCAGGCCACCTTGCCCTGGAACGGGCCCAGCACCAGCTCCTTGCCGTCGTAGAAGTAGAAGCCCGCCCAGTTCAGGTCCGGCAGGTTGTGGAAGATCAGCGCGGCGAGGTTGGAGGCGTTGGCGACCGGATCGGGCTCGTCGGTGAACAGCGCGCGCGCCTGCTCCAGCAGCTCCGCATAGAACTGCGGCTTGGCGGCGGCGGTGATCGGCTTGTGCTCGAACGTCATGGCCGCATTCTAGCGCCCCTGGAACTGCGCCTGGCGGCGCTCGGCGAAAGCGCGCACCGCTTCCTTCGCGTCCTCGCTGTGCATGATCGGCCGCAGGTCCGGATACAGGCGTGCCAAAGCCGCAAGGTCGCCTTCGGTGCGGGCGATGCGCGAGGAGCGCAGCGAGGCCTGCACCCCCAGCGGCGCGGCGGCGGCAACGCGCCCGGCGATCTCGATCGCCCGGGCCAGCGCTTGGCCCGGCTCAACCAGCTCCTGCACGAACCCCATGCGGTAAGCATCGGTACCGCTGAATTCGTCGCCGGTCAGCAGGTAGCGCTGCGCGTTGCCCCAGCCGATCTCCTGCGCCAGCCGGACGGTGGCGCCGCCGCAGGCGTAGAAGCCGCGCTTCACCTCGAGCTGGCCGAAGCGCGCCGTGGTCGAGGCGACGCGGATGTCCGCCGCCAGCATCAGCTCCGAGCCCACCGTGAACGACACGCCCTCGGCCGCCACCACCAGCGGCTTGCGCAGGCGCTTGCTTTCGTCGAGGCCGAACGGCTCGATCGAGCCGTCCGGCAACTCGCCCAGGCTGCCCTTGGCCAGCTGCGGCGCCCATTGCGTCAGGTCCAGCCCGGCGGTGAAGTGCTCGCCGTGGCCGAACAGCACGCCGCAGCGCAGCTCCGGGTCGCGATCCAGCACACCGTAGGTCTCGGCCAGCAGGTGATAGGTGTCGAGGCCGAAGGCATTGCGCTTGGCCGCCCGGTTGAAGCCCATCAGCAGCAGATGGCCGCGGCGTTCGATGGTGAGGGGGGCTTCGCTCATGGACGCGCTCTCGCGAATGGGGACTGGCCGCATTGTCGGACAGCGCGGCACCACCCGCCAAGCTGGAGCGACGCCGTGCCTAGTCGGCCACGTACTGCGACAGGTAAGCAATCATGGTCTTGCCCGCTTCCTCTTCGTACTGCGGCGTGATCGAGCCGTGCAGGAAGAATGACAGGCGGAAGCAGGTGAAGCCCAGCTCTACCGCCAGCAGCGATACGTCCGGCGGCGCCGGCGGCAGCTGGATGCCGCGCTGCCCGAAGAACTGCTGCACCAGCATTCCCAGGCGCTGGATCATCAGCTCCTGCGCGCGGTAGCTCTCGTCGGTGATCGGGCCGCCGAGGATCAGGATGCGCGCCACCGGGTGCTGGTTGTAGAAGCGAGCGGCGAACGCGGCCATACCGCGCGCGCCTTCGCGCCAGGGCCGCTGCAGCAGCCCCTCGGAATTGCGGATCAGTTGCTGCTCGAGCTCGGTGAGGTAGCGGCGGGTCAGCTCGTTGTAGATGGTGTAGGGGGTCGGGAAGAAGTTGTAGATGGTGGCGCGCGAGTAGCCCAGGCGTGTCGCCAGCTCGGGGATGGAGAAGCCGCTCAGGCCTTGTTCCAGCAGCAGTTCGCGTGCCGCTTCCACCACCCGCTCGAAGCGGTCCTTGGCCCGCTGCTGGAGCGGCTGGCGCGGGAACGCCTGGGAGTCAGAAGCTTGATTCATAAAGGAAGAATAGCGCATTGACAGAAAAATAGACAAATGTTAGTTTCTGGAAACTGACAAATGTCTAGTTTTGGCCAACAATGCCGAACCAAGCGGCGCAGACCGCGGGCTGGAGGAGAAAGATGTTGAGACAGAACGCGGCAGTGGTGGGTCTGGTGCTCCTGCTGGCGGCCTGCGGCGGCAGCTACAGCGGCGCGCCGCTGACCGGCGGCGGCAGCGGCAACAGCAGCGGCGGCAATACCACCGGCCAGAGTTTCGGCAACGCGCAGGACTTCTTCGCCGCGCGGGTGGAACCCAATCTGAGCTTCTGCCGCACCTGCCATGTCCCCGGCGGCGTGGCCGACACGCCCGGCACCAGTGCTGCCACCCAGGGCAACCTGTTCCTGCTCTCTCAAAACGGCAGCGACGACTACGCCAAAGTGCTGGCGGCCTGGACGGCGCTGGGCAAGGGCGTGGACAGCAACAAGCTGCTGACCAACCCTTCCGACCCGGCGCAGAACCATACCGGCGGCCAGCCCTGGCCCACGACCAGCCAGGCCTATGCGGCGATGAAGGTGGTGCTGGGCTGCTGGGACAATCCCGACAACTGCGCCGCCCTGCTCGGCGGCGCCGGCAGCGGGCCAGTGGCGCAGCAGCAGCCGTTGCTCGGTTCGCGCCATTCCGGCAGCGTCTGGGGCGAGTACTGCGCCGGCAAAGCGGACGATGCGGTACTGCCGGCCGACCCACGCACCCTGGTGGTGCCCGGCGTCAACCAGAACAAAGCAGTGGTGTTCAACGCGTACTGGAAGAGCTGCGCCAACCCCACCGCGCATCCGACCACCTGCGGCGCCTACCGCGCGATGGTGGCGCAGGGCGAGCTGGTCGGCGAAGGGCAGGGCCGGCCCGGCACCGCCACCATGTTCAGCGCCAGCAAGAGCGCGGCGGACTATTCGATCCCGGCCAGCCAGTACAACAAGCTGTGGCAGGTGTGGGGCCTGCCGGGCCGGCCCGCGCAGTTCGACCAGCTGGTGGCCGAGCGCCACGGCTCGGCGCTGTCGCCGGCGCGCAATCCCTATCCGCTGCCGGGCGAGGATCCCAATGCGACCAATGGCGGCAGCGGCCAGCTACCGCTGGTCTACACCCAGCTGCGCAACGCCGACGGCAGCTGGACCGGCAACATCGGCGTGAAGTTCTGCGCCTTCTGCCACAACGGCCAGGTCGGGACTGCGGCCGACGGTCCAGGACTGGGGCCGCAGGTCGGCGGCGCCGGCAGCATCGGCGACTTCGAAGTGGCATTCCGCGATTTCGCCTTTGCCGGCGCCAGCGGGTTCGGCCTCACCAGCGGCATCGTCAACATCGCCAGTAACCGCGGCACCGGCGCCATCGACCAGTTCCAGCTCGGCTTCATCCTGTTCGCCAACGGCAACCCGGCGCTGCTGCCCTTCCCGGAGCTGGTGCACAGCGCCGCGATCGGCACCATCAAGAGCCCGCCCTGGTGGAACATGGCCAACCGCCCGCAGAAGTTCCACGGCGCGGTGCTGCCGATGGACGCCTCGCGCATCGACATGGCGGCCTATTACCCGCTGTTCGACAGCCTGCAGGGCAAGGGCGACCAGGCGGTGGCCTGGGTCGACCAGAACGACGTGCCGTTCCAGACCTGGGCCGAGTCGCTGAAATCGCCGACCTATCCGTTCCCGGTCGACACCGCGCTGGCCGAGCAGGGCGCGGTACTCTTCCACAGCAAGAATTTGTGGGCGCCGGAGCTGAACAATCCGGTGCCCAAGCCTGCCGATGGCGGCAACGGCTCCTGCGCCGGTTGCCACGGCGTGTACTCGCCGCGCTATGTCAACGATCCGGCCTACCTCGACACGCCGACGCTGGAAGGCATCGCCGCGCGCATCGAGCCGCTCAGCATCATCGGCACCGACCCGGTCTACGCCGGCGCGATGCAGAGCCTCAAGCGCCCCGACGGCAGCGTCAACCCGGTGATCTACCAGAACGCCTTCCTTTACTGCGGCCTGGGCGAGACGGCGGACTCCACCACGCCGAAGATGCTGGCGCCGCCGCTGTATGGCATCTGGGCCGCCGCGCCGTATTTCCACAATGGCTCGGTGCCGAACATCTGGGGCGTGCTCAAGCCCAGCGAGGAGCGCCCGCCGATCTGGAAGCGCGTCTCCGCGCCGGCCCCGGCCGGGCTCAACGTGGTAATGGGCTACGACAGCAACCTGCAGCGAGCCTATGACAGCGACAAGCTCGGCTGGAAATACCAGGCGCTGAACTGTGGCGACCCCGGCACCACGCCCCTGGTCGATTGCAACCCGCTCGATCCCAACGCGCCGCCGCCGCTGGCCGACCTGACCAGCGCGCTTTACCAGAACCTGTGGTTCCTGTGGAACCTGCCGCTGCAGACCCTGCCGCCCTTCACCGACCAGCAAATCGAGAACCGCAAGGTCTACAACACCCATCTCTACAGCCAGGGCAACGGCGGGCACGCGTTTACTTCGGTGCTGACGGATCAGGAACGGAAGGCGCTGATCGAGTATTTGAAGACGCTCTGAATCTGCTACTCGTCATCCCCGCGAAAGCGGGGATCCAGTGGGTCGCCAGCGTGTGCCGCTGGTGGTTTCCCTGGATCCCCGCTTTCGCGGGAATGACGACGTATAAGTGAGACAGAGCGCCTTTCCGAATTTATCAATCACCTGTCCCCCTCACGCATTCAGTCCCCTGCGCCCGCCGCTTACTCTGCTGCAAAGCACAAAACTATAGTCATCCCTCATGAGGAGCGCTGTCCCGATGATCCCCCGCACCCTGTTCGGTCCCGAGCACGAGGAATTCCGCAAGAGCCTGCGCCGCTTCTTCGCCGAGGAAGTGATGCCGCACCACGAGCGCTGGGAGGAGCAGCAGCACGTCGACCGCGAGATCTGGAAGCGCGCCGGCGAGCTGGGCTTCCTGTGCCTGACCATCCCCGAGGAATACGGCGGCATGGGCGCGGACCGGGTCTACAGCACCGTGCTGATGGAGGAGCAGACCTATGCCGGCGCCTCCGGCATCGGCTTCTCGGTGCATTCCGACATCATCGCCAACTACATCTACAACTTCGGCACCGAGGCGCAGAAGAAGGAGTGGCTGCCGAAGATGGCCAGCGGCGAGGCGATCGGCGCGGTGGCGAAGACCGAGCCGGGCAACGGCTCGGACCTGAAGTCGATCAAAACCCGCTCGGTCCACGACGGTGACGACTACGTCATCAACGGCTCCAAGATCTTCATCACCAATGGCTACCTCAGCGACATCGTGGTGGTGGTCGCCAAGACCGGCGACAGTGGCGAAGGGGCCAAGGACATCTCGCTGATCCTGGTCGAGGCTGGGCGTCCGGGCTTCACCAAGGGAAAGCCGCTGAAGAAGATCGGCATGAAGGGCCAGGACACCTGCGAGCTGTTCTTCGAGAACGTGCGCGTGCCGCAGTCCAACCTGCTCGGCGCCAGGGAGGGCATGGGCTTCATCATGCTGATGAAGGAGCTGGCCTGGGAGCGGCTGATCATCGCCATCCTGTCGGTGGCCGGCGCCCAGGCGGCGCTGGACATCACCCTGGAGTACACCCGCAGCCGCAAGGTCTTCGGCAAGCCGGTGGCGTCCTACCAGAACTCGCGCTTCAAGCTGGCGGAGATGAAATCGGAGATCGCCATCGGCCAGGTCTTCGTCGACCGCTGCATCGAGCTGCAGCTGAAGAACAAGCTGGCGCCGGACGCCGCCGCCGCGGCCAAGTACTGGACCTCGGATCTGCTGTGCAAGGTGGTGGACGAGTGCGTGCAGCTGCACGGCGGCTACGGCTACATGCTGGAATACCCCATCGCCCGCGCCTATATCGACTCGCGCGCCAGCAAGATCTATGGTGGGACCAACGAGATCATGAAGGAATTGATCGCAAGGACGCTGTAGAAAACCCAATACCAAAGTACGGGGTTCGCTGCGCGAATCCCCGTTCAACAGTAATAAACGGAGGGAGTGGCATGGCTGAGCAGCTTCGTTACGACAACAAGGTGGTCATCGTCACCGGCGCCGGCAACGGCCTGGGCAAGCAGCACGCGCTGCTGTTCGGCGCCCGCGGCGCCAAGGTGGTGGTGAACGATCTCGGCGGCAACATCCACGGCGGCGGCAAGTCCAGCGCGGCGGCGGACCAGGTGGTGGCGGAGATCAAGGCGCTCGGCGGCGAGGCGGTGGCCAACTACGACTCGGTGGAAGACGGCGCCAAAATCGTGCAGACCGCGCTTGACGCCTTCGGCACCGTCGACATCGTCATCAACAACGCCGGCATCCTGCGCGACACCAGCTTCCAGAAGATGACGCCGGAAGACTGGGATCTGATCCAGCGCGTGCACCTGAAGGGCTCGTTCGCCGTGTCGCACGCCGCCTGGCCGGTGATGCGCGACAAGGGCTACGGCCGCATCGTCATGACCACCTCGGCCGCCGGCATCTACGGCAACTTCGGCCAGGCCAATTACTCGGCGGCCAAGCTTGGCATCCTCGGCCTGTCCAACACCCTGGCGATCGAGGGCCGCAACAAGAACGTCCATTGCAACACCATCGCCCCCATCGCTGGCAGCCGCCTGACCGAGACGGTGCTGCCGCCGGAGCTGATCGCGGCGCTGAAGCCGGAGTTCGTCTCGCCGCTGGTCGGCTGGCTGTGCCACGAGGACTGCAAGGAGACCGGCGGCCTGTTCGAGGTCGGCGCCGGTTACATCGGCAAGCTGCGCTGGCAGCGCACCAAGGGCCACAGCTTCAAGATCGGCCGCGCCTTCGGCCCGGACGACGTGGCCAAGCAGTGGAACAAGATCACCGACTTCAAGGAAGTCGAATACCCGGCGGACATCAACCAGTCGATGGCCCCGGTGCTGGCCAACATGAACGCGAAGAGCCTGGGCGGCAACGAGTTCATCGATCTCGACCTCGCTTCCAAGGCCGAGACCACGGTCGAGTCCTCGCACTCCGAGCACGACGTGGCGCTGTACGCCCTCGGCGTCGGCGCGGCGGCCGACCCGCTGGACAAGCAGGACCTGTCCCTGGTGTACGAGCTGAACAGCGGCGGCTTCAACGTGCTGCCGACCTACGCCGTGATGCCGGCGATGAACGCCATGCTGGCCATGGCCAAGGACGGCAAGTCGCCGGTGCCGGGTCTGAACTACGGCTTCGACCGCGTGCTGCACGGCGAGCAGTACACCGAGGTCAAATACCCGTTCCCGACCAAAGGCAAGCTCAAGCACACCTTCCGCTTCAAGGGCGCCCACGACAAGGCGCCGCACGCGGTGGTGCTGCTCGGCGTTTCCACCACCGACGAAAGCGGCGAGGAGATCGCGTATAACGAGATCACCACTTTCGTGCGCGGCGCCGGCGGCTGGGGCGGCGAGCGCGGCCCTTCCGGCGACATCAACGTCGCGCCGTCGCGCGAGCCGGACGCGGTGATCGAGGAGAAGACCGACCTCAACCAGGCGCTGCTGTACCGTCTGTCCGGCGACTGGAACCCGCTGCACGCGGATCCAAATTTCGCCAAGGCTTTCGGCTTCGACAAGCCGATCCTGCATGGCCTGTGCACCTACGGATTTGTCGGCCGCCACGTCATCAAGGCCTTCGCCGGCAACGACCCGCGCAAGTTCAAGAGCATCAAGGTGCGCTTCGCCGAGAGCGTGTTCCCGGGCGAGACGCTGGTAACGCGGATGTGGAAGGAGTCGGACACGCGCGTCGTGTTCGAGACCAAGGTGAAGGAGCGCGACAAGGTCGTGATCAAGAACGCTGCGGTCGAGCTGTACGAGCAGGTGCCGCAGCGCAAGGCCAAGTCGAAAGCCGCGACCGCCGCGGCGCCGGCAGCTTCCGCCGAGCTGGCTTCGGCCGATGTGTTCGCCGCCATCGGCAAGCACCTCGCCGCGACCAAGGGCCTCGGCGACCAGGCCAAGACCGTGTTCCAGTTCCTGCTGAGCGGCCCGGACAGCGCCTGGATTCTCGACATGAAGTCCGGCGACGGCTCGGTCAAGCCGGGCAATGCCGACAAGCCGGACGTGACCCTGGAGCTGAGCGACGCCGACTTCATCGCCATGTCCACCGGCAAGGCCGATCCGAACAAGCTCTACTTCGGCGGCAAGATGAAGGTGTCGGGCAATGTCATGGCTTCGCAGAAGCTGGCCTTCCTGCAGAAGATGGATCCGAAACTGCTGAGCGAGGCCACAGCCGAGCGCGTTGCGAAGGGTGGTGGTGCGGCGGCCGCGGTCCCCGCGGGCGGCGGTCTGAACTCGGCCGCGATCTTCGGCGCCATCGCCAAACACCTCGCCGCCAACAAGGGCATGGGCGACCAGGTCAAGACCGTGTTCCAGTTCCTGCTGAAGGAGCCGGACAGCGCCTGGGTGCTGGACATGAAGTTCGGCGACGGCGCCGTGTCCCAGGGCAATGCCGACAAGCCGGACGTGACCCTGGAGCTGGCCGAGGAGGACTTCGTCGCCATGTCCACCGGCAAGGCCGATCCGAACAAGCTCTACTTCGGCGGCAAGAT
>CAYWPB010000095.1:0-342 GCA_964458725.1 uncultured Nevskia sp. | reverse complement strand
GAAGGTGTCGGGCAATGTCATGGCTTCGCAGAAGCTCGCGTTCTTGAAGGACGTCGACGCCCAGGCCGCCGCCGCGGCGTACCAGAAGGCACAGAAGGCGCCGGCTCCTGCCAAGGCCGCCGAGGCGAGCCCCGCCCAAGGCAAGGCTCCCAAGGCCCCCGGTGCCAGGGCCGCCGGACTTCATCCAATGATTCGGCCCTTCGAATTGGAAGCGCTGCGCCGCCCACATCTGATGTTGGCCGACTTCGGTGGTGATGTAGACCTCGCGCCCGCGAGTCAGCGCATAGAGACGGTCGACCGCATATTGCGGCTTGATCAGCTTGGTGGAATTTTTGAAGCTGA
>CAYWPB010000094.1:0-11327 GCA_964458725.1 uncultured Nevskia sp. | reverse complement strand
GCGCTGAGCTTGCGCTTGGCGATCACCCCCTCGAAGCCGGCGGCCAGCGCCGCCTCCTGCAAGGCCAGGCCGTCCTCCTGCGCGTGCACCGTCTGCACCAGCGGCGACGGCAGCAGGCACTGCGTCAGCAGGCGCCGCCGCTCGCTGTACGGCAGTCGGCGCAGGTCGACGCCGCCGAAATACAGCAGGTCGAAGCAGTAGTACACCACAGCGACGTTGCGATCGGCGGCGGCGATGTCATGCGGCGTCTTCAGGTGTACGCGGTTCTGCATCACGTTGAACGAGGGCCGCCCTTCCGCGTCGAATGCCACCAGCTCGCCGTCCAGCAAAGTGCCGCGCCCCTGCTGGCGCAGCTCAGCCGCCACCCGCGGGAACACCGCGGCCAGCTCGAGGTCGCGGCGTGAGCGCAGGCGCACTCCCTTGGAGTCGACGAAGGCCTGCACGCGGTAGCCGTCGAGCTTGGGCTCCCACATCCAGTCCGGCTTGTTGAACACGGCGTCGGCGGTCTCGGCCAGCATCGGTGCCAGTTTCGCCGGCAGCGGCCCGGGCTTGCCGGAGGGAATCAGCTGCGCCGCGGCCATGCGCCGCACCGGCACCACCTTGAGGTCGCTCACCGCCACGCCGGACAGCACCGAGCGGTCCTGTTCGGTCACGTCGATCTTGCCGGCGAAGCGGTCGCGGTGCTTGATCAGCAGCCAGCTCTTCGGGTCCTTGGCGGTACGCACCAGGGCAAAGGAGCCCTTCAGCTTGGTGCCGCGCAGCTGGAAGCTGAGCTTGCCCTTGGCCAGGCCTTCGCGCACCTGCGCCTGGGCCTCGGCACGGTCGTGGAACCAGGTGTCCTTTTCGTCCGGCGAGTAGGCGCCGCAATCCCACACGATCACCTCGCCGGCGCCGTACTGCCCCGGTGGGATCACGCCCTCGAAGGAGCCGTAGTCGTAGGGATGGTCCTCGGTCTGCACCGCCAGGCGCTTGTCCTCCAGGCTCAGCGACGGCCCCTTGGGCACGGCCCAGGATTTCAGCACGCCATCGCATTCGAGGCGGAAGTCGTAGTGCAGCCGCCGCGCCGAGTGCTGCTGCACCACGAACAGCAGCGGCCCCGTTCCGGCCGCCGGCGCGGGCAGCGGCGCCGGTTCGGGCGTGCGCTCGAACTTCCGCTTGGCGGCATATTCGCTAAGCTTGGCCATCCCCTGATTAAGCCGGATGCGACGGTGGACAGCAAGGAAAGCGGTTTGAAGATCGTGCTGGCGGACGGCCAGGAAGTCTCGGGCCTGCTGACCCTGCACGCCTCGCCACGCGCCGTCCTGCTCCTCGGCCATGGCGCCGGGGCCGGCATGGCCCACCCTTTCATGGCCGCGGTAGCGGCCGGGCTGGCGCAGCGCGGCATTGCCTGCTTGCGCTACCAGTTCCTCTATATGGAGCGCGGCTCGAAGCGGCCCGACACCCCGGCGGTGGCCCAGGCCGCAGTGCGCGCGGCAGCGGCCGAAGCGGCGCGGCGGTTGCCGGGCCTGCCGCTGTTCGCCGGCGGCAAGTCCTTCGGCGGGCGCATGACTTCGCAGGCCCAGGCGGCCGATCCGCTGCCGGGCGTGTGCGGCCTGGTGTTCTTCGGCTTCCCGCTGCATCCGCCGGGCAAGCCCGGCAGCGAACGCGGGCAGCACCTGACTGATGTGAAAGTGCCGATGCTGTTCGTGCAAGGCACGCGCGACGAGTTCGCGCAGCTGGAACTGCTGCAGGCGCAGGTACAACTGCTTGGCCGGCGCGCCCGGCTCGCGCTGCTGGACCATGCCGATCATTCCTTCCACGTGCCGGCCCGCAGCGGCCGCAAGGACAGCCAGGTGCTGACCGAGGCGCTCGACGCCACGGCCGCCTGGATCGACGAGGTGCTTCCATGAGCAGACTGATTGCCGGCGCCAGCGGCTATTCCTTCAAGGAGTGGAAAGGCCCGTTCTACCCGGCGGACATGAAGCCGGAGGGCATGCTGAAGTTCTACAGCGAACGCCTGGGAACGGTGGAGATCAACAACACCTTCTACCAGATGCCCAAAACAGCGGTGCTGGAGAATTGGGCGGCCTGTACGCCGGCGCAGTTCCGCTTCGCCATCAAGGCCTCGCAGCGCATCACCCACAAGGCGCGCATCAAGGGCGAGGAAGCGGCCAACTCGGTCGCCTATCTCTACAAAGTGCTGGAAGCGCTGGGCCCCAAGCGCGGGCCGGTGCTGTACCAGCTGCCGCCGTTCCTGAAGAAGGACCTGCCGCGACTGCGCGACTTCCTGGCAATGCTGCCGGAGGGCCACACAGCCGCCTTCGAGTTCCGCCACGACAGCTGGTTCGACGACGAGGTCTACGCCGCCCTGAAGGGCGCCGGCGCCGCGCTATGCCTGTCCGAACGCGAGGACAATGCACCGCCGCCGCTGGTCGAGACTGCACCCTGGGGCTACGTCCGGCTGCGGCTGGAAGAGTATTCCGAGGAGGACCTGGCGCAGTGGGCCCAGCGCCTGCTGGCCACCGGCTGGCAGCAGATCCACGTCTACTTCATGCACGAGCCCACAGCGCCCGCCTACGCACAGACCCTGATGCGCTGCGCCGGCTGACGGCCGGAATCGGGCCCTAAGCCGTTGAGACCGCACATCGTTTCCAATTCGTTTCGATTCCGTGCCGACTAATGCCGGCGCGCTGGTGGAAAATGCGGGCAGTCCAAAGCGATCCAGTCCGCAGCCGGAAGGGCAGCCGAGGACCCCAAGCCCGAGATCGAGCAAGTCCATGCACAGAAACCCATTCAAGCCGCTGTTCGTCATCGCTGCGCTGTGCGCCTCCGCCGTCGCCCACGCAGGCCCATTGGGTCTGCCAGTCGATCTGCCGGGCCCGGTCACCCCGGTGGTGAACAACGCGGTCAATACCGCGATGCCGTTCATCGGGGACGTGCAGAACATCCGCCCCATCCGCGGACCGGGCAACATTCAGCTCTTCCCCAACCCGCTGCCGGGTCTGGCGCCGGCCGATCTCGACAACACCACGCCTGCACCCAGCACCGCGAAGTAGGCTGGAACCGGCCGAACACCGCAGGCATCCCGTGCGGCTCGGGAAGCCCGCGGGAATCGAACAACGACAATAAAGAACAAGGGGAGTACCCCAGGCAAAATCAGGCGGCCGCAAGGCCGCTTTTCTTTTGCGCCGGAAACCCGCGGCAGGACCTGCCAGCAACCGAAACGGCGCCGCCTACTTCGCTGGCGGCAACAGGGCCTCGTCATATTTGCGCACCACCCCGTCGAGCAGCGCCTGCAGGTCGGATGCGGCGTACCATTTGCCCGCCGCCATCACGCCGAGCGGCTGACGCAGCGTGGCCAGGCCGTCGAGCGGATTGGCGGCGGTCAGCACCAGGTCGGCGCGGCTGCCTGGCGTGACGGTGCCGAAGCGGTCGGCGCCGGGCACCCAGCGATGGATGAACTCGCCCGGCGTGCGCGTCGCGGTCGCCAGCGCCTGGTAGCGGCTGAGGCCGGCGCTTTCGAGCGCGGCGAGGTCCTCGTGCAACGAATAGCCGGGCAGGATCCCGGGAATGGTCGGCGCATCGGTGCCGGCGAGCAACGGCACGCCGCCGTCGCTCAGCGCCTTGACGAAGTGGGCGAGGAACTCGAGCCGCGCCGCGAGCGAGCCTTTGCGTCCGACGTAGTCCTCGCCGCGCCAGTCGATGCGCCAGGACGGTGCCAGGTAGCGCATCTCCGGTCGCTGGAACATCGCATCCACCACTTCGGGCCGGCCCCACTGGCGGGCGATGCTGGCGTAGGTGTTGAGGTCGGCGGTGACCCAGGCGCCGGAACGTCTGGTGAAGGCGACAGCGCGCGGAATCTGCTCCAGCCCCGGCGCGGCGTCGGGCTGGTTCTGCGGCGGCTGTGGGAACACCGTGTACAGGTATTCCTCGGCGTGGGCCACCATCACCTGCCCGGCCGCGAGCTGGCGCTCGATGCCGACGCGGCTGACACCGTGCCCGACCACCGCCAGATGCAGCTTGCGCCCTTCCGTCACCAGGGCCCGGAAGCACTCCGGCGAAAGGTCGTTGTAGACCTTGATGAAGTCGTAGCCGTTAGTGCGCGCCAGCCGCACCACGGCGCGCGCCTCCCGCGGCGTGGTGACGACGAACTGGCCGTAGCGCGGCGAGCCGTCGACGCGGAACGCGGCGTAGACGTGCGGCCCCGGGATGCGCCCCTGGTTGATCGCCGGCCGGCGCTGGCCCATGAACTCGGCGGAGGCGCCGCCCATGTTCAGCAGCGTGGTCACGCCATTGGCCAGGTACACCGCCATGTCGCCGCGCGTGTCGGAATGGCTGTGCATGTCGGCCAGGCCCGGCGAAAGCCAGGCGCCGTGGCCGTCGATGATCTGCACTTCCGGCGGCAGCGGCAGGGCCGGTCCGATCGCGGCGATATGACCGTCCTCGACCAGCACGGTCTGGTCCCGCAACACCCGCTCCGCATCCATCGGCACCACGTTGACGCCGGTGAAAGCCACCGGCTGCGCCACGGCGGCGGCGCAGCCGACCAGGCCGAGAACGGCGAACAGGCGACATGCGCCAGGAATCGAGACTCTCACGACGGGTTTCCGCTGCGGAACGATGACCCGGCTTGGACGGGCTGCGCCGGTTGTCGCGTTTGAAGCGCCGCTCAATCCAGCTCGCTGCCGAAGATCTCGTACACGTCGAGCGGACCGTCGTTGAAGTACTTGGTGGCCGGGAAGATGAAGGAGCGCTTGGCGCGGTCGAACACCAGGGTGCCGGGCCGCTCGTAGTAGTTCGGGTCGTAAACATCGAACTCGATCTGCTCCGCCGTCTCGTGCGCGGCGTAGATCAGCACCACATGGTCGATTTCGGTGACCGGGAACGGGTCGAAATGGATCAGATGGACGATCGGCTGACGGCTGAGCTTTACCTCGGCCACGAGGCGGCGGGCGGTGTCCTCCTGATGATCGCGGCTGAATGGGAACACCATGCGCCAGTTGCTGAAGGTGAACAGGCTGTAGGCATAGCCGCCGGTGGCATCCTTGAGCAGGGTTGCCTTCGCCGCGCTGAAGCTGCGCAGGTCGGCATAGCCGGGGATGCGTACCTTGCCGGCCTTGCGGAAATCGTCCGGCTCCATCTCCACAACCTGGTCGATCAGGCGGCGATAGGCGCCATCGTCCACCTTGGGGCTGGCCGGATCGAACGCGGCGTACTGGTAAAACTGCCGCGCCATGCGCGACACGGCGAAGCAGCGGTGGCTGAACTCGGGGGGCGGCTCGTTCTGCTTGGTGCTGATCGTGCCGGTGGCCGGATCGATGATGTATTCCCAGCTCAGGCCGTTGGCGTAGGCGAAGGTATCGCGCTTGAAGTCGAAATGGCGGCTGGTGGCCGCCGGCTCCAGCACGCGGACTTCGGAGCATGCAGAGACGCAGGCCAGCACAAGGCCGGTGCCCAGCAGCCGCCCCAAGCCCTGCCGGAATGAGATGTTTGTTGTTGTCATCCGGCGATTTTAACGGGCCGGCGCGGCCAATCGCACGTTACAGAAGTTTTACACTATGCCGATGACCGCCAATCAAGAATGGATGCAGCGCTCGCTGGCGCACGTATGGCATCCCTGCACCCAGATGAAGGACCACGAATGGCTGCCGCTGGTGCCGGTGAAGGCGGCCGAAGGGGTATGGCTGGAGGACTTCGAGGGAAAACGTTACCTCGACGCCGTCAGCTCCTGGTGGACCAACATTTTCGGCCATCGCCACCCGCACATCGTGCAGCGCCTGAAGGAGCAGCTCGACCGGCTCGACCACGTGCTGCTCGGCGGCTTCACCCACGAGCCGGTGGTGACGCTGTCTGAAAAGCTCTGCGCCATCGCGCCGCAAGGCCTGAACCGCTGCTTCTACGCCGACAATGGCAGTTCGGCAGTGGAGGTGGCGCTTAAGATGAGCGCGCACTACTGGCGCAACCTGGGCCAACCGAAAAAGACCCGCTTCATTTCCCTGACCAACGGCTATCACGGCGAAACCCTGGGCGCGCTGGCGGTGGGCGGCACCGGCCTGTACCGCGACGCCTACACGCCGCTGCTGATGCAGCCGATCCCGGTGCCTTCGCCGGACTGCTTCGAGCGCAGCCCCGGCGAAGCCTGGGAGGACCACACGCGGCGCCGCTTCCGCTACATGGAGGAAGCGTTGGAGCGCCACGCCGGCGAGGTTGCGGCGGTGATCGTCGAGCCGCTGGTGCAGTGCGCCGCCGGCATGCGGATGTACCACCCGATCTACCTGCGGCTGCTGCGCGAGGCCTGCACCCGCCACGGCGTGCTGCTGATCGCCGACGAGATCGCCACCGGCTTCGGCCGTACCGGCCGCATGTTCGCCTGCGACTGGGCCGGCATCGCGCCGGACCTGATGTGCCTGTCCAAAGGCCTCACCGCCGGCACCCTGCCGCTGGCGGTGGTGATGGCCACCGACACGGTCTACCAGGCCTTCTACGACGACTATTCCAGCTACAAAGCCTTCCTCCACTCGCACAGCTTCACCGGCAACCCGCTGGCCTGCGCCGCGGCGCTGGCCACCCTGGAACTGTTCGAGCAAAGCGACGTGATGGCGACGAACCGGCGCCTGGCGGCGATGATGTGGGGCGCGATGAGCGAGCTGTCCAGCCACCGCCACGTCATCGACCTGCGCCAGCAGGGCATGATCCTGGCAGTGGAACTGGCGAAGAACCCACGCAAGCGCGAGGAATACCCGGCCGCCGAGCGGCGCGGCCTGCGTGTCTACCAGCACGGCCTGGAGAAGGGTGTGCTGCTGCGGCCGCTGGGCAACGTGGTCTACCTGATGCCGCCCTACGTGATCACGCCGGAGGAGATCGTCCGCATGTGCCAGACGGCGATCGAGGGTATCGACCGGGCCACTAGCGAGGCCTGAGCAACCGGCAGCGGGCTAAGCCGCACTCACCCGCAGATGCCCCGCTCCTGCGGGGGAGAGGAGGCCCCCTACCCGCCCGGGTGGCTTGCCATTCCACCCCCGCTGGCTAAGCTGGGGACACGACAGGAGGAGCGGCGATGAGAAAAACAGCGCTGATGGCGATGCTCGTGGTCCTGGCAACGCTCGCGCCGGCCGCGCCGGCCCTCGCCGACGGCCACTCCGAGGAGTGGTGCGCCGACGCGGTGGACTTCGCCATGCGCACCGCTCAGTACCGCGATCTCGGCCGTTCGCGCGACTATGCCGAAACGGCCATCAACCGCGACGCGCGCGTGTTCCACCAGGAATATCCGGACCTGTCCACGCCGGACATGCTGACCATCGCCAAGGCGGTGTACGAGAAGCACTGGACCCACTTCGGCGCCGCCAGCGCCATGAGCAAGGCCTGCAAGGCGCGGCCGCTGCATGAGCTGCCGGCGGTGCTGACCCTGGACCACAGCGACGAGTGGTGTGCCAACGCGGTGGACTTCGCCATGGGCGTGGCGCAGAACCGGCAGATGGAGTTCACCCAACAGATGATCACCGGCTCCTTCGACCAGAATCCCACTTACTACCACATGCAGTTCCCTGAGCTGAGCAAGGACGAGATGCTCGGCATCACCGACGCGGTATACCGGCAGCAATGGACCCGCTTCAGCGCCGCCGCCACGGTCGGCAGCGCCTGCCGGGCGACGCAGGAACAGAAGTCCTGAACCCTACCGCTGCTCCGCCATCAGGCTGAGCAGATTGCCCTCGCTGTCCTTGAAGAAGCCCATCCACAGCTCGTGGTCGGGCATTTTCGCGATCAGGTGCGGCGGATCGACGATCTCTGCGCCTTGCGCCTCCAGATGCGCGAAGGCGGCCTTCAGATCCGGCACCAGGAAGTAGAGGATTGAGCTGTGGGCTTCCTTGCCGTCGGTCCGCAGGTTGGTGTCCAGCATCAGGCGGGTGCCGCCGCAATCGAAGAACGACAGCGTGGGACCGGCGGCGAACAGATGCCGCAGTCCCAGCGCCTCGCGATAGAAGCGCTCGGCGCGTGCCAGGTCCCGCGCCGGGATCGCGATCTGGCCGATCCTGGAAATGCCCAGGGGAGTGTCCATTGCCGGCTCCAGTTAGTTAGCCTAAGCTAACTATCTGCCCGGAATACGCTGAAGTCAAGCATGGCCGAATCCAGCCCCACCGAAGCCGTCGCCGACCGCCTGCACAGCGCGGCGATCCACCTGCTGCGCCTGCTGCGGGAGGAGGACTTGAGTCTCGGCCTCGGGCCGACCCAGCTCTCCGCCCTGTCGGTGCTGGTGTTCGGCGGGCCCCAGACCATCGGCGCCCTAGCCCGCCTCGAGCAGGTGAGCCTGCCCACCATCAGCCGCGTCGCCGACGCCCTGGTGCGGGCCGGCCTGGCCGAGCGCGAAGCCGACGAACAGGACGGGCGCGTGGTCCGGCTGCGCGCCAGCGCAGCCGGCACCCGGCTGATGCAGAAAGGCCGCCGCCAGCGGGTGCAGCGTCTCGTCCGTTTGCTGGAGGAACTGGAGCCGGCCGAACTGGACACTATGGGCGCGGCGGCGGAACGGCTGGCGCGGCTGCTGCGGCGGCCGCGTTAGGACGAAATCCCGGCGGATCAAGGCCCTACGGGAGGCCGGTTTGGCTTAAAATCAGCGTCCGCCGCACCGCAGCACCCTTTTTTCAATCAGATAGACCGGCTTGCCATGACCTTTGTCGTCACCGAAAACTGCATCAAGTGCAAATACACCGACTGCGTGGAAGTCTGCCCCGTGGACTGCTTCCACGAAGGTCCGAACTTCCTGGTCATCGACCCCGAAGAGTGCATCGACTGCACGCTGTGCGAGCCCGAGTGCCCGGCCAACGCCATCGTCGCCGAGGATGACCTTCCGGCCGGCCAGGCGCAGTTCCTGCCCTTGAACAAGGAACTGGCCCGCCTCTGGCCGGTGATCACCGAGCGCAAGGAAGCCCCGGCCGATTCCAAGGAGTGGGATGGCAAGCCGGACAAGCTCAAGCTGCTCGAGCGCTGATCCGCCCCGGCGCGCCGTAGTGCCGCCGCTCGAGCCGACCATTCCGTTATGACCCACGAGGGCGCGAGGTGGCCATAACCCGCGCCCTGCTGGTCCCGCCGCAGGCCGATCTGGCGCTGCGGCTGGCGCAGGCCATTGCCGCCCAGCGGCGCGAGCTCCTGCCCGACCTGTCCCGCTGCACTATCCTGCTGCCGGCCGCCGGCGCCGCGGCCTCGCTGCGCCGATGCCTGTTCGAGGCGGCCGGCGCCACGCTCGGCCCGCAGTTGCAGACCCTGCCGCAATTCGCCGCGGCCCGCGGCAGCGGCCCGGCGCCGATGCCGGCGGCGGAATGCCGGCTGATCCTGGTCGAGGCGCTGCGCAAATACCGCGGCCTGTTTCCCGGCCAGAACCCCTGGCAGCTGGCCGAGGCGCTGTTCGCGCTGTTCGAGGAGCTGAGCCTCAACGCGGTGCAGCTGCCGCAGGACGACGCCGCCTTCGCCGAGCGCCTGGTCACCGCCTATGGCGCGCGGCCGCTGGCGGCGCTGTCGCACGAGGCGCAGATCGTGCACCGGCTGTGGCGCGCCTTCCTCGAGGAAACCGGCGGCCGCAGCCCGGCCGCGGCCTATGCCGCGACGCTGTATAACGCCTGCGCCCGCCTGGAAGCGGATGAATCGGTCTATCTGGCCGGCTTCGACAACCTGGCCGGCGCCGAACGCGGCCCCCTCGCCTTCATTCCCCAGACCACCCAGGCCCGGCTGTGGCTCCCCGGCCGCGTCGGGCTTCTTCTGCACCATCAGGTTCTGATCGCGATCAAAGGCCTCGCTGTCGTCGAGGCGAATGCTCGGCATGAAGAACGCCAAGCTCGCCACGATGCCCATGTGGAGGAGGAACGAGAGGCCCGTGTACAGATAAGCCGTCGGCTCGAATTGGGAGAACACCCCAACAAGGATCAGACCGTTGCGGGGGACGGTAGTGAGTCTGCTGTGTGCTGCCTAAAGCAGTTCCCGGCTGACTTGAATCGGTGGGATTCCCAACAGTCTCGGAATGAGTGAGTCTTTGCGCATTGATTCTCCTTTTATGGGGGCTTGGGATGCCGAAGGCTTATTCTCGTGACCTGCGGGAGCGCGTTATTGCCGCGGTGGAGACCGGTGCGTCGCGACGCGAGGCGGCGGAACGTTTTGAGGTCAGCGTGGCGTCGGCGGTAAAGTGGCTGCAGCGCTGGTGTAAAGAGAGGAGCGCCGCCCCGAGGCCGCGCGGGGGGAGCGTTTCGCCGCTGGAAGAATTCGCGGCCGAGATTTTGAATCTGATTGCCCAACAGCCGGACCTGACCTTGGTCGAAACGGTCGCAGAACTGCGTAAGCGACGAATCAAGACCAGCCGCAGCTCGCTCTGGCGTTTTCTCGACCGTCACAACATCACTCTCAAAAAAAGCCCTGCAAGCGGTCGAACGGCAGCGCGAAGATGTGGCGCGAGCACGCCGCCAGTGGATACAACAGCAAGGTATGCTTGATCCTGCCCGACTGGTGTTTCTCGACGAGACCGCTGTCAGCACGAACATGGCGAGACTGAGAGGGCGAGCCCCGCGTGGCGTCCGGGTGATTGGCGCCGTTCCGCTTGGAAGATGGGAAACAATCACCTTCGTCGCCGCTCTGCGCCACAATAAAATGATCGCTCCCATGGTGGTCGAGGGTGCCATGACCGGAGAGATGTTCCTCGCCTATATCGAAAAATGCCTGGTTCCGATGCTCCGGCGCAACGACATCGTCGTGATGGATAATTGCCGGATCCATCTCGGACCTGGCATTCGTCGGGCGATCGAGAAATCAGGAGCGACACTGCGTTACCTGCCGAAATATTCGCCCGATCTCAATCCCATCGAGATGCCTTACAGCAAATTCAAGACATTCCTACGCAAGGCGGCAGCGCGAACCGTCAGAGCCCTCAACCGAGCCATCCGCTCTTTCATCCCGCAACTCAGTTCTCAAGAATGTGCCAACTATTTCAGGCATGCAGGCTATGCTTCAATATGATCGGTATCCGCTTTAGTGTCTCTGGCGTGCCAGAAGGCGAAGGACCTGGGCTATCCCCACGAGTTGTGGACGACCCGGCTTCTCGCCCACCACACTCGCGAGCATGGACCGGCGCGGGGGCACGAAAGCTCGAGACGATGGTTGCCGTAAGAAGCGAGCTTACGAAGGCGGTGAGGCCGACGAGGATCATGGCGTACTCCTTTAATGGCCGGCGCCTGCGGCGACGGCGTGTTTGGGTTTGGGGGCGAGCCAGATGATCGTCGCCGCGGCGACGAACACGGCGGCGAACAACTCGAACAAGTTGACGGTCGAGATTGCGTTGGCCTGGGATTCGACCAGCTGGCTGACATATTGGC
>CAYWPB010000093.1:4448-11334 GCA_964458725.1 uncultured Nevskia sp. | reverse complement strand
TCGAGGTAGGCGAAGCTGGCGTCGTAACAGGTCAGCGCGGCGATCTTCTCGCCGGCCTCGCGCATACGGCGCAGCTCGGCGACCTGGACGGCAGCACTGGGCTTGGCGGCGGCGCTCATGTCAGGTCTCCGCGGTGCAGAGTTTGGGTGGAAGGGCAAAGGAGGGACAGGCCGTACTGAAGTGCAGTCGGTTGCATGGAAGTTTTCCGGATTGCCGATGCGCGGGTGGCCCACCAAGACATGCACCCGGCATCCATTTTTGAACAACTGAGGGCGGCCCACCAAGGCATGCGCCCGTTGCGATGCCCGCAGGGCATCCGACGCGAGTGTAACCATCCCCGCCCGATTCGCCAAACCCGCACCGTTCAGCCGGAGGCGAATCCCGCGGCAACCCCGGTTTTGTCCACCGCCTCGGCCAGGTCGCGCACCCGGCCCTGCCCCGGGATTTCCAGGTCCGGAGCGATCTCCGCCAGCGGCACCAGCACGAAGGCGCGGCGGTGCAACTCCGGATGCGGCAGGGTCAGGCGCGGCGTGGCGCAGCTGTGGCCTTCAATGTGCAGCAGGTCGAGGTCGAGCACCCGCGGCCCCCAGCGCTCGCGGCGGACCCGGCCGGCGGCCTTCTCGATGCCTTGCAGCAGATCGAGCAGGGCTTCCGGTTCCAGTGCGGTTTCGATCTCGCAGACGGCGTTGCAGTAGTCGGACTGGCCCGGCGGCCCTACCGGCTTGGTGCGGTAGAAGCCGGAGACGTCCCGTATCCTGAGTCCGTGCGCGGCGCGCAGGCGCTCCAGCGCCGCATACAGTTGGGCCGGCGGATTGCCCAGGTTGGAACCCAGGGCGATCCAGGCCTTGGGAAAGGCCTTGGAGGGCCTCTTACTGGTCGCCGCCCGTTTCATTGCCGGGCTTGCGGCGGCGGCGCCCGCCGCGGCGGCGACGCTTTTTCTTCGGCGCCTCGGACGGCGCGCCGTTCTCGCCCTCCTGCTCCTCGGCCGGCTCCTCCTCGACCACGCGCTTTTCCTGCACGGGAGGGAAGCTGCCGCTCTGCGCCTTGGTCCACCAGGCCGCCAACTCGGCCGCGCCGGGCTCGCCGGCCTGGCCGCGCAGCAGCAGGAAGTCGTAGGCGGCGCGGAAGCGCGGATGGGTCAGCAGCCGCTTGACCCGGCCACCCTGGCGGTTCTCGAAGCGCGGCTGCAGCGCCCAGATCTCGCGCATCGGGATGGAGAAGCGCTTGGGGATGGCGATACGCAGCTGCTGATGGGCGATCACTTCCTCGGCCGCCTGCGCCTGCGCAACCGGCGGGGCGTGACCTTGCTTGCGCTCTAGCAGTTCCAGGCGCTTGGAGTATGCCGGCCACAGCATCGCGGCGTAGAGGAAGGCCGGGGTCACCGCCTGGTTCGCCTCGATGCGCGCCGCGGTGTTGTCCAGCGCCTTGCGGATCAGCGGCTCGACGCTCGGCTCGCCGGCGTCCAGCGCCTCGTCGGTCAGCGGCAGCAGATGGCTGAACAGGCCATAGGCGCGCAGGCCCTGCAGGTTGGCCACCGCCTCGCGGCTGAGGAACAGCTTGAGCACCTCGTCGAACAGGCGCGCCGGCGGGATCTCGCGCAGCAGCGCCGCCAGGCGCGGAATCGGCTCGGCCGTCTCCGGCGCGATCGAGAAGCCCAGCTTGTTGGCGATGCGCACCGCGCGCAGCATGCGCACCGGATCCTCGCGATAGCGCTGCACCGGATCGCCGATCAGGCGCAGCGAGCGCTGCCTCAGGTCCTCGACGCCGCCGGCGAAGTCGACGATGGAGAAGTCGCGGATGTCGTAGTACAGCGCGTTGACGGTGAAGTCGCGGCGGAACGCGTCCTGCTCCAGGGTGCCGTAGACGTTGTCGGACAGGATGCGGCCGGTCTCGTCGCGCTCGTGGCTCTCCGTGATCGGACCGCGGAAGGTGGTGACCTCGAGGATCTCCTCGCCCATGCGCACATGGGCGATCAGGAAGCGGCGCCCGACCAGGCGGCAGGAGCGGAACAGCCGGCGGATCTCCTCCGGGTGTGCGCTGGTGGCGATGTCGAAGTCCTTCGGCTTGATCCCGGCCAGCAGGTCGCGCACGCCGCCGCCGACCATGTAGGCCTCGTGGCCGGCGTCCTTGAGGGTGTAGAGCACCTTGAGCGTGCCCTGGGAGATGTTGGAGCGCGAGATCGGGTGCTGGTCCCGGGGGATGCGCAAGGGTTCGCGCGGCATCTCGGTAATGGCCGGCTCCTTGTTCCTGGTGACGCGACGCTGCAGTTTCCGCGTCGCTTCGGCTATCGCGCCTATGATACCGCCGCTGCGCTCCGTCAATGCCCTCTCCCGCTGTGAACGCAGCCGTCCTTGGGTGCCCGGCCGGCGCAATGTAAAAAGCCCGCGCGCGGCGGGCCTGCTGGTCCCGTTGCGCTGGTGCGGCGCATCTGCCGGGATGCGGACGCCCGGTCCGGGCGCCGCTCATGCTGCACTACAGCATAGCATTTTTGGCCACGAAGCTCCGTGCGCGAAGGAAACGCAGGGCCCGCCAACAGCGCCATGCGGAATCCGCGGCGGCCATGGGCCGCCCTACGGCATCGCCGCCGCGCCTGCCGCAATCGCCTCGCGGATGCGCGGATAGGTGCCGCAACGGCAGACGTTGCGGATCTGATCGTAGTCGGCGTCGGTCAGCTCACGCCCCTGCGCCCGTGCCTGCCGCACCTTCGCCACCGCGGTCATGATCTGACCGGGCTGGCAGTAGCCGCATTGTGATACGTCATGATCGATCCAGGCCTGCTGCATCGGGTGCAACGGCTGGCCGACGGTGGCGGCGAGACCCTCAATGGTGACGATCTGGTCGGTGGGCCGCAGGTCGCCGACGCGGATCGCACAGAGATTGACCGCCAACCCGTTGAAATGGCTGGTGCAGGCCTGGCACACGCCGAGGCCGCAGCCGTACTTGGGCCCGTACACGCCGAGCAGGTCGCGCACCACCCATAGCAGGCGCACGTCACTGTCGCAGTCGACACTCACCGGCTTACCGTTGAGGATGAAGTTCTGGATCGTCATGGCGGACCCCCTCAATAGGCCTTGCTCAGGCCGTCGGTGGGCGACTGTGGAATCGGCGGCACCGTCGGCAGCGGCGTGAATCCCAGCGGCTGGCCGTGGTTGATCGGGAAACTGGTCGGCATGGTGCCGGTGGCGCGGCCGTAGGCGGCGGCCACCGCCGCCATGGTGGCGGCGACGCCGAACTCGCCTGCCCCGCCCGGCACCGTGCTGGTGGCGGGCATGACGATCACCTCGACCGAGGGGGGCATATTCCACTGCCGCGTGTAGTACGCATTGTCCCAGCTGCCTTCGAGGAAGTGGCCGTTCTGCAGGTGCAGGCTGTAGCTCAGAGCCTGGGCGATGCCGTCCATGATGCCGCCCATCATCTGTGCCTGCAGGCCGAGCGGGTTGATCGGCAAACCGACGTCGACGGCGTAGACCACCCGGGTCACGCGCGGCCCGGTGTAGGCGTCGGGAATGCTGCGGTTGACGGTGGCCGGCGTGCAGTCGATCTCCACCAGGCAGGCGGCGCGGCCCTTGTATTCCATGTGCACGGCGATGCCCTGGGCGGTGCCCGGTGCCATCGCTCGGCCCCAGTTGCCGGCGCTGGCGACCTTGTCCAGCACCGCCAGCAGGCGCGCGTCGCGGATGAAGCCGCGGCGGAAGTGATAGGGGTCCTGGCCCATGGCGGCCGCCACGCGGTCGACGGTCAGCTCGCGCGCGGTGCAGACGTCGGGACTGTAGATGTTGCGCACCGCCGAGGTGTTGAAGGTGTTGAACCGGTAGATCTCGCTGAGCAGCTGCGTGGCCGCGCCGAAGTTGTAGGGCACGTTCTGACTGAGGGTGAAGATCGCCTGCGCGTAGCCCAGGCCATTGATGCCCGGCACCTTGCCGCCGACCGCACTGAGCAGGTCGCCGAAGCCGTGGGTGAAGTCCGCTGCGACGCCGGTGTGGTGCTGGTCGTAAGTCAGCACGTTCGGGCCAAGCCAGGTGACGCGCACCCGCGAGGTGCACATCGGGTGCACTCGCCCCTGGCGGAAGTTGTCGGTGCGGTGCCACATCAGCTTCACCGGCTTGCCGAGGGCGCGCGACACCGCGGCGGCTTCGAACGCCGCATCGGCGAACAGGTGACGGCCGAAGGAGCCACCACCCTGCGTGACGTGCACCGTCACCTGATTCAGCGGCAGGCCCAGGTCCAGTGCCAGCTGTTCCTTGCACCACACCGGGGATTTCAGGCAGGCCCAGACTTCGGCCCGGTCGCCGCGCACGTCCGCCACCGCGCAATTGGTCTCCAGCGGATCGCCGGGACGGAAGTGGAAGGTATAGGTCTGGTCGACGCTATTGACCAGCAGCGCCGGCAGCATCGGCAGCTCGCTGGCCTTGAGGTCGGCCAGCACGTCAGCTTCGGACTTGCCGTCCACCGTGCCCGCCCCCCACTGCACGTCGAGCGCGCGGATCGCGTCGATGCACTGGCCGAAAGTCTGCCCACGCACCGCCACGCCGCCGGGGACATTGCTGGTGTGCGGGATGATGGCGACGTCGGTAATGCCGGGCATGGCCTTCACCAGCGCCAGGTTGCGCACCGCCAGGGCGCTGGCGTTGATGGTGGGCGCCCGGCACAGCATCGTCGGCAGCGCGTTGGGCACGGCGAGGTCCATGGCGAAGACCTTGCTGCCGGTGACGATGTCGTGCGCATCGATGCGGCCCTGCGGCGTACCGATCAGCCGGAGCTGCGAAGCCGGCTTGAGCGTCGGTTGCACCATCCGGGTCTGCATCACTGCCGCCTGTTGCGCCAGCTGGCCGACGCTCAGCTTGACGCCTCCCAGGCCGGTGATGATGCCGTCGAGAATGCCGAGGTCCGTCACCGGCTCGCCCAGCAGCAGAGCCGCCGCATCGAGCAGGGCGCCGCGCGCAATCGCCGCGGCGATCCGCACCGGGGTGAACAGCGAATGCATCGAGTTGGAGCCGCCGGTGAACTGGTT
The DNA here is from genome assembly GCA_964458725.1 of uncultured Nevskia sp. Classification (GTDB taxonomy): domain Bacteria; phylum Pseudomonadota; class Gammaproteobacteria; order Nevskiales; family Nevskiaceae; genus Nevskia. Next base: position 6,323 of record CAYWPB010000093.1, on the reverse strand, counting down.
CCACACCAGCTCCGGCCTGGCGTCGGCCAGCGCGATCCGCACCTGGTCGAGGCGCAGCCCCATCTCGTCGGCGATGGTCATGGCACACGCGGTGGTGATGCCCTGCCCGACCTCGGCGCGCGGCATGGCGAAGGACACGGTGCTGTCGGCGTTGACAGTGATGGTGATCAACTGCGAGGTCGGCGCCGCCGCGTCGGTGAGCAGGTCGGTGAGGTCGTACAGATCCACCGGCTGCACCGTGGGCAGCGCCGCCTCGGCATCGGGACTGGAGAAGCCGGCGGCTGCGACCAGGGTCGGCGCGGCAATGAGGTAGCCGACAAAGCGGCGGCGGGAAATTCCGGTGGCGCCTTCGTCTCTGGCCGCCTCGGCCTCGAGTCCATCCATCACCCACCTCCCGAGCGCAAACGCCGCTCGCGCCGGGCCCGTGGGCACCGGGCGCTGTGAACCTGTCGGGATGGTAGCACCGCCCGCCATGGCACGACCGGCCCGCCGGTCGGCCAGAAACGACGAAGCCCCGCGGCTGCGGGGCTTCGCCAGGCTGCCGTCGACGGCGTTGCCGTTCCGCGGAAGCGGTATTGGCGCTCCTACCGGGATTCGAACCCGGGTTTAAGCCTTGAGAGGGCTCCGTCCTAGGCCTCTAGACGATAGGAGCAGGGTGAGGCCGCGCATTATAGGGAAGATGCGCCGCGATTCAAAGCCGTTGCAGCCTTCAGTTGAACGTACGAACCGCCAGGAACCCGACGACGAAACCGGCCAGCAGGGCCCACAGCGCCCACTGCGCGCGCCGCGTCAGCTTGCGCCGGTGCTCGTGCGGACTGACATAGAAAATGCCGCTCCGATCCAGCAGCGAGGACTCGTCTTCGCCCATATCCGCTCCTCCGGGGACGGCTCTCCGTACAATACGCGCCTCCGGCCCGGCCGGAGGTGCCGTCCGCATTGTTCCGGTTCCATCCTACGCCTGTCCCCGCACTCCGCACCATGAGCGCAGTCCCCGCCCCGCCCTGGCGCCGCCTGGCCGCCGCCTGCTACGACGCTCTGCTGCTGTTGGCGTTGTGGATGGTGGCCTTGCTGGCCAGCCTGTTCGTGCATCAGCTGTTCGGCCTGGCGCGCAACGACCACGCCAACGCGCTGCTGCTGTTCCTGGCCGGTCTGGCCTTCTTCGGCTGGTCCTGGACCCATGGCGGCCAAACCCTGGGCATGCGCGCCTGGCGCCTGCGGCTGTGCCGCGACAACGGCGGCCCGGTGCGCTGGCCGGTGGCAGCAGGACGCTACGCTTTGATGCTGCTGAGCTGGCTGATGGTCCTGACCCTGCTGGTCTTGCCGCTGCTGCCGCCGGCGGTGGCGGCGCGCGTGCCGCATTCGACTTGGGTGCTGGAAGCCTGTGCCGCGTTCACCCTGCTGACGCTGCTGCTGCCTTTCTTCGACCGCCGCCGCCGCGCCCTGCACGATCGCCTGACCAGTACCGAAGTGCTGCTGCTGCCGCGCGACGCGGCGTGAACCCGGCGCCTAGCTGGCGCGCGACAGCCGCCACCAGGCCAGCAGCGCCAGCACGACCGTGGGCAGGCCCGCAGCCAGCGGCGCCGGCCACTGGTAGATGTCGCCCAGGCTGACCGAGACCTTGTTGAGGACGTAGAAGACGATGCCGATCAGGGCGCCGGCGAGCAGCTTCTGCCCGGCGCCGGCATCGCGCAGCTGGCCGGTGACGAAGGGCACTGCGAACAGCATCATCACCATCACCGTGAGCGGCTCGACCAGCTTGCGCCACAGCAGGATGCGGTACTTGGCGGCGTCGAGATGGTTCTCGTCCATGTAACCGATCAGGCGCAGCAGGCCGTGCGCCGACAGGCTGCCGGCCTCGAGGATGAACAGCTTGAG
>CAYWPB010000093.1:0-4348 GCA_964458725.1 uncultured Nevskia sp. | reverse complement strand
GCCCATCAGGGTGCCGAGCAGGGCCACGATCGGCATCAGGATGTAGAGGCTGCTGGGGATCATCAGGGCGCTGTATTCCAGCACCTGCAGCGTGGTCCTGCCCTCGTTGGCATCCGAGACGAAGGTGACCAGGGTGTAGATGGAGACCAGCCCGAAGGCGACGATGCCGGTCAGCTGCAGCACATGGGTGACGACGTAGCGGTCGAGGCGGTTCATCGCACCCAACCCTGCCGGCGCGCGATCAGCCATAGCGCGACCATCAGCACCAGCGCATGCACCCACCACAGGCCCAGCAGCGGCGGGACTTTGCCGCCGCCGATCCACTTGGCCCCCAGGATGGTCAGATTGAGATAGACCAGCACGGCGATGATGCCCAGCACCAGCGCGCCGTAGCGGCCTTCGCGCGGCTTGGTGTGGGACAGCGGCACCGCCAGCAGGGCGAGGATCAATACCGACAATGGCGCCGCCAGGCGCGAATGCACCTCGGCCACATCCTGCAGGTCGCGGCTGCCGAGCAGCTCGTCGGTGGGCTTGAGCACGCGCTGGTTGTTGATGTAGTCGAAAGCCGGCGGCGACAGCCGCAGGGTCAGCACCTTGAACTTGACCACGTCGTAGTCCGCCGTGCCGGGCGTGCCGAAGTAGCGGTAGCCGTCGTAGAGCCGCACCGCGCGGTCGCCGGTGGCCGCATCGGCGCTCTGCTCGCCGTGGTCCGCCACCACCACGCTGGCGCCTCGCGGTTCCTCGATCTGGGCGAAGACCTGGCCGAACTGGTTGCCCTCGGCGTTCATCGTGGCGGTGTAGAACACCGCCTTGCCGCCGGCCGCCAGCTTGAACTGCCCCGGCTCGAACGGCGTGTACTGCACCAGGCGCTTGGCGTCCTTGACCAGGAAGTCGGCCTGGCGCCCGGCCCAGGGACCAATGGAGAAGGACAGGGCACCGGTAAGAAGCGCCAGGCCGACCGCCAGCCAGATGAATGGGCGGTACAGCCGGCCCAGGCCGACGCCGCAGCCGGTCATGGCGGCGATCTCGTTGTCGCTGTACATACGCCCCAGCGACAGCATGATGGCCAGCAGCAGCGAGGCCGGCATCAGGATCACCAGGTAGCGCAAGGTCGACAGCAGTACCACCTGGAACAGGATGTCGCGCGGCACCTCGCCCTTGGCGGCGAAGTTCAGCACGCTGGCGAAGCGGGTCGACAGCATGATGGCCAGCAGCACGAACGTGACCCCCGCCCAGGCGGCGGCCGCTTCGCGCATCAGATAACGATCGAGCACCAGGCGATTCATGAGCGCGGTAGTTTAACTCCAGCGGCGGCGCAGCCAAGGCCCGCAAATTCGATTCTTCGGGCACCGGCCGTGGCAGCGGCGCGATTGCCCGCCTGTTTTACGATTTGAAGGGCGGAAACCGGCGCCGGGCCGGGCCGCGGACTGGTTTCTGCCGGGGAATGGCTTACAATCACGCCCGCATCTGAAAACACCAGCAAAAGCCAGGGAAAACCCCTCCAGCGGCGCGGCTCCCCCGCGCGCCTGGCAGGCGGCTTGCAGGACTTTGGTGCAAGCGTTTCGAATTCAAGCGTACTGCCCGTAGTTTCCGAGAAAAAATGGAATATTTCGTCAAAAGCGGCAACCCGGAGAAGCAGCGCGTCGCCTGTGTCGTGGTGGGCATTTTCGATCGCCGCAACCCGACCGAATCGGCAGCGACCATCGACCAGACCACCGACGGCGCCATCGGCAGCATCATGCGCCGCGGTGACATGGACGGCAAACTCGGCCAGACCCTGGTGCTGCACAACCTGTCCGGCGTGTTCTGCGACCGCGTCATGCTGGTCGGGCTCGGCCGCGAGCGGGACTTCGACGAGACGGCGTTCCGGAAGGTCCACGTCGCGGTGGCCAAGGCGCTGCGCTCCACCGGCGCCATCGACGCGGTGATCTACCTGACCCACATCCCGGTCAAGGGCCGCGACTTCCATTGGAATGTGCAGCAGGCGACCTTGAGCTTCGAGGCCGAGAGCTACCGCTTCGATGCGATGCGCGGCGAGAAGGCCCGCGAGGATCTGCCCAAGCCCAAGCTGGAGCGCCTGACCTTCGACGTGCCGCGCCGCAGCGACCTGCCGGCCGGCGAAAAGGGCCTGGCCGAGGCTCTGGCCATCGCCCGCGGCGTGGCGCTGACCAAGGACCTGGCCAACCTGCCCGGTAACTACTGCACCCCGGCCTACCTGGCCGACCAGGCCACCAAGCTGGCCGACGCCTGCCGCTTCAAGGCCAAGGTGATCGAGCGGGCCGAGATGGAGAAGCTGGGCATGGGCGCCCTGCTGGCGGTGGCACGCGGCAGCAGCCAGCCGCCCAAGCTGATCGTGCTGGAGTACCTCAAGGGCCCCAAGGGCGAGGCGCCGATTGCCCTCGTCGGCAAGGGCCTGACCTTCGACGCCGGCGGCATCTCGATCAAGCCGGCGGCGGCGATGGACGAGATGAAGTTCGACATGTGCGGCGGCGCCTCGGTGCTCGGCACCTTCGCCGCCGTGGCCGAGCTGAAGCTGCCGATCAATTTGGTGGGCATCATCCCGGCCACCGAGAACCTGATCAACGGCGAGGCGGTGAAGCCGGGCGACATCGTCACCAGCATGGCCGGCATCACCATCGAGGTGCTGAACACCGACGCGGAAGGGCGCCTGATCCTGTGCGATGCCCTGACCTACGCCGAGCAGAACTACAACCCGGCGGTATGCATCGACATGGCGACCCTGACCGGCGCCTGCGTGGTGGCCCTGGGCAGCCACGCCCACGGTCTGTTCGCCAACCAATCGGGCCTGGCCCGCGCCCTGCTCGCCGCCGGCGAGCAGATCGGCGACCGCGCCTGGGAGCTGCCGCTGTGGCCGGAATACGAGCCGCAGCTGAAGAGCGAGTTCGCCGACGTGGCCAACATCGCCACCATCGGCGGCCGTGAGGCTGGCGCCATCATCGGCGCCACCTTCCTGCACCGCTTCACGCGCAAGCTGAAATGGGCCCACCTGGACATTGCCGGCACCGCCTGGACCGGCAAGAAGGCCAGCGGCCGCCCGGTGCCGCTGCTGGTGCAGTACCTGCTGAACTACGTGGCCAAGCACGAGGAGTAGGCCCACCTGCATGACCCGCGTCGACTTCTACATCCTGCCTGAGGGCGCCAAACCGCCCGAAGGGGCCGTGATGACCGCCTGCAAGCTGTGCGACAAGGCGACCATGGCCGGACAGCGGGTCTATGTCTACGCCCCGGACAGCGAGGTCGCCGGCGGCGTCGACAGCGCCCTGTGGAGCTTCCGCCAGGGTAGCTTCATCTCCCACGAGCGTCTCGGCGCGCCGTTGGCCGATCCGTTGCCGATGGTGCTGATCGGCGACGGCGAGCCGCCGGAGAGCTACCAGGGCGTGATGATCAACCTGGGGCTGGAGGTGCCGGCCTTCTTCAGCCGTTTCGAGCGGGTGCTGGAAGTAGTCGACGGCAGCGCAGAGCAGCGCGCAAAATCACGCGAACGCTACAAGTTCTACCGCGAGCGCGGCTACGAACTGGCGTCCCACAATTTATGAGGCCCCTTTCATGAGCCCAAGGTTCGTCCGTACCGCCGCAGGGCTCGCCGCCTCGGTCCTGATCGCCGGCTGCAGCTACCTCCACGACACCTTCAGTTCCTCGGTCGACAGCAAGACCGTGCGGAGCGTGCACAGCGCGATCCCCGTCGGCACCACCATGGACGCCGCCGAAGCGCGCCTGTCCTCGCAGGGCTTCGACTGCGGCATGCGCACCGGCAACTTCACCGACGAGTTCGGCCGCAACCGCAGCGCCGACCGTTTCCTGGCCTGCGTCAGGCGCGCCGGCAAGCTCAGCTTCGCCTGCGAGAACCGCGACGAGGTGGTGGTGCTGCCCAGCGGCGGCGTGGTCGACGAAGTCAACGTCGTACGCGGCGCCAACTGCGACCGTCAGCCGGGTCCCTCGCTGATCGCCCCCAACGCCAGTTGAACGTGTTCCCCCTCTCCCTCCGGGAGAGGGCCGGGGTGAGGGGCGCGCTCCCAAAGTGCCGCGCCGCTTGAAAGTGCGCCCCTCACCCGTCGCTTCGCGCCGGCCTCCCCGGAGGGAGAGGCGAACAGCTCCAGGCGCTAAAATACCTACCCTTTGGCGCCGCCTTCACGGCGCCTCGACGACGACAAGCTATGGAAAAGACTTTCGACCCCCGCGCCGTCGAGGCGCGCTGGCGCGACACCTGGGAAAAGAACGGCTGGTTCTCTCCGCAGGGCGAGGGGCAGCCCTATTGCATCATGATCCCGCCGCCGAACGTCACCGGCACGCTGCACATGGGCCATGCCTTCCAGCACACCATCATGGA
>CAYWPB010000092.1:0-11387 GCA_964458725.1 uncultured Nevskia sp. | reverse complement strand
CAGGCTGTGCGCCGGGGCGAAGCCCAGGCGCCGATGCAAGCGACGGCCGCTGCCGCAGGAATGACGGATGTCGCCTTGCCGCGGCGGGGAGAATTCGAGGTTGGCCGGCTCGCCGACGCAACCGCCCAGCACCTCGACCAGTTCCAGCAGCTCGACGCGGCTGCCGGTGGCGACGTTGCATACGCCGCAGTAGTCCGCGGCCAAAGCCAGCACGTTGGCGTGGGCGACGTCGCCGACGTAGACGAAGTCGCGCGTCTGCCGCCCGTCGCCGAACACTTTCAGCGTCTCGCCGGCGGACAGGCCCTGCATGAACTTGGAGATCACGCCTGAATAGGGCGAGGACGGGTCCTGGCGCGGGCCGTAGACGTTGAAATAGCGCAGTCCCAGGCTGTTGAGGCCGTGCAGGCGCGCGTACAGCCCCGCGTAGAGCTCGTCGACCTGCTTCTCCAGGCCGTAGGGGTTGGTCGGCAGCAGCGCCTCGTCCTCGTCCAGCGGCAGGTTCTGCGACTCGCCGTAGACCGCGGCGGAGGAGGCGTAGACCAGCCGCGGCACCTTGAACGCGCGCACCGCTTCGATGACGTTGATGAAGCCCAGGATGTTGCGCATCGCCGACCCCAGCGGGTCCTCCACCGCCAGCGCCGCCGAAACCTGGGCCGCCAGGTGGATGCAGCCGCGCACGCCGCGCATGGCGCGGCTCACTGTGCCGGCGTCGCGCACGTCGCCGACGATCAGGTCCAGCCCGCTGCGGCTTTCGGGCAGGTTCTCCCGCTTGCCGGAAGACAGGTCGTCGAGCACCCGCACCCGGTAGCCGGCCGCCAGCAGGGCCTCCACCGTGTGTGAGCCGATGAAGCCGGCGCCGCCTACCACCAGCACCGGCGAGTGCGGCGGCGCCGCCTCGTGTGGCTTGCGCATGTTCAGGTCCTCCTCTGGACGTCGCCGCGCAGGCCGTTCCAGGCGCGTTGCAGCTGCGTCACGAACTGCTCGGTGCGGTGCGAGTCCCAGCGGTGCTCGAACTCCACCTTGACCGGCAGGCCGTCGGTGAGCGGCCGCTGCCCGGTTTGCTGGGCGTCGGCGAACTGCATCCGCACCAACACTCCCATCTCGGCCTCGCCGAGCAGTGCGCTCTGCGCCTTCGGCACCTCGGCGGCGATCTGCGGCACGTCGGATACCACCGCCTCGCGCCGGCTGCCGTCGGGAAAGACCACGGTGGCGCGCATGCCGGGCGCGGCGTAGATGCCGTTCTTGGGCGGGATGTAGGCGTCGACGTGCATCTCGCCGCCCTCGGGGGCGAGCATCGCGACTTTGCTGCCGACCGCCATCTGGTCGCCCTTGATCACCGGCAGGTCGACAATGCGGCCCGCCTTCGGTGCGCGCACCACCATCGCCTCGAGCTGGCTGTCAAGGTTGGCCAGCTCGGTCTGGACCGCGAGCATCCGCGTCTGCACCTGCACCTCCATGCTGTTGTTGCCGCCGCGCACCGTCGGCCGGGTGGTCATGGCCATGGTGCGGTACAGCTCCTCCAGCTTCGACGAGGCCTGGTCGTACTGGCCGCGTGCACTGTTCAGCTCGGCGTCGGTGGCGGCGCCCTGGGCAACCAACTGCTGGATCTGCTGCACCCGCGCGGCCATGCGGTCCTGTTGCTGCCGTGCCAGATCCAGCTCGTTGCTGAAGTCGGCGGTGTCGAGCGGAGCGGCGACGGTGCCGCCGTGGTCGACGGCGGTTTTGGCCACGCCCTGCAGCTGCTTCAGTTCGGCGCGCAGCTGGTCGGCGTGGGTGGTGAGCGCGTCATTGCTGAGGCGCGCCACCGGGTCGCCCTGCTTCACCGCGTCGAAGGTCTTGACGTAGACCTCGTCGACGTAGCCCTGGGCGGAGGCGCGCACCGTCAGCTGTTCCTGCGCCACGAAGCCCGGCGCCTGGATCACCACCGTCGACCACAGGAAGTGCACCACGAAGAACAAGAACGGACTGCTCACCACCAGCAGGATCAGATACCAGCGCCAGCGCGCCTGGTTGCGCTTGCCCGGGGCGTACGGCACCCGCACGCCACGGTCGCGTTCCGGATCGCCGGCTTCCGGCTTAACGAACCTGACTTTCATAACCCATCCTCATGAGATCGTTCCATGCCTGTACCACCACACCCTCGGTGTTCGGTTGCGCCGCCAGCAGGCCCTGCAACCGCTGCATCGACTGGCGGAAATCCTGCGGCGAGCGCCGCGCATAACTCAGTTTCGGCTCCAGCTCCGGCTCCACGCTCTGCGCTACGCGGAAGCGCAGGCCCTGCGCGCGCGGGCTGGAGACGATCGGCCGGGTGATGCTGGCCACTTTCTGCGGATCGGAGCTGTAGACCATCAGCACCACCTCGTTCACACCGGCGTCGCGCAAGTGCGACTCGATGTCCCAGCTCATGTACGGCGGGTCGCGGAAGTAGCGCGGGTGGACGCTGATACCGGTAGGCCAGGGGGAGGCGCGCGCGGCGCTCTTCAGCGTCTGCATCCAGGCCTCGAACTGGCTCTGGTCGATCGGCTGCTTGTAGATCTGGTCCGGTTCGATGTCGAGGTTGAGACCGGAGAACTCGAAGCGGCGCAGGCCATCGATGATGGCGATCAGCTTCGGCCGCTGCTCCGCCTCGATCCAGCCGGCATCGCCCAGCAGCAGCTCCACCGCCACGCCATGGCGCTTGGCCGCGGCGAGGAAGCCCGACAGCTTCTGCGGGTTGGACTGCGCCTCGGCGATCTCCTGCGCGTTCAGCCCCAGCAGCAGTCGGTTGATCGACATGGCCTGCAGGTGTTGCCAGAAGCCCTCGTCCTGCTGCTTGGTGATCAGCTCGTCGCTATGCCAGACATAGACGCCGAAAGCATCGCCCGCGCCGGCGCTGGCCGGCGCCAGCACCGCGCCGCTCAGCGGCACCGCAGTAGCGAGGGTCGAGGCGAGCCGGAACCGCGCCGGGGGTGTTGCCGGTTGCGGCGCGGATGGCGCGACGCCGGAATCGGTGGACACCGGCACCGGCACCGCCGCCGGCTCCGTGTACACCGCCGGCCGCAGCCGCGGCAGATCGACGGCGGCGGCCGCGGCGCGGTATTCCGGCTGCGGCGTCACCATGGGAACCCGGTAGGAGGCATGACCGTTCTGCAGCAGCTGGTCGACCTGGATGATCGGGTCGGCCAGCTGCGCCCCCAGATCGGACGGCAGGTCCGATGCGGTCTTGGTGTTCATCTGCTCGGCGGCGGCGTAGCCGCGCACGGTGATGTTGGACAGCCAGGTCTTGACCTTGCCGTCGATCTCCTGCAGCGCCGCCGCATAGTAGGTGTGCAGGCGCCGCGACATGGTTTCGACTCCCTCCTCGGCGAAGACGTTGCCGCGCAGGTAGCTTTCGCGCAGGCTCTCGCTGCTGGCCTGCACCTTCTGCGACACCTGCTCGTCATCCTGCTGCGACTGCGCCAGCTGATGCTGCGCCGACAGCACCTCGCCGCTCAGCTGCTGGCCGCGATCCTGGATGCGCAGCCGCACTTCCTCCATCTGCGCCTTCAGGCGCTTGCGCTCGGCGCTGCGCGCGCTGAACACGCCGATCGGCGCCTTGAAGTTGAGGCCGACGAAAGCTGTGCCGCCGTAGGGCCCGCCGCCGTTGGGCTGGTTCGACAGGTCCTTGGAGCCGGCGCCGGTGATGTCGAAGCTGGCTTCCATGCCGTACCAGGCGGTGTCATGGAGCTGCGCCTGCAGCGCGTCGCGCTGCGCCCGCAGCGCGGCGATGTCGGGATGCCGCGCCAGCAGGCTCTCCACTTCCACCGGCGGCACCGGCGGCAGCTGCACCCCCTGTGCCGTGAAGGTGCCGAGCTCGCGCCCGCTGAGGCGCTCCAGCCGGCTGCGGGCGTCGTCCTCGGTGCCCTTGAAGCGCACCTCGTCGCCGCGCGCCTGGGCATAGGCCGCCTGGGTGTCGAGCGCTTCCGATTGCAGCACCAGCTTGTGCTGGGCGCGCAGCTGCAGCTTGGGCATCACCAGCTGCTCGCTGCTGAGGTAGGCCTGCACCACCTTGAGGCTCTCCTGCGCGCCCCAGTAGCGCGCATAGGCCGACTCGATCTCCAGCTGGGCCAGGTTGCGCGCTGCGTTGGCCTTGATCTCGCCCTCATGCTGCTTGCCCATGGCGATGTCGATCCTGCGGTCGGATTGCTCCGCCGCGCCGAGCAGCGGGTAGCTGAACCCGGCCTGGGCCTGGGCCGCGGGATAGGTGAAGGCCTTGTTGGTGTCGACGATGTTGCGCACGATGCCGTAGCCGCCGCCGATGTTGAAGCGCAGGCCGCTCTCGGCTTGCTCGCGCTCGACTTCCTGCCTGGCGGCCTCGGCCGCGGCCTCCGCCTCCAGCACCGTCAGCGCCTTGTCGGAATTGCCGAGCAGGTCGCTCAGCGGCAGGACGCCGGCGGCGGTGCTGGCGCCGGGGGGCGCGGCGTCGGGCAAAGCGCTGGGGAGGGCACTTGGCGCGGCGTCTGTTTCTGTGCCGGGCTCTCCGGCGGACCACGCCGGACTGGCGCCGGCCAGCAAGCCGATGGCGACGGGCAGCAGGCGGGTCAACGGCTTCTTGGTGTTTTTCTTCATCGAAAGCTCTCCTGAGCGATGCATGCGGCGCTAGCGCGGGCCGCCTTGACGGATCACCCACCACGGACCCATCGGCGAGTCCTGGTGAGCGCGGTTGAACCATTCGTGGAAGGTGGCGACCACGCTCCAGATGCGGGCGCTGATCATGAATAGCGGCATCAGCGGCAGCAGCGCGATGAACGGTGCATCCTGGCGCGGCCGCTCCGACAGCAAGCTCAGGAACAGCAGGAACTGGAACAGGGTGATCGTGGCGTAGAAGGCGTAGACCAGCAGCATCACGCCGATGAAGAAGGCCGCCGGCTTGGTCCACAGCAGCCAGGCCATGAAGCCGACCTGCAGCATCGGCAGGAAGATCTGGAACAGCAGCCCGTACCAGGTGATGCTGAGGAAGTTCTTCCAGCCGACCAGCGGCGAGAAGCTGTGCCAGTGCTTGCGGAAATAGATGTAGGACAGGTCGCCGTCCCAGCGCAGGCGCTGGATGAAGAAGCCCTTGAAGGTGTCGGGCACCTCGGTGTGGGCGATGGCGCCCGGCGCGAACACCAGACGCAGCTTGGGATGGCGGCGGATGTACTGTTTCACCCGGAGGATCATGTCCAGGTCCTCGCCGGTGCCGGTGTTCCAGCCGCCGACGTGGTCGACGATGGACTTGCGGTAGATCATGTAGGCGCCGGGCAGGTTGTTGATCAGATTCCACTCCGCCAGGCCGACCTTGCCGAGGTAGATCGCCAGCATGTATTCGACCGCCTGCAGTCGCGTCGCCAGCGACTTCCTGGAGTTGCGCACCCGCAGCGGGCCGGTGGCGCCGACCACGTTGGGATCGATGAAGGGTTTGACGGCGTGGGCCACCATGTCGTTGTCGAACGAGGTGTCGGCGTCCAGCGCCATCACGATCTCGCCGGTGGCGTAGAGCAGGCCGGTGTTGGTGGCGGAGACGCGGCCGCCGCGCTGCGGCTTGGGGATGAAACGCACCGAGCGCCGCGTGTCTGCAGAGTTGAAGTGGCGCGACAGCTCGACGATGGCGTCGTAGGTGGGCTTGTTCTTCACCGCGCCGTCCAGTACCAGAATCAACTCGATGTGCCCCGGATAGATCTGCTCCAGCAGCGAGCGCACCGAGTACTGCACGTCGCGTCCCTCGGCGTAGGCGTTGCAGATGCAGCTCACCCGCGGGTAGTAGGGCACTTCGGCCGGCGGCTCGGTGTGGCGGCGCCATAGGTAGTGCATCACGCCGACCCAGGTGATGACGTAGAGCGGCATCTCCAGCAGCACCACGAAGGGTGCGAACTTCAGTGCCAGCTGCTGGGTGCTGCCGCTAACGAAGGTCAGGAACACCTGCAACCCGCCGATGAGAGCGTCCATGACTTCAGGCAACCCGACGCTCGGCGGCGCCGCCGAGGCCGTCGCGCAGCTGCTGCAGCAGGCTGCGTGCGTCTTCGCCGCGGGCGTTGCGCTGGCTCACAACATGCTCGGCCAGGCGCCAGGCCGGGCCGCCGCCTTCCTCCTGCATCGCCTGACGGGCCAGGTTGCGCACCGTGTGATGCAGCGCCGACAGGCGCTTGCGTTCGGCGTTGGGCAGCAGCAGGAACACGGTGTCCTGGTCGGCGTGGGTCGCCAGGTCGGCCTCGCCCAGCGATTCGCGCAGGCGCTCGGTGCAGGCTTCCAGCAGATCGGCCGTGCGTCCGGCGCCGAGCGCGCCGCGCAGCTGCTCCAGGTTCTCCAGATGCAGGCCCACCAGCGCGAAGCCGAACGAAGCCTCGTTCACCAGCTTCAGCGACCACTCCAGGCTGCCGACGAATTGCGGGTAGGGCAGGAACTGGCGCGGCTCGAACAGGGCCGGGCCGGGGCCGGCGGCGACCCCTTGCGCCGCCAGGCAGCCGAGCCCGCTCAGGCGCCAGGCGTGGATCTTGCGCAGGCGCAGGCGCGTGGTCGCCGAGGTGTGCTTGCACACGGCGCAGCGCGCCTCGACCTCGCCTTCGACGAAGACGTGGTCGCAGGAATGGCAGACGTTGGTCTCCAGCGGCCGGTCGTAGTCCGAGCCGATGTGGCGCAGGCGGTTGCCGCACTTCGGGCACTGGCGCTGGTCGCCGTGCACGAAGCGCTCCTCGGGCGCGATCAGGCCGCAGTTGAAGCAGTGCAGTGCGGTGTGCTGGTCCACCTCGATGCTGCGGCAGTTGGGGCAGACGTCGATGAAGTTGAGCTGGGCGCTGCCGCAGTGGTCGCACTCGCGCTGGCGGTCGCGCAGCGCCACCCGCTCGATCAGGCCGCGCTTGTCGAGGCGCTGCAGCACGATGTCCGGGTCGGAATCGCTGCGGTCCAGCGCCTCCAGCACCGGATAGCGGTAGCGGCGCGGGTGGCGCCAGTCGGCCAGCGGCTCCAGCACGCAGTCCGGCCGCAGCCACATGTATTCGAGCAGCAGGGAGTCGGCGCTGCGGTCGTCGTTGCGCGTGCGCATCGCCTGGGCGCGGCTGCGCGTCTGCTCGATGCGCTCGAGCAGCGCCCCCGAGCTGGTGGGGAGCGGACCGTCGCAGACGGCGCGGTCGGCCTCGTCGTAGCGGCCGTCGACGAAAGCCAGCGCGGTGGCGTGATCGGGATCGCGCCGCAGCTGATGCAGCACCTGGCCAACGTAGGCCGGGTCCTCGCTTTTGATGATGAAGGCCTGGGGCTTCAGTCCCGCGCTGCGGAACTCCGCGTAGTCGGTGTAGCAGTGCGCGGTGCAGCCTGCCACCGTGACTTGCGCACAGCGCGGCCGTGCCTGCGAGAGGATCGCCAGTTCATGCGTCGCATTCACTTCGCCAAGCTCCTTCCATGTGGTCCGGATTCCGCATCCATGCGGAGATGCCTGACCCAGGCGCAAGCGGTGGGCCAGCTGCGAAGGGCTTGAGGAATTACAAGGAGTTGCGGCGCTCGAGCCGCGGGGCGCTCACCAGGCGCGTGGTTTTACCGCGTGAAAGCGTCGGCGGGCGGCAACGCTTATGGCGCAGACGCCGCCGCGACCGTGCTGCCGGGTGTCCGTGTTTGCCGACAACCGTGTCGCCGGCGCGGGTCAACTGCTTGATTCGGGTTGAATTGTCCTTGTCGGTGTGGCGCGACAACGAAGAAGTTCAATGATTTTTTCAGCCGCGCGCCTCCAGCGGCAGGCGCTGGGCATCGATCAGCTGGTTGAGCGAGATCGAGGAGCTGACTTCGCGCACGCCCTCGATCTGCGACAGCTCGTTCCATACGAACTGCTGGTAGCGCTCGACGTCGCGCACCACGATCTTCAGCAGGAAGTCGACGTCACCCATCAGGGTGTGGCACTCCACCACCTCCGGCAGGCGGTTGATCGCGGCGGCGAATTTCTGCAGCGTGTTCTTGCCGTGGCGCACCATCTTGACGTGGGCGAAGATGGTCACGCCCAGCCCCACCTTCCTGGTGTCGAGCACGGCGACGCGGCGGCGGATGATGCCGCTGTCGAGAAAGCGCTGGATGCGCCGCCACACCACCGACTTGGACGAGGCCACGCGCTCGGCGATGTCGTTGACCGGCAAGGTCGCGTCCTGTTGCAGCAGCTCCAGGATGCGCAGATCGAGGGTGTCGAGGGATTCGGACATTTGTTCCCTGAAATGACAAGTTCGGGGGATATTATCCCATCAATATTCGGCCGACCGGGAAAATCAAGGAAGAAATACCCGTAGAAAGGTTTATGCTGATGTAAACATCGGCACCTTGCGCGCCGCGCTCTGTCCACGGAGCGCCGCCGGCTGCCGGCCCCGGCGCAGCCTGCCGCGGGCATCCATTCGGAGGAGACAGATGAGCAAACCTGGCAGCGGTCTGAGCCTGCATATTCCGGAGCCGCCGGCCCGTCCCGGCCAGCCACCCGACTTCAGCAAGCTGGTGATCCCCAAGGCCGGCGCCCAGCCGCGCCCGCCGGTGGATGTGGCTGCAACCCAGTTGCGCGATACGCCCTACGACCTGATCCGCGTGTTGGACGAATCCGGCCGGGCGGTGGGGGAGTGGAACCCACGGCTCGACGCCGCCGTGCTGCGCAAGGGGCTGCGCCACATGATGCTGACCCGAGCTTTCGACGAGCGCATGCTGCGCGCGCAGCGCCAGGGCAAGACCTCGTTCTACATCAAGAGCACCGGCGAGGAAGCGGTGGCCGTCGCGCAGTCCTACGCGCTGGACCCGAAGGACATGCTGTTCCCCAGCTACCGCCAGCAGGGCCTGCTGGTGGCGCGCGACTGGCCCATCGTCGACATGATGTGCCAGATCTACAACAACACCGGCGACCGCCTCAAAGGCCGTCAGCTGCCGATCATGTACTCGGTGAAGGATGCCGGCTTCTTCTCCATCTCCGGCAACCTCGGCACGCAGTTCCCGCAGGCGGTGGGCTGGGCCATGGCCTCGGCCTACAAGCACGACACCCGCATCGCCGCCGCCTGGGTCGGTGACGGCACCACCGCCGAAGGCGACTTCCATCACGCCCTGACCTTCGCCGCGGTGTACCGCGCGCCGGTGGTGCTGAACGTGGTCAACAACCAGTGGGCCATCTCCTCCTACCAGGCCTTTGCCGGCGGCGACGAGACCACCTTCGCCGCGCGCGCCCTGGGCTACGGCCTGCCCGGCCTGCGCGTCGACGGCAACGACTTCCTCGCCGTGTACGCCGCCACGCAGTGGGCCGCCGAGCGCGCACGCGGCAACCATGGCGCCACCCTGCTGGAGCTGTTCACTTACCGCGTCGCGCCGCACTCCACCAGCGACGATCCGGCCAAGTACCGGCCCGAGAACGAGGCCGAGAAATGGCCGCTGGGCGATCCGATCGAGCGCCTCAAGCAACACCTGATCGTCAGCGGCGAGTGGAGCGAGGAGCGGCAGGCCGCGCTGCAGGCCGAGGTCGACGAGCAGGTCAAGGCGGCGCAGAAGGAGGCCGAGGCGCTGGGCACGCTCGGCACCCAGCCGGCCAGCCCGCGCACCATGTTCGAGGACGTGTTCAAGGACATGCCCTGGCATCTGCAGAAGCAGCGGCAGGAGGCCGGTTTCTAAAGCTCGCAGCTCCCATGAGGCCGCCGGAGAATCCGCGGCTTTTTTCGACAGAATTTAGATTTGCGGGGTTTGCTCATTATGGTTAGAGCATCAATTGATTCTCCGGCTGGATCGGCGCCGGCCTGTCTGCGGCGCGCTGCACTTGGGCTTCACTCGCCCCATGGAACAACCATGGGGCTCGCTCCAGCCCGGCGTGCAGCACGCCTCGACGTACGGCCGGCGCTCGATCCCCTCATGGGAGCTGCGAGCTGATGGCCACCATGAACATGATCCAGGCCATCCACTCGGCCATGGACGTGATGCTGAGCAAGGACCCCGATGTCGTCGTCTTCGGCGAGGACGTCGGCTACTTCGGCGGCGTGTTCCGCGCCACCGCCGGCCTGCAGCAGAAGCACGGCCTGACCCGCGTGTTCGATACGCCGATCTGCGAGGCCGGCATCATCGCCACCGCCATCGGCATGGGCGTCTACGGTCTGCGCCCGGTGGCGGAGATCCAGTTCGCCGACTACATCCTGCCGGCCTTCGACCAGCTGGTGTCGGAGGCCTCGCGCCTGCGCTACCGTTCCGGCGGCGAGTTCTGGGCGCCGATCACCGTGCGCACGCCCTGCGGCGGCGGCATCTTCGGCGGCCAGACCCACAGCCAAAGCCCGGAGTCGATCTTCACCCACGTCTCCGGCCTGAAGACGGTGATGCCGTCCAATCCCTACGACGCCAAGGGCCTGCTGATCGCGTCGATCGAGGAGGACGATCCGGTGATCTTCCTCGAGCCCAAGCGCATCTACAACGGCCCCTTCGACGGCCACCACGACCGCCCGCTCAGCTCCTGGTCCAAGTTTCCGCAGAGCGAGGTGCCGGAGGGTTACTACCGGATCCCGCTGAGCCAGGCCGCGATTGTCCGGGAGGGCAGCGCCGCGACCATTCTCACCTACGGCACCATGGTGCACGTCTCGCTCGCCGCGGTGGCCGAATCCGGTCTCGACGTCGAAGTGATCGACCTGCGCACCCTGTTCCCGCTGGACGCCGAGACCATCGAGGCCTCGGTGAAGAAGACCGGCCGCTGCGTCGTGGTGCACGAGGCCAGCCGCACCTCGGGCCTGGGCGCCGAGCTGATGGCGCTGGTGCAGGAGCGCTGCTTCCACCACCTCGAAGCGCCGATCGAGCGCGTCACCGGCTGGGACACGCCGTATCCGCACGCCTTCGAATGGAACTACTTCCCCGGTCCGGACCGCGTGCGCGCGGCGCTGGCCAGGGTGATGGAGGGTTGAGCCGTGGCTAAGTTCACGTTCAAGCTGCCGGACATCGGCGAAGGCATCACCGAGGCCGAGATCGCGACCTGGCGTGTCGCCGTCGGCGAGGTGGTCAAGGAAGACCAGCCCCTGGTCGACGTGCTGACCGAGAAGGCCGCGGTGGAAATTCCCTCGCCGCGGCCGGGCAAGGTGATCGAGCTGCGCGGCGAGCCGGGCGAGATGGCCGCTGTGGGCGGCCCGCTGGTGGTGCTGGAGGTGGAAGGCGAGGGCGGATCCGAAGAGCCTGCGCCGGCGGCAAAGGCTGAAGCCAAGCCGGCTCCCGCTCCGAAAGCCGAACCCGCGCCTGCGCCTGCGTCACAGCCCGCGGCGAAGCCGGCTGCTGCGCCGGCTAACGCCGCGCCGTTGGTCGCACGCGCGGATGGCGGCAAGCCGCTGGCCTCGCCGGCCGTGCGCCAGCGCGCCCGCGATCTCGGTCTCCAATTGAGCTACGTACCCGGCAGCGGCGCCGCCGGCCAGATCACCCATGCCGACCCC
>CAYWPB010000091.1:8567-11401 GCA_964458725.1 uncultured Nevskia sp. | reverse complement strand
CCGGGGGGCAGGGAAGCGGCGTGGTCCAGCAGGGGGGTGGCCAAGGCAGGGGGCAGGGGTTGCGGCGACAGCTGGGCGCTGATCCCCGCCGCCAGCGCATGGCGCTTGCTCAACACCCAGAAGTTCTGCCGCGTCATCGCCTCGCCGCGCCGGCTGAGGAACACCCAGTCGGCCGACTGCGCGGTGACGAATTCCGGGCGCCCCTGGCGCAGCCAGCGCTTTACCGCCTCCATCGCCGGCTCGCCCATCGGCACCATGCGCTCGCGCCCGCCCTTGCCGACCAGGCGCACCACGCCGTGCTCCAGGTTCAGCTCATCGCGGCGCAGCTTGACCAGTTCCGACACCCGCAGGCCGGAGGCGTACATCAGCTCCAGCATGGCACGGTCGCGCAGGCCCAGGGCCTCGCCTCCGTCGGGCGCCGCCAGCAGCCGGTCGACATCCTGCAGGCCCAGGGTCTTGGGCAGCGCGCGGCCCAGCCGCGGCATCTCCAGGTGGGCGGCGGGATCGTCGCCGCGCAGGCGCTCGCGCACCAGCCAGCCGTAGTAGCGGCGGCACACCGTGATGAAGCGCGCCTGCGAGCGCGCGCTGAAAGCACGGCGCACCGCACCCTTGCGCAGTGCCAGCTCGCTGCGCCAGGCCAGGTAACCCTTCAGCTCCGCCACGCCGGCCTGATCGAGCGCGCGATCGCGCTGGCGCAGCCAGCGCGCCAGCAGCGTCAGGTCGGAGCGGTAGGAGGCCAGGCTGTTCTGCGCCAGCCCGTGTTCCAGCCACAACATGTCGGCGAAGCGCTCGATGCCGGCCTGGTCGGCGGGGTCCAGCGCGGGTATCGGGGCGGAACGGCTCATCCCTTTATAATAGCGGCCACCCCATGCCCAACTCACTGAGCCGCCTCCTTCGCCTGCTGCTGGGCCTCCACGCCATGGCGATGTTCATCGTGGTGATGCTGCTGCTGTTCTGCCCGCTGCTGATCGCGGCACCGGACCTGCGCCTGCGCCGCGCCATCGGCCGCCTCGGTGTGCGCGCCTGGCTCGCGGCCAGCCTGGTGCCGTTCCGCGTGCGCGGCCTCGACCATCTGCCGTCTGGGCCCTGCATCGTGGTCTGCAACCACGCCAGTTATCTCGACGGCCTGATCGTCACCGCCGCCCTGCCGCGGCGCTTCACCTTCCTGGTGCAGCACGGCGCGGCGGACTGGCCCTACGTCGGCCTGATCATCAAGCGCATGGGCGTCAGCTTCGTCAACCGCGGCTCGGTGCGCGCCGCCGCCCAGGCCACGCGCGAACTGATCGACCGGTTGGAGCGCGGCGAGTCCTTCACCATCTTCCCGGAAGGCACCTTCCGCAAGCCGGCGGCGCTGCTGCCGTTCCATTCCGGCGCCTTCATGGTCGCGGCACGCGCCAATGTGCCGGTGGTGCCGGCGGTGCTGCGCGGCACGCGCCGGATGTACGGCGAGAAGCAGCGGCTGTTCCGCTGGAGCCCGATCAGCGTCGAACTGTTCGCCCCGGTGCGGCCCGCCGGCGAGGCGCGCGCCGCGGTGCAGGACCTGCGCGACGCCGCGCGCGCCGTGATCCTGCGGCATTGCGGCGAAGCCGACGGCAGCGGCCTGAGCTTCGCCCCCAAGCAGCCGCCACAGGCCTCCGCCGCCTGAGCACCATGGCCCAGCCCCAGCACCTGCATGGCCGTGACGTCGGCGGCGAGCGCAAGGACGGCGCACCGCACGAGTTGCAGCCGACACCGCGCCAGCGCTACGAAGCCGACCTGAAGAAGGAGGGCTTCATCTCCGACGCGGCCCAGGCCCATGCGGTGGACGCGCTGCAGAGGGTCTACGACGAGCTGGTGCAGAATCCGCCGAAGCGCCGTTTCGGCAGCTCGCGCCTGACCTATCCCAAGGTGTCGGGCCTGTACCTGTGGGGCGGCGTCGGGCGCGGCAAGACCTACCTGATGGACGCGTTCTACGACGCGCTGCCGTTCAGCCGCAAGCGCCGCACCCACTTCCACCGCTTCATGCTGGACGTGCACGAACGCCGCAACCGTTACCCCGACGAGCAGGACCCGCTGGCGCGGGTGGCCGAGGAGATCGCCGACGGCACCCGCGTGCTGTGCTTTGACGAGTTCTACGTCTCGGACATCGCCGACGCCATGATCCTCGGCCGCCTGTTCGAATTCCTGTTCAAGCGCGGCCTCACCCTGGTCGCCACCAGCAACGTGGCGCCGGACCTGCTGTACAAGGACGGCCTGCAGCGCGAGAACTTCCTGCCCGCAATCGAGCGCCTGAAAAGCAACTGCACCATCCTCAACGTCGACGGCGGCACCGACTACCGGCTGCGCGCCCTGCACGGCGTCGAGCTGTACCTGCACCCCTGCGACAGCAAGGCCATGGCGGCGCTCGGCGAGCGCTTCTACGCGGTGGCGCCGCACGGTGTGTGCGAGCGCACCGAGCTGATCATCAACGGCCGCCCGATCGCCGCCCGCTGCATCGCCGAGGGCGCGGCCTGGTTCGACTTCCACGAACTCTGCGATGGCCCGCGCGGCGCCGCCGACTACATCGAGCTGGCGCGGACTTATCACACCGTGGTGTTGTCCTACGTGCCGCTGCTCACCAGCGACGACGACAACTCGACGCGCCGCTTCATCAACCTGGTGGACGAGTTCTACGACCGCGGCGTCAAGCTGTTGATCGGCGCGGAAGCGCCGATGCAGGAACTGTATCTCGGCACCAAGCTCAAGTTCGAATTCGAGCGGACCGTTTCCCGGCTCATCGAAATGCAGTCACAGGAATACCTGGCCAAGCCGCACTTGACCTGACGCGCCCCGGAAACGGCCCCCGGCAACGACTC
>CAYWPB010000091.1:0-8467 GCA_964458725.1 uncultured Nevskia sp. | reverse complement strand
ACCGTGTCGTCGTTGCACCGTTTCCCGGCTCATCGAAATGCAGTCACAGGAATACTTGGCCAAGCCGCACTTGACCTGACGCGCCCCGGAAACGGCCCCCGGCAACGACTCCCGCACCCACATGATCGCCAAACCACCGGCGATCATGGCACCGTGTCGTCGTTGCACCGTTTCCCGGCTCATCGAAATGCAGTCACAGGAATACCTGGCCAAGCCGCATCCGACATAGTACGCTGCGGTACGGAAGTACCGGCCGGTGCCCGCCCCGGATTGGCAGCCGCGCCGGCCATGGGCGCGCCACTTCCTTTCAATTGCTTTACATTTCTTTACATCACTCCGGGTTTTTCCTAATACTTCGGCCACAGCAAATAAAAACAGCGAGGGGGAGGGATGGAGACGGCGTCGCTGCTGCACCGCAGGCTTTCTAGGGCTTCGATCGTGGCCACCCTGCTGCTCGCCGACGCGTTGCTGATCTTTCTCGACAACGTCACCGGGCCGTTCCTGCCCTTCACGGTGTTCTACATCGCACTGATGTATTTCGCGATGACCCGTGTCGGCAGCACCTGGGCCTACCTGATTGCCCTGGCGTCCTCCGGCGGCCGGACCTATGTGATCAGCCAGTCCCTGCTGCACGGCGCGCACCCGGGCTTCATCGCCTGGCAGTTCGCCACCATCTTTTCGGTGCTGGGACTGATCTGCTTCCTGCTCGACCGCCGCCGCTACCCCCGGCGCGCCGCAGCCGCGCCGGATCCGGCGGCCCTGCAAGCGCAACCGGTGGAAAACGCGCCGAACCGCCGCAGGTCCCTGTTCACCGGCCAGACCGACCGCTACATCTCGCTGATGATCCTGGTCAGCCTGGGCTTTCTTGCCGCCTTCGTCCCCTGGATCCGCAGCTCGAGCGCGCCCGAGCCCTACTGCATGAACCAGGACAACGGCAAGATCATCGAGAATCCGCAGACCGCCCGGCCGACGCAGGCCGATGTGACGATGCGCACCAAGGTGCTGCTGCTGACCGTCGACGACGGCCCCCACGATTTCGACGCCGACGCCTCGATCCTCGACACCCTGGACCGCCACCTGGCGAAGAGCATCTGGTTCATCACCTGCCGCGGCCTCGACCCCGCGATCGACGCGCATGCGGCGCGCAACCTGCAGACCCTGCAGCGACTGGTGAAGGACGGGCACATCCTCGCCAACCATGGCTACAACCACCTGGATCTGATCCAGCTGCAGCAACAGGACCCGCGGCGGATGCAGCGCGAGATCACCCAGTGCAGCGCGGCGATCCGCGATGCGGTCGACATCCACCCGCTGTATTTTCGTGCGCCGTTCGGCGACTTCCCGCCGGAGTCGATCCACGTCGCCGAAAGCGACGGCATGTCGGTGATGCGCTGGAACGCCAGCTTCGACAGCCTGTTCCAGTTCCGGCGCGCCACTGAAAACCAGGCAGTAGTAGTGCCTGAAGCGACCATGAAGGCCTTCGTCGACCAGCTGCAAAGCGGCGACATCATCCTGATCCACGACAACCGCCGCAGCGCGAACAACCTCGAGACTTTCCTGAACCTGGCCGAGCAGAAGGGCTTCACTTTCGTCCTGCCCGGCCACCGCTTCTCCGACGAAGCCCTGGCCGGGGCCGTGCCGCGCCTGGGCGACCAGCACAACGATTGAGCATCGATGCGGGGATCGGCTCTAATACGGAGCCCGACCGGCGTTACGCGGATTTTCGGACTCAAACCATGAAGAATGCCCTGTTGCTCGGCGCCTCGACGCTAGTCCTCAGCGCCTGCGGCACCCTCTACACCACCAGCCACGACTGGCGACTGCCAGGCGGCCTGGCCCAGTACACCATCACCGCGACGATGAATGTCGGCCTGTTCGTTTCCGACGCGAGCATCGCCGTCAACGGCCGCCAGGTCCTCGCCGGCCAATCCTTCTTCTGGTCCGACACGATCGCCATGGAGGGCACGGTCGACAACCTGCCGATCGCCGCCCTCTGCAACAAGGACAGCAAGCGCTGCGAAGTCAGCATCGCCGGACTGCACGCGGCGACGCTCAGCTTCTAGTCCCGCCGTCCCACTCGCTTGCGCCCCGTGCGTCGTTCGCATATCATTCAACTATATGGTTGATTCATACGACAGCACGTTTGCCGCGCTCGCCAACCCCACCCGCCGGGACATCCTGTCGCGCCTGCGCCGGGGCGAATCCACGGTCAGCGACATCGCCGTGGCCTACGACATGTCGCTCAACGCCGTATCCAAGCACCTCATGGTGCTGGAAAAGGCGCAGCTGATCCGGCGGCGCATCGAATGGCGCGTGCACTACATCAGCCTCAACCCCGAGCCCCTGCAGGCCGCGGCCGGCTGGCTCGAGGCCTACCGCGCCTTCTGGGAGCAGCGCCTCGATGCGCTGGAATCGTTCCTGGTGCGCAAGAAGGGAAGCAAGCATGAGCCATGAACTGAGCATCACCCGCATCCTCTCCGCCACGCCGCAAGAGGTCTACGAGGCTTGGCTGGATCCACACAGCCTGGCCGAATGGATGCGCCCCATTCCCGGCGGCCACACCACTGCCGAGATCACGCCCGGCGTCGGCGGCGGCTTCCTGATCGTGATGCACGGCAACGGCACCCGCTACCCCACCCGCGGCGAGTACCTGCGGCTGGAACGCCCGCGCCTGATCGAGTTCAGCTGGTACGCCGACGGTAACGACGCGCACAAGAGCATCGTCACCGTGGAACTGGCGCCGCTTGGCGGGGACCGCACCGAGCTGCGACTGCGCCACCGCCTGCTGCCCAGCGCCGACTCGGCCCGGGACCATCAGGACGGCTGGGGCCGTGGCCTCGACAGCCTGGCCGGCTGGCTCGCGCACCGGCATTGATCAGGAAGGAGACCGACATGGAAAAGCTCTACAGCGGCAGCTGCCATTGCGGCGCCGTGCGCTTCACCGCGCAGATCGACCTCGCCGCCCAAGGCACCAACAAGTGCAACTGCTCGATCTGTAGCAAATCGCGCACCTGGTTCACCATCGTTCCCGATGCGCGCTTCCAGCTGCAGCAGGGCGCCGAGGCGCTGAGCGACTATTGCTGGACGCCGCCGGGCAAGGCAGCACCCTTCCTGCATTTCCGCTTCTGCAGGACCTGCGGCGTGCGCACTTGGGCCAGCGGCGACCATCCGCAATTCGGCGGCCTGTTCCATGCCGTGTCCGTCGCCGCCTTGGACGATGTGGACGCCGACGAGCTGGCAGCGGCGCCGGTGAACTATGTCGACGGCCGCAACGACCGCTTCGATCACGCGCCGCAGGACCTGCGGCTGCTCTAGCGCCATGACAGGGCCGGGATGGTGTATGGCTACGGCGGCTTTCTCCGGGGAGAGCCTCACCGGCAAGTACTAGGGAGGGGCGTTCGCTACGGCTTGGCCCACGTCCCGCAAAAGCAAGGGCCGGGAGTAACCCGGCCCTTGTTGTTCCGCCAGGCGCGCTTTCAGCCGCCGACGTAGATGTCCGACCCATCCACCGTGCTGACCGCCTTGAGCGAGTTCGCGGTCTGGATGTCGGCGAAGTAAGCGTCCAGATCCGGGCCGCCGGTGTGCTGGACCTGGGCCAGGATGCCGACATAGCGCCCGATGCCGAAGCTCTGGGCGAACTGGCAGTTGTTGATCGACCCGAGGGTGGACGCCGCCACGCCGGTGGCGGAGGTCACCGCGGTCAGTGTGTGGGTGCCGTTCTGGCCGCTGGGGTTGGTCACCACGTCGAGCAGCACAGCCGTTGGCGGGTTCTGCAACGCGGTCTGCACGTTGGCGATGTCGGCGCTATCCACCTCGCCCGCCCACTGCGCGCTGGCGGTGGAGGTCGAGCCGCTGCCATCGTCGTGGATCACGACCGCGCTGGCGCTGGTGCCGCTAGTGCCAGAGACGTTGAGACTGATATAGACCAGACCGCTGGGGTCAACGGTGTTCAGCCTCGCATTGGTCACGGTGGTGCCATTGACGCCGCTGCTTTGCAGAGTGGTGGCGGTGGCGTTCGAAGCGGTGTTCAGCATCGAAAAGATCAGCCCGCTGCTGCTGGAGCTGCTGCCGGCCGAACCGACCAGGCGTTGGCTGGTCAGCGCCAGCTGGTCGATGGACAGCCCGCCACCGAGCGTGGTCATCAGGATCGCCTGCCCGGACGTCGTCGCACTGCGCGGGATGCGCAGCACGCGGTCCCCGTCAGGGAAGAAGAAAGTGCTGGCGTTGGCGACGCTGTTCTTGAAGCCCTGCGGCTTGCCGTTGGCGAAGGTGTACAGCGCGCCCGACAGGGTGCCGGTCCCGGCGTTGTAGCTGAACAGCTGATAGCTGCTCTGGCCCTGTGCCTGGAAGGCGAAATAGACCAGGCTGATGCCGACATTCGCCACCTTTGCATCGGTGCCGCTGGCCGTGGTGGCCACGGTGGTCGGACTGGCGAAGTTCACGTCGCGGTGCTGCAGGGTGAGCGTGCCGTCGCCGTTCAGCACGGCATCGAGGAAGCCGGTGATCGTGCCGGTGCTGTCGTGCAGCGCCAATGCGCCCTGGAGGCCCGTCACTGAGACGCCTCCTGCGCTCGCCGCCGTGGTCAGCTTCACCGCGACCATGGTGTCGTCGCTGGTGTAGCAGGTGCTGTCGGTGCCAGGCTGACCAACCAGCAGCCAGCTGTTCTGCGGATTGGCGAAATCCTCAAGCTGGGTGGCATTCCCGCCTGAGAAGCCACAGGCGTTGGCGATGCTGGACACCTGCACCGGCGTATGGCTGTCACCAGGCACGGTGTCGACAGTAAAGATCTTGCCACCCTTCAGATAGACCGCACGCGCGCTGTGGATGCCGCTCACCGCACCGGTGCTGCTGTTGATAGCGCCGGTTTCAAAGCCGGTGTAGACGTTGGTGTCGTCCGGCGGATTGCTGCTGGTGATATTCGGTTGCGCCATCAACCCGGTGTCGACCAGTTGCGGATTGGTGCTCGCGGTGGGGTTGTTGTTGGAAGTCACCGTCGCCGTCGGATCAAGCAGCACCAGCTTGAGGTCGCCGGTCACCAGCGGCAGCAAGGTGGTGGCGCCCGAGGACGAACCGCCACCGGACGAAGAACTGCTGGACGAACTACCGCCGGACGACGAGCTGCTGGAGGATGAGCCGCCGGACGAAGAGCTGCTCGAAGACGAACTGCTGGAAGACGAGCTGCCCGAGGAGGAGGAACTGCTGGACGAAGCGCCGCCGCCGGAAGAGCTGCTCGAGGAGCTGCTGCTCGAAGACGAGGCGCTGCCGCTGGAGGAGCTGGACGAAGAGCCGCCCGATGAAGAGCTGCCTGAAGAGCCGCCGCCGGACGAGGAACTGCTCGAAGACGAGCTGCTGGACGAAGTGCCGCCGGACGTGCCGCCCGAAGAGCTGCCGCTGCTCGACGAACTGCTGGACGAAGAGCTGCCGCCGGACGACGAACCGCCGCCCGAGGAACTGCTCGACGAAGAACTGGAAGAACTGCCGGAGCCGCCGTTGTTATTGTTGTTGTTGTCGCAGGCGGTGAGCGAAAACACAGAAATCACGGCCGCGGCGAGCGCGGCGCGGGTCGAGGCGATCATACCCGTCTATCTCCCCCAAACATCGACAGAGTTCTAGCGTCCCTTACCGATGGGCCCACCTTTTTAAGTGCGGAGCGGATTGCTTCCCTGTACCACCGCGCCGCCGGCTTGGCCGCATCTCGCCGTCGAGCGTAGCAGAAAATCGCCCCGGCGAAAGATGAACACCATCACGGCCTTTCAAAAAGATTACAAGCATTTAGCCTGCCTCCCGGGCGTACCGACGCTTCAAAGCAAGGCAGCTCCCCTCGCCGGATTCGACAGGGTGGCGGGAGACGTCCATCGCCGTGAGGGCTCACCGCGCCGGCGGGTGCGCCAGTCGAAGGCCGAAAACACTGCTTCAGGCCGGCAAAGCAGGGCAATAACAGCATTCCTGGCGCTTCGGTCAGTGGAGTGTTGGATACCGAACGGTGAACCAAATGTCACTCGCGTATAAGCCCGGGGTCGAATCCATTGCTTGCCTCCGGAAGCACTTCCAGTCGCGCGACGTCAGTTGCGGGTCGAGCCGGCCGGGATTTGTCTTCGCGGTGCGAAACGGCGAAAGGGAAGCCGCCTTGGAGAATGCAAATGCACAGATCCAGCTCGGGGCTCAGCAGAAAAAACCTCGCCGCGGCGGCCATCTCCCTGATCCTCTGTTTGCTGAATGCCGCGGTGGCCGGAACCACTGAACTGCATGAATTCGCAGGCGGCTTTGAAGGCAGCAGTCCCTACGCGCCCCTGATTCAGGCCGCCGATGGCAGCCTTTGCGGCACGACCACCGATGACAGCGGCGGAAAAGGAACCGTCTATTGCATCGCCACCCAGGGCACGCTGACCAATCTTCACACCTTCGGCGCCAGCGAGGGATCTGTCGCCACTGATGGGACCCCGCTGCTTCAGGCGGGCGATGGCAACTTCTATTTCACCACCCGGACTGGAGGTGACAGTGGCTTTGGAACTCTGTTCAGCCTGACGCCATCCGGAACGTTGAAGAACATTTATTCCTTTACTGGCAAAGCCGATGGTTCGAGCCCCCAGGGTGGCCTGCTCCAAGCGACAGGCGGCATGTTCTATGGCGTGGCACAGGCCGGAGGCAGCTCGGGCCACGGTGTGGTGTTCCGCGTCAGCCCCTCTGGAACACAGAGCACCCTGTATTCCTTCAGCGGCGCGGCCGATGGTGGCGCGCCGCGCCGGCTCATCATGGGCGCCGACGGCAATTTCTACGGAGTCACGCAGGCCGGCGGGGCGTCGGGCCATGGCACGGTGTTCAAACTCACGCCAGAAGGCGCCCTGACCACGCTCTACAGCTTCGCCGGAAAAGCGGACGGAGCGGCACCGCGCACGCTGCTCCGGACCAGCGACGGATCCTTCTACGGCACCACCGACGTCACCAGCGTCTCCGCCAGTTCCAGCATCCCGGCGACGGTGTTTCACCTGACCACCGCCGGGCAGCTGACGAGCCTGCATACGTTCACGGGTGGCGCGGACGGCGACTATGCAACGGGCCTGATCCAGGGAACCGATCACAGCTTCTATGGCACGACTTACGGCGGCGGGGCCCGGAGCGACGGCACAGTGTTCAAGCTTACCGCCGGCGGAGTTCTCACCACCCTGCACTCGTTTACCAACGCGGCGGATGGACGCCATCCGCACGGGATCATGCAGGCATCCGACGGCAATCTGTACGGGCCTGTTTCAGCGGGCGGCACGCACAATGGGGGGGCCGTCTTCAAAGTCACGCTGGCTCCCGCCGCGCCCGCAAGCCTGCAGGCTTCCGCCGCAGACAAAAGAATCTCCCTGAGCTGGACTGCGGACGCGGGAGTCTCCAGCTATAACGTGTACCAGGGCACGGCCGCCGGCGGCGAAGCCCCGGCCCCCGTATCGACCGGCGTCACCACGGCGTACACCACCGTGACCGGACTGTCGAATGGGGTCCACTATTTCTTCAAAGTCGTCGGCGTCAATTCCGCGGGAATGTCGGAGCCGTCGAATGAAGCGAGCGCCACGCCGGCAGCGGTGCCGACGCAGGTCACCGGGCTGGCCCTGACACCAGGCGACGCCCAGGTCGCGCTCAGTTGGAACTCGGTCACCGGGGCGACGGGCTACATCGTGTATCGGGGAACAGTCTCCGGCGGCGAGGCTCCGGTGGCGACCGGCGTGACCGCGACCGACTACATGTCCACCGGCCTGAGCAACGGCACGAAGTACTATTTCCAGGTTGCCGGCACCAACACTTCGGGAACCGGCACCAGATCCGCCGAGGCCAGCGCGACGCCGCTGATCGCGACCGCCACGCCGACCCTCAGCCCGGCCAGCGGCACCTACAACAACTCCCAAAACGTCACCATCAGCGACGCCACCACCGGAGCGGCAATCTACTACACCACCAACGGCGCCACCCCGACCACCAGCTCCACCAAGTACAGCGCGCCGATTGCCGTCAGCACCACGACCACCATCAAGGCCATCGCGGTCGCGGCCGGCGACAGCAATAGCGCGGTGGCGACCGCCACGTATACCCTGACCGTCGCGACGCCCACGCTCAGCCTTGCCGGCGGCACCTACCACAGCGCACAGAGCGTCTCCATCAGCGACGCCACCACCGGGGCGGCGATCTACTACACCACCGACGGCACCATCCCGACCACCAGCTCCGCCAAGTACAACGGACCGATCGCCGTCACCACCACGACGACGATCAAGGCGATCGGCGTCCTCGCTGGATACACCAACAGCGCGGTGGCTTCCGCCACCTATACCCTGGCCGTCGCCACGCCCACCTTCAGCCCCGCTGCCGGGACCTACAACAACGCCCAGAACGTAACCATCGCCGATACGACCACCGGCACGACGATCTACTACACCACCGATGGTTCCACGCCGACCACCGCTTCGACCAAGTACACCGCGCCGGT
>CAYWPB010000090.1:0-11449 GCA_964458725.1 uncultured Nevskia sp. | reverse complement strand
TCGAGCGAGACGTTCTTCAGGTTGTGCGTGCGCGCACCGCGGATATGGATGGTATCCATGGAGTCGAAAAGGCTCTAGCCGCGCGGGGCCGCACGGCGGGGGAAAGGGCGATCGGTTACTATATGCCGTTAGTTGCTGCGGTGCACCCGGTTTTCAAGTGCGCCGGGCCATGGCGGACTACGGCGTCCTGCCGCCGGCCAGATTGTCAGCAGGCTGTCCGGCATCAATTTCGCTTGTCGTTTTGCCGCAATGAACTCCAAAGAACTCAAGGCGACTTTCGGGCTCGGCGCCGTCTATGCCTTGCGCATGCTCGGCGTGTTCATGGTCCTGCCGATCTTCGAGCTGTACGCCAAGGGTCTGCCGGGGCATCCGGAGCAATCCTGGATCACCGCCGCCATGATCGCCTCCGCCGTGGCGCAGGCGCTGTTCCAGATCCTGCTCGGGCGCCTGTCCGACCGCATCGGCCGCAAGCCGGTGATCGCCGTGGGCATGCTGGTGTTCGCCCTGGGCAGCTATGTCGCCGGCGGCACCGACCATATCGAATGGATCGCCTTCGGCCGCTTCCTGCAGGGCGCCGGCGCCATTTCTTCGGCCGTCACCGCCCTGCTCGCCGACGTCACCCGCGAGGAGGTGCGCACCGTCGCCATGGCGATCATGGGCGCCGGCATGGGCCTGGCCTTCGTGCTGGCCATCATCCTCGGCTCGGCCGCCGAGGATCTGCTCGGCGGCGTGCGCGGCATCTTCAAGCTCACCGCCGTGCTGTCGCTGCTCGCCATCCCGGTGGTTTGGCTGGCCGTGCCCGCGGCGGAGCGGCGCACAAGCGCGTCCTCCGGCAGCATCGGCCAGGTCTTCGCCGACTTCGAACTGCTGCGCCTGTCGGGCGGCATCCTGCTGCTGCACGCCGCGGTGCTGTGCCTGTTCACCGGCGTGCCGCTGCTGATCCAGCAGCGCTTCGGCTGGTCCTCCGACCAGCACTGGAAGCTGTATCTGCCGGTGCTGCTCGGCACCCTGGTCTTTGCCCTGCCGCTGATGCGCCGCGCCGACAAGGGCGGCGCCCGCAGCCTGCTGCTGGGCTCCGTGCTGCTGCTGGCCGTCGCCCTGCTGGTCACCGGCCTGGTGCCGGGCAAGACCGGGCTGGTCGCCGGCCTGGTGCTGTTCTTCCTGCCGTTCAACCTGCTGGAGGGCCTGCTGCCCTCGCTGGTGTCGCGCCGCGCGCCGCCCGATCAGAAGGGCGCTGCACTGGGCGTCTATGCCACCGCCCAGTTCCTGGGTCAGCCTCTGGGCGGCGTGATCTGCATCTGGGCCCTGGACCAGCAGCACCCGTCCGGCCTGCTGGCGGTCGCCGCAGCGTTGCCCCTGCTGTGGCTGGCGCTGGCCTATTCCATGCACACTCCGCCGCCTCGCGGCAGCGCAAGCACCGCCTGAGAAGTACCAACAATTCCTGTCGCGGCAGGTTCTTGCCGCCGACTCCTCGCGCACCGGCCGATCTGCCCCTCCCGCCGCGGCGGCCCTGGTGTATGCTTCCCCGCAGTGAGGGTGCGCCGGACCGACCGTCCCATTTCCGGCGCATGAACGAGGACCGTCGATGAACCACCGCCAGCCGCAATCCGTTTCACCGATCCCGGTCCGCCCTCCTCTCCCACCCCCGTCCATCCGCACTGCGCCAACTGCCGACGAGCAGCCGCGCGCGACCGGTCGTGGGCGGCACACCAACCCGCAGTTCGATTGATACGGAGGAGCACATGGCTCGTGGCGTCAACAAAGTCATCCTGATCGGCAACCTGGGCAAGGACCCGGAGATGAAGTCCTTCCCCAACGGCGATGCCTATTGCAACCTTACTCTGGCGACTTCCGAGTCCTGGACCGACAAGACCTCGGGCGAGAAAAAGGAACGCACCGAGTGGCACAACCTGGTATTCACCCGCAAGCTCGCGGAGATCGTCGGCCAGTACCTGAAGAAGGGCTCGAAGATCTACGTCGAAGGCTCGCTGCGCACCCGCAAGTGGCAGGACAAGGAAGGCCACGACCGCTATACCACCGAGATCCAGGTCAACGACATGCAGATGCTCGGCGGCCGCGGTGGTGGCGGTGGCGGCGGTGGCGGCTTCGGCGGCGGCAGCTACAGCGGTTCCCGCGGCGGCGGCGGTTCCGCGCCGCGTGAACGCGCCCCGGCCCGCTCGGCTCCGGCGCCGGCCCCGCAGGGCGGCGGCGACAGCTTCGAGGACGACGACATCCCGTTCTGAGCGCGCCCGCCAACGACCTCACCGTCAAAGGATAAGCCCGCCTCCAGCGGGCTTATCCATATCCCATGACCCGCCTCAAGGCCGATCTCCTGCTGCTGCTGTGCGCCTTCATCTGGGGCACGGCCTTCGTCGCCCAGAAGGACCTGCACGCGGCGGCTTGGCCGGTGCTGTTCGTCGCCGCGCGCTTCCTGCTGTCGGCGCTGCTGCTGGCGCCGCTGGCCTGGTTCGAATCGCGCCATGCCGCCGCGCCGCCGCTGCGGCGCGGCGACCTCGGCCTGGCACTGCTGGTGGGGCTCTGCCTGTGCACCGGCGCAACCCTGCAGCAGTGGGCGCTGACCGGGACCACCGCCACCAATGGCGGTTTCCTCACCGCCGTGTATGTCGCCTTTGTGCCTTTCGTGGTCTGGGCGGTGGCCGGCACGCCGCCGCGGCCGCTGGTCCTGCTGGCCTGCGCCGTGGCGGTGCTCGGCGCCTGGCTGCTGGCCGGCGGCAAGAACGGCGGCTGGTCGCGCGGCGACCTGGTGCTGCTGGCCTCGGACCTGGTCTGGGCCCTGCACATCACCCTGATCGCCCGTTTCCTCGGCCGGCTCAACCGGCCCTTTCTGCTGTGCTTCATCCAGTACACGGTCACCGCGCTCGGCGCCGGCGCGCTCGGCATGGGCGTGGAGAACGCCGCCTGGCCCGATTTCCGCGCCAGCCTGCCGGCCATCGCCTATGCCGGCGTCGCCTCCGGCGGCATCGCCTACACCCTGCAGATCGTGGCGCAGCGCCATGCTCCGGCGGCGGAAGCGGCGTTGATCCTGTCGCTGGAAAGCGTCTTCGCGGCGCTGGCCGGCGCGCTGGTGCTGCACGAGCGCCTGGGCACGGTGCCGGCGATCGGCTGCCTGCTGATCCTGGCCGGCGCGGTGATGGTCGACCTGGCCCCGGCGGTACGCCGCGGTCTGCTGCGGGTGGCTCGCGGCCGGACCGGCGACGCGGTCGGCTGAAGCCACCGGGGCGGCGGCCACGGCTCGTCCCAACTGCTTTCCAGTTGCGGCCGGTTCGTGTTATTTAAACGTCTTATGCGTCGTTTTCCGGTCCTTTCCCGCCTTCTTCTCGCCTTCGGCTTCCTCGCCGTGCAGGCGATGGCAGTGGTGCATGCCAGCAGCCATGAGCTGAAGGCGGAAAGCAGCGCGGCCTGCGAAGTCTGCATGCTGGCCCACGCGGCCGGCGGCACGCCGGCGGTGATCGATACCGCCGGCATCCTGGTTCCCCGCGGCGAAGCACCGGCGCTGCCGGTGCCGCAATCCGTCCCGCAACGCCCTGCCACCCTGCCGCCCAGCCGCGGCCCTCCCGCTCTCCCCGCCTAAGCGCTTCAGGCATCGCGTGCCCCTGGGGGGCCGCGTCGTTATTTTCGGGAGAGGACTCGTTTCATGCGCATTTCCGGTTCGCGCCAGGCCGTATCCGTCGCCGGCGTCTGCGGCATCTCGCTGTTGAGCTTTTCGTTGCCGGTCCACGCCGCGGATGCCGGCACCGCGTTCAACCCCAAGATCAGCCTGGTGCTGCAGGGCACTTATGCCAACTACGGCAATGACGGCCCGGTGCACATCCCCGGCTACATCCTCAGCACCGACACCGAGTTCCGCCCGGCCGGCCTGTCGCTGCGCGAGACCGAGCTGGCGCTGGAAGCCAACGTCGACGACTACTTCCACGGCTTCGCCAACATCTCCCTCGACACCAATGCCGACGGCAGCACGACGGTGAGCGTGGAGGAGGCGGCGATCAACACCACCTCCCTGCCCTACGGCCTGGTCGCCAAGATCGGCCGCTTTTACTCCGACATCGGCTACCAGAACCACGTCCACACCCACGCCTGGGACTTCGTCGACGCGCCGCTGGTCTACCGCACCATGCTCGGCGACCAGCTCAACGACGACGGCGGCCAGCTGAAATGGGTGGCGCCGCTCGACGTGTTCCTCGAGTTCGGCGGCGAGCTGACCCGCGGCGGCCACTTCCCCGGAGGCGGCGACAAGCGCTCCGGAGTGCCGGCCAAGGACGTGTTCGTGCACTACGGCGACGACCTCAACGACAGCTCCTCCTACCGCCTGGGCCTTTCCTACTACCGCGTCGATTCGGACAAGCGCAGCACCAGCGACGACTTCGGCACCACCGACTTCTCCGGCCACAGCGGCATGGGCATCTTCGACTTCATCTACAAGTGGGCGCCGCACGGCAATCCCACGGTGCACAACGCCGTGGTGCAGGGCGAATACTTCGTGCGCAGCGAGCGCGGCAGCCTGGTGTTCGACCCCGGTACTTCGGCGGTCATGAGCGACTACCGCGGCCACCAGTCGGGCTTCTACATCCAGGGCGTGTACCAGTTCATGCCAATGTGGCGCGCCGGCGTGCGCTACGACCGCGTCGGCAGCAGCAACGACGTCTCCGACCCGGCGCCGGACACCACCCTGGCGATCCTCGCCGACAGGGGCCATCCCCAGCGCTACAGCGCGATGATCGACTGGTCGCACAGCGAGTTCAGCCGCCTGCGCCTGCAGTACAACCGCGACGAATCGCGCGTCGCCGGCGGCGGCGACAACCAGGTGTTCCTGCAATACATCTTCAGCCTGGGTTCGCACCCGGCCCATACCTTCTGAGCCCCGCCCCGATGAAAATCCTGCTCCGCCTCGCCGCCTGCGCCGTCCTGATGGCCGCCGCGGCACCCGCTTCCGCCGCCTTGAAAGTCTTCGCCTGCGAGCCCGAATGGGGCGCCCTGGTCAAGGAGATCGGCGGCAAGGACGTGGACCTTTACGTCGCCACCACCGGCCAGCAGGACCCGCACCAGATCCAGCCGCGGCCAAGCCTGATCGCGCACTTCCGCAACGCCGACCTGTCGGTGTGCACCGGCGCCGAGCTGGAGATCGGCTGGTTCCCGGTGTTGCAGCAGACCGCGGCCAATCCCAACATCCAGCCCGGCAAGCCGGGCCTGTTCGAGGCCAGCAAGTTCGTGACGATGAAAGAGGTGCCGGAGAAGCTGGACCGCGCCGAGGGCGACATCCACCCCTACGGCAACCCGCACATCCAGACCGGCCCGGACAACATCGGCAAGGTGGCCGAGGCGCTGACCGAACGCCTGGCCGAGCTCGACGCCGCCCACGCCGACGCCTACCGCGCGCGCGGCAAGGACTTCGCGGCGCGCTGGCAGGCGGCGCTGGCGAAGTGGAAGGAACAGGCCAGGCCGCTGGCCGGCCTCACCGCGCTGAGCTATCACAAGGAGTGGATCTACCTCTACGACTGGCTCGGCATGAAGGAAGTCGGCGCGCTCGAGCCCAAGCCCGGCATCCCGCCTAGCGCCGGCCAGCTGTCCGAGCTGCTGCAGAACTTCAGCCGCAACCCGGCGAAGATGGTGGTCTACGCCGCCTACAACGATCCCAAGGCCGCGCAGTTCTTCTCGCAGAAAGCCGGCATCCCCGCGGTGAAGCTGCCGTTCACCGTCGGCGGCGTCGACGGCACCGACGACCTGTTCCAGCTGTTCCAGGTGACGATCGACCGCCTGCTCGCCGCCGCCAACGGCAAGAGCAGCGACTAGGGCCTGCCAATGACCTCGTTAGGTTTCGACTGGTCGCTGCTGGCGCCGCCGCTCGCGGCGGGCCTGGTGGTGACCGCCACCCACGTCACCCTGGGCCGCGAGGTACTGCGTCGCGGCATCATCTTCATCGACCTGACCATCGCCCAGATCGCCGCGCTCGGCGTGATCGCGGTGGAAGCCGCTGGTTACGAGAGCCAGGGCTGGACCCTGCAGCTCGCCGCCGGCGTCGCCGCCCTGCTGGCTTCGGCCCTGCTGTCCTGGACCGAGCGCAAGCTGGCCGCCGTGCAGGAAGCGCTGATCGGCTGCCTCTACGTTGTCGCCGCCTGCGTCTCGATCCTGCTGCTGGCGCACAACCCGCACGGCGGCGAGCACCTCACCGAGCTGCTCGCCGGACAGATCCTATGGGTCAACTTCGGCCAGGTCTGGCCGGTGGCGCTGCTCTACGCCGGCATTCTCGTCGCCTGGTGGCTCGGCGCGCACAAGCACCCGATGTGGTTCTATCCATTGTTCGCGCTCAACGTCACCGCCTCGGTGCAACTAGTCGGCGTCTACCTGGTGTTCGCTACCCTGATCCTGCCGGCGTTGGCGGTGCGCGGCCTCGGCAGCCTCAGGGGCCTGCTGCTCGGCTACGCCGTCGGTGCCGCCGGCTACGCGCTGGGCCTGTGGCTGTCGGTGCCGCTGGACCTGCCTTCCGGCCCGCTGATCGTCTGCGTGCTGGCGGTGCTGACCGTGATCGCCGGCGTGGTGCGCGCCCTATCCGGCTCGAGCCTCGGCAACGGCAACGGCAACGGCAACGGCAACGGACACAGCTGAGCCGATCATGCGCCGCTTCCCGGTCCTGTCCCGCTTCCTCATCGCCCTCGGCTTTCTCGCCGTGCAGGCGATGGCGGTGGTGCACGCCACCAGCCACGAGCTGAAGCCGGACAACAGCGCGGCCTGCGAAGTCTGCGCCCTGGCCCATGCCGCCGGCGGCACGCCGGTGGTTGTCGAAGCTCCAATCTGCGTGCCGCAGGGCGTCGCCGCCCCGGTGGCTTCGCCGCTCGCCGCGGCGCTCATCTCGTTTTACACGCTGCCGCCCAGCCGCGGCCCGCCTCTCATCCTCGCCTGACCCAGCCGTAACCATCCCGCGCGACGCCTGCCGTCGCGCGCAGCTTTCATCATCGAGGATGAACCCCATGCGTTTCCTTTCGCCTGCGGCGCGCCCTGGCGCGCGCCGCCATCTGCTCGCCGTATTCCTGGGCCTGTCCGGGCCCGCCCTCGCCTTTCCCGCCATCGCCGCCGAAACCCAGCTGATCGCCGCCTCCAACAGCGAGGGCACGGTCGAAGGCATCGTCATCGACGGTGAAGGCCAGCCCGTCGGCGCCGCCAAGATCCAGCTGTCCAACGCCGCCGGCAAGGTCGTCGCGCGGGCGCAGACCGACCAGCACGGCGTCTTCACCATCGGCGGCGTCGCCTCCGGCAGCTACAGCGTCGGCGCCGCCAAGAACGGCCAGTTCAACAGCGTCGAGGTGCAGGTCGCGGCCGGCCGCAGCAGCAAGGCCAGTCTCGCCCTGGCCGAGCAGAAGCTGCAGACCGTCACGGTCACCGCGCAGCGCTTCGAGCGCGCGCGCAACAGTCTCTCGCCCGCCACTGGCAGCAGCCAGTACAGCTTCAGCGAGAAGGCGATCGAGCAGCTGCCGCAGGGCGAGAACACGCCGTTCAACCAGGTGCTGCTGCAGGCGCCGGGCGTGGCCAACGACTCCTATGGCCAGGTCCACGTCCGCGGCGACCATGCCGACCTGCAGTACCGCATCAACGGCATCATCCTGCCGGACGGCGTCAGCGGCTTCGGCCAGGTGTTCGATCCGCGCTTCGCCAAGAGCATCACGCTCAACGACGGCGCGCTGCCGGCCGAATACGGGCTGCGCACCGCCGGGGTGGTGGACATCGTCACCAAGGACCGCCTCGATCAAGGCGAGATCGACCTCTACGGCGGCAGCCACGACACGCTCAACCCCAGCTTCCAGCTCGGCAAAACCTACGGCAAATTCAGCGCCTATGTCACCGGCGAATACCTGTCGAGCAACCTGGGCGTGGAGAACCCGACCAACGCCAGCACCGCGATCCACGACTGGACCTCGCAGGGCAAGGGCTTCGGCTATTTCTCATACCTTCTGAACGCGCATACCAAGCTGAGCGCGATCCTCGCCGCCACCGGCACGCGCCTGGAGATCCCCAACAACCCGGGCCAGCCGGTCAACTGCGACTTCGTCAACCAGCTCAACGGCAACAGCGACTGCGATGCCTCAGCCGCGCCGACGATGGCCAGCGTCGGCGGTCGCACCATCGATTCGCGCGGCCTCGACGAGCGCCAGTACGAGCGCAACCAGTACGGCATCCTCGCCCTGCAAGGCAGCCTGCCCGACGAGCTGAACTACCAGCTGGCGGTGTTCAGCCGCACCAGCACGGTGGAGTTCGCGCCGGACGGGCTCGGCGACCTGGCGTTCAACGGCGTCGCCGCGCGCATCAAGCGCAAGGCTGCGGCGAACGGGGTGCAGGGCGACCTGAGCTATCCGCTCACCGAGTCGCACACGCTCGGCGTCGGCTTCTCGGCGAGCAGCGAGGACGACCGCGCCGACAACACCTCCACGGTGTTCACCACCGACAGCAGCGGCAAGGTCAACGGCGGCCCGGTCACCATCGTCGACAACAACCCCAAGAACGGCAACACCCTGCTGAGCCTCTACCTGCAGGACAAGTGGGACGTCAGCGAAAAGCTGATCGTCAACTACGGCCTGCGCTTCGACAAGCTCAACGCCTACACCAGCGGCAGCCAGCTCAGCCCGCGCATCGGCATCCTCGACTACCTGACGCCGCGCACCACGCTCCATGCCGGCTACGCCCGCTACTTCACGCCGCCGCCGAACGAGCTGGTCGCCTCTACCTCGATCGGCAAATTCGACGACACCACGCAGGCGCCGGAGGTGACGCAGAACGACCCGGTGCGGCCGGAGCGCTCGCATTATTTCGACCTGGGCGTGGTGCATCAGCTGACGCCGGAGCTGAACGTCGGCCTGGACTCGTACTATCGCTACGCCCGCAACCTGATCGACGAGGGGCAGTTCGGCACCGCGCTGATCTTCACGCCGTTCAACTACGACACCGGCCACGTCTACGGCATCGAATTCAGCAGCAACTACCGCAGTGGCAACTTCTCGGCCTACCTCAACGCGGCACGCTCGGTGGCGCAGGGCAGCAACATCGTCTCGGGCCAGTTCAACTTCGCCCAGGATGACCTCGACTACATCCGCAACCACACCATCTACCTCGACCACGACCAGCTGTGGACCGCCGCCGGCGGCGCCTCCTACAAGTGGCTGGGCACCACCTACGGCATCCAGGGCAGCTATGGCGACGGCCTGCGCCGCGACGCTCCCGGCATTCCCAACGGCGGCAAGCTGCGGCCCAACGTGCAGGTGGACGTCTCGGCCTTCCGCAACATCCACCTCAGCGACGGCTTCGGCGATCTGGGCCTGCGCCTGGCGGTGCTCAACATCCTCGACCGCGACAACGAGATCCGCGACGGCACCGGCATCGGCGTCGGGGCGCCGCAGTTCGGGCCGCGCGCCGCGTTGTACTTCGGCCTCAACAAGCCGTTCAGCCTCTGAGCGGCACGTCCTGACCGTTCGTCGACCCGGCGCGCCCAGCGCGCCGGGGCTGTCGTAGAAAGGAGACACCTGATGAGAGATTCATCCACCAGGGTTGCAGCACGCCCCGTAATCGGGCACGGTAGCAGCGGGAGTTTCACCGGAGCCCCGCTCCGGCCGAAGAAAAACAGGCGCCCACAGAGGCGCGGCGTCGCCTGCGGCGCCATCCAAAATCCAGCCAACCGGTCCAGGGACGCGGACAGAGCGAGACATTGACGTGCATGCATTGGCATTTGAACGGCCGCGAGGCCTTTGTGTCCTGATCGGCCTGTGCGCCGCCCTCAGCCTCCCGGCCCGCGCTGCGCAGGGACCCGACCCTGGTCCAGACCTGCGGCTTTCCTCCAGCCTGGGCGCCGCCGGCCCGGTGCCTGCGGCGATTGCACAGTCAGCGGCGCTCACCGCGCCAATTCCCGGCGCCCGCGTCTCCTCGCCGTTCGGCTGGCGCATGCATCCCATCCTCAAGGTGCGCCGCTTCCACAAAGGCGTGGACTACGCCGCGCCGGTTGGCACGCCGGTGCACGCGACCGGCGACGGCGTGATCGAGTCGATGGGCCGCGAGCCGCGCTTCGGCTGGGTGCTGCGCATCCGCCACGACGGTGCCATCGAGACCGCTTACAGCCACCTCGCCCGCTTCAGGCCGGGCCTGAAGGTGGGCAGCGCCGTCAGCGCCGGCGAGGTGATCGGCACTGTCGGCCACAGCGGCTGGGCCACCGGCCCGCACCTGGACTATGAAGTGATCGTGAACGGCCGCAGCGTCGACCCGTCCAGCGTCAAAGGCCGCCCGGCCCTGCGCCTGCTGCCAACCGAGCGGCTGCTGGCGCCGGCGCCGGTGCTGGAAGTGGCCTTGCACGACAACAGCGCGTTGGGAGCGCCTTAAGCCTGGGGAGCCCCTGGTTAACTACCTAGCGTTCGTTGCGCAGCGTCTGCGCCAGGGCGCGCAGACGGCGGCCGGAGTGGCCGACATAGGGATTTTCGGTGTCCCAGGCATAGCCGGCGAGCACGCTGCACAGTAGCTCGTAGACCCGCGGCGGCCGCCGGTCGCTAAGCATGATTTCCTGCAGCGCGCCCTCGTACCAGGTTTCGACATAGCCCTGGAAGGTGTCGACGCCGAGCATCAGCGGCTCGGTGAATTCCCGTTCCCAGTCCACCGCGCCACCCTGCAGCTGGCGCACCGCCAACGGCACCGCCAGGGCAGCGGACTTGAGCGCGATGGTCACGCCGGAGGAGAACACCGGGTCGAGGAACTTGCCGGCGTTGCCGAGCAGGACGAAGCCGGGGCCGTGCATGCTCGACACTGCGGTGGCGTAACCGCGGATCTCGCGCGCCTCCGGCCAAAGGGGGCGGGCATTGCGCAGCATGCGCTTCATGCCCGGCTCCTCGGCGATCAGCCCCTGGAAGCGCGCGGTGATGTCGCCCGGATGCTTCTGCAGGAACGCGTCCTCCGCCACCACGCCGACCGAGGCGCGGCCCTGCGAGAACGGAATCAGCCAGTACCAGACATCCTCAAGCTCCGGGTGCACCGCGACGCGGATCTTGTTGCGGTCGAAATCGGCGTCGACGATCTGATCCTCGACGTGCATGAACAGCGAGGCGCGCACCGGGAAGTTGGCGGGACGGTCCAGGCCGAGCAGGCGCGGCAGGATGCGGCCGAAGCCGCTGGCATCGAAGACGAAGCGCGCACGGTGCACCGATTCCCGGCCTTGCGCATCGCGGCTGGTGACCAGCGGCTGCGCACCGGAAAAGTCGGCGGCCGCGATCTCCTCGCGGTAGCGCACCTCCGCACCCATCCGCTGGGCTTCGTTGATCAGGATGTGATCGAAGTCGGCGCGCGTCACCTGGTAGGCGTAGGGCGTGCCGGCACAGGTCTTGGCGCAAAAGTCGAAGTCGGTCTTGAGATCGCCGCGCACGATCTGCGCGCCGTCCTTGTACTGGAAGCCGAACTTCTCCACCGCCTC
>CAYWPB010000089.1:0-11710 GCA_964458725.1 uncultured Nevskia sp. | reverse complement strand
CGACGTAGCCGCCGCGGGCGAAACGCCGGGCGATGGCACCGCCGGTGGCGTCGCCGGCACCGATCACCAGAGCCGCGCCTTTCTGAGTGCCTGTGTTCATCGTCCGTTCCTCATTGCACCCGCTCGAGCCGCGCCGGCACATGCTTGTGCCAGGGCGTGCCGGCCAGGAAGTCGCGCTGCGCGCAATCGGTCAGCTCGTTGGGCGGTGCACCCTTGCGCACCACGCGGCCGTCGGCATTACGGTAATCCAGGCCGAGGCCGTTGGGCAGGGAGATGTGGCCGGGCTGCATCATCGCCGAGACTTCCACCGCCACCTCGACGCTGGCACGGCGCGTGCTCAGGCGCAGCCAATCGCCGTCGCCGCAACCCAGCGCCAGCGCATCCTGCGGGCTGATGCGCAGCGCGCCGAGGCGGCCCTTGCGGTGCCAGCCGGCATCGCGCACTGCGGTGTTGCTGGTCTCGCTGCGACGCTCGCCGGCGGACAGCACGTAGGGATACTCGGCATCGTGTGGCGGGGGCTCCTGCCCCAGCTTCTCCAGCTCCGGCAGCAGCTCGGGCAGGTGCAGGTTGATGCGGCGGTCCTTGAGCTTGATCGCGCTCCAGCTGTCCTGGTACTCGCTGTCGGCGTAGACCACGCCTGAAGGATTGGCCAGCAGCGCCTCGAACAGGCGGTTGCCCGCCAGCGGCGCCGGCCCGCCGAAGCCGGCACGCGCCGCCGCCTTGCGGTTGCCCTGCACGTAGAGCAGGCACAGGCCCCACAGCGCGGCGGCGGACTCCATGCCCTTCGGCAAGGTCGGGCCGAGCGTGCGGTACAGCACCACCGCGGCGTAGCGGGCGACACGTGGATTGCGCACGGTGGCCCACAGGAACGCGGCGGTGAAGGCCCAGCGGCCGAGGCGCAGCGCGCGCCGCAGCGGCCGGTAGTCGCGCTCCGACAGCTCGCCCATCGCCTCGACCAGGCGGGCATGGATCTCCGCTTCCGGCAAGGTGCCGGGCAGCGCCTCGAACAGCGGCCGGCGCAGGTGGAAGGCGTTGCGCGGGAACTCCAGGTTGAAGAACGTCGCCTCGCACTTCTCGAACTGGCTTGCCGCCGGCAGCACGTAGTCCGCCTCGCGCGCCGTCTCGGTCATCGCCACGTCGATCACCACGCTCAAGTCCAGCGCGCGCAGCGCGGCACGCATGCGCTGGCTGTCGGCCAGCGAATGCACCGGGTTGCCGCTCTCGACCAGCATGGCGCGATAGCGCTTGGGGTGGTCGGTGAGGATCTCCTCGGGGATGACGTTGCAGGGGATCAGGCCGATGATGATCTTGGCGTTGGCCACCGGGCTGCGCCGCTCCACTCTCGGTCCGGACTTGCCCCCTCCAATTCCCGTCTCGCCCTTGCTGGCCTTGGCCAGCGACAGGAACGGCACCGGCGCATTGGCGGTGCCCTTGCGACCGTAGTGGCCGGTGAGCAACCACAGCAGGCGCTGCAGGTAGCTGCCGAGCGTGGAATGCAGGTTCATCTGCATGCCCAGGTCTTCGTACACCGACACGCTTTCGGCGCTGGCGATGCGCCGCGCCACCGTGCGCAGCAGCGCCTCGTCGACGCCGCAGGTTTCGGCGTACTGCGCCACCGGGATGCGCTGCAGCACCGGCTCGATCTGCTCGTAGCCGCTGGTGTGCGCCGCCACCCAGTCGCGCGCCACCAGGTTCTCCTGCACCAGGGTCGCGGCCAGCGCCGCGAGGCACCAGGCGTCGGTGCCGGGCTTGATCTGCAGGTGATGGTCGGCCATCTGAGCCGTCTCGCTGCGGCGCGGGTCGATGACGATCAGGCTGCGCTTCGGGTCCTTCTCGATCTCGCGCAGCAGCACGCGGGCGCGGGCGAAGCCGTGCGACTGCCAGGGGTTCTTGCCGATGAACAGCGCCACCTCGCAGTGCTCGTAGTCGCCATGGGTGCCGGTGGCCAGCATCTTGCCCTGCACCCAGAACTCACCGGTCTTCTCCTGCGCCAGCGCGTTGGAGCGGTACTTGTTGCCGAGCGCCTTGAGGGTGCTGTCGCCGTAGGCGCCGCCGAGGTGATTGCCCTGACCGCCGCCGCCGTAATACAGGATGCTCTCGCCGCCGTGCTCGCGCTTGATCGCCAGGAATTTCGCGGCGATCTCGCTGATCGCCGTGTCCCAGGAGATCGCCTCGTAGCTGCCGTCCGGCCGGCGCCGCATCGGCGAGCGCAGGCGGTCGGCGCCGTTCTGGTAGCGGTCCATGCGCTGCGACTTCTCGCAGACATAGCCCTGTGAATGCGGGTGCGCGTCGTCGCCGCGGATCTTGGTGATGTGACGGCCGTCGGCGCCGCCGGTATGCACTTCCAGGCCGCAGTTGACGCTGCACAGGATGCAGGCGGTCTTCTTCCACGCTGCGTCGGGGTGCTCGCTCATGGAAGTTCTCCTTAAAGGCTCGCGCTGCGCGGCGCGTTGACTTGGCTGTGGACGGAGAGTAAGTTCCATTTTGGAACTAGTCAACTCATGCTTGTCATTCCCGCGCAGGCGGGAATCCAGTTTTGGCGCAATGACCAGCGGCAATGCGGCCGGAATCTGCGCGAAAACTGGTTCCCCGCCTGCGCGGGGATGACGCCAGAAGGAGCCCCATGCGCTGGGACGAAATCGACGAACTGCCCTGCTCCATCGCCCGCAGCCTGTCCGTGGTCGGCGACCGCTGGACCCTGCTGGTGCTGCGCGAATGCTTCCTCGGCGTGCGCCGCTTCGAGGATTTCCAGGCGCATCTGGGCATCGCGCGGCACCGCCTCACCGACCGCCTCAACCGCCTGGTCGAGCACGAAGTGCTGCGCAAGCTGCCCTACCAGGACAATCCGCCGCGGCACGAATACCGCCTCACCGACAAGGGCAAGGACTTGTATCCGGTGCTGCTCAGCCTGGTGCGCTGGGGCGACCGCTGGATGGACCAGGGCAAGGGCCCGCCGGTGGTCTACCGCCACAACTCCTGCGGCCATGTGATGACGCCGGTGCTGAGCTGCCCGGACTGCGGCGAGGCGATCGACCCGCGCGAGGTAACGCCGATGGCGGGGCCGGGACTACGCGGACACAAGGCGGTCAGCGCGGGGATTCCAGCCGGGCGCGGTAGGCGCTCGGCGTGACTCCGGTCCACTTGCGGAAGGCGCGGGTGAAATTCGCCGGATCGGCGTAGGCCAGTCGCTGCGCCACCTGCTCCACTCTCAGCGAAGCGTCCTGCAACAGGCGCATGCCGTCGCGGCGACGCACCTCGTCGAGCAACTGCTGGAAGCTGAGGCCGTGCTGCTGCAGCCGGCGCTTGAGGGTACGGCTCGACAGGTGCAGCCGCGCCGCGACCTCCTCCAGCCCGTGGTAGCCGCCCTCGGGCAGCGGCAAGGCGCTGCGCACCTGATCGGGAAAATCGCCGGCGAAGCCGAGCAGCGCCAGCTCGCGCTGGCACTGCTGCTGCAC
This sequence comes from uncultured Nevskia sp., assembly GCA_964458725.1. Classification (GTDB taxonomy): domain Bacteria; phylum Pseudomonadota; class Gammaproteobacteria; order Nevskiales; family Nevskiaceae; genus Nevskia. The sequence continues at coordinate 8,255 of CAYWPB010000089.1, read as the reverse complement.
CAGTTCGGCGGTGACGGGATTGGCGCTGTTCAGCGGCAGGTCGAGCAGCGCCGTGGGAAAGCGCAGCTGGTTGCTGCCCATCGAAAACCGCGCAGCCGGCAGGCGCTGGCGATAGCGCTCGTAGTACGGCGGCTCGGCGTAGTCGAACCAGAGCTCGACTCCCTGCCGGCCGAGGCCCCCGCCCGCCAGGATCTGCGAGGCGATGCGCCAGAGGCCGACCAGGAACAGGTCGAACACCTGCTGCCGCACGTCCCCCTGGCGCGTGGTTTCGCTCACCTCGACGGCGCTGCACGCCCCTTCGCTGACCAGCTCCATGCGCAGGTTCGGCAGCCGCAGCGGCAGAAAGCGCATGCCGAATTCGATGCCTTGCCGCAGGGTCGCGTAGCTCATCACGCCGTAGGTGATGAAGCCATGGGTGGTGAGGCCGCTGTGCAGGCCGATCTCGTACCCCAGGGCCGGATCGCCGGTCAGCCGCAGGGCCCGATAGAGCAGGCCGCCGGTCTGGATCAGGGTCAGGCGGGCATCGGCGGTGCTCCAGATGCGTTCCGGGATGCCGAGGTCGCGCAGCATCGCCTCGCGCCCGATGCCGCGCCGCTGGGCCAGCTCGAGGATCAGCAGGCCGTAGACCACCGGCACGGCCGGCTTCTTCAATTCCTGCGGCGTCACGTCGGCCCTGCGCCTCCCGCCACGGTTGCGATCTGGCCAGTCTGGCGAGGGCCAAACCCGGCGTGAAGTGCCAACGGGCCATTTCAGCTGGCAATTCAGGCCAATCCCGCCCGGCAGCCGATGGCCCGAAATGACAAGCAAGATGGCGCGTTCTCCCCTCACCGGCAGCGTTGCGCGCTCCCTAAATTCCCAGCGTGGAATTCATGGATTCAGCCGCGTTGCGGCTCGGGGAGATCGGGATGCTGCATCTTCATATCCGGCGGCTGGGTCTCTGCTGCCTGTCGGTGGCGCTGGCGGCCTGCGGCGGGAGCTATAGCGGCGCACCCTTGCAGGGCGGTGGCGGCGGCAGCGGCGGCGGCGGCAACGTCACCGGCACGGGCGGCTTCACCAGCGCGCAGGCCTTCTTCTCCTCCCAGGTGCAGCCCAACCTGGGCTTCTGCCGCACCTGCCATATCCCGGGCGGAGTGGCCGATACCCCCGGCACCAGCCCGGCCACCCAGGGCAACCTGTTCCTGCTGTCGAGCGATCCCGGTCAGGACTACGACAAGCTGATGAGCGCGTGGACCAGCCTCGGCAAGGGCGTGGACCAGAACAAGCTGCTGACCAACCCGTCCGATCCGGGGCAGAACCACAGTGGCGGCCAGCCATGGCCAACCACCAGCCAGGCCTATGGCGCCATGCACATCCTGTTGAGTTGCTGGAACGATCCCGCGGGCTGCGCCGCCCTGCTCGGCGGCGGCTCCAGCGGTGGCCCGGTGGCGCAGGCGACCCTGCTCGACAATCCAGGCAAGCACTACTTCGTCAACCAGCTCTGCGACGGCCAGCCGGACAACTCGCCGATCGACTGGAGCCGCGACCCTCGCCGGCTGATGATGTCCAGCACCGGCAACATCGACAACGACCACTACGCGGTGTACTTCAACGATCCGTTCGAGATCTGCCACACCGACACGCTGTTCAAGAACCAGGCGGCCGAGAACACCCTGCTGGTCGCCGCCGGCAAGACTCCGATCCACACCGCCAAGCCCTACGCCGCCACCTGCGGCGAATGGCGCGCGCGGGTCAAGGAAGGGCACGACTGGATCGCCATGTCGCCCACCGACACGCCGCGCCAGGGCGGCGAAGGCAACGGCGAGCCTGTGGTTTCGTCGATCTCGGCCAGCGCCAGTGCGGCGCAGTGGAATCAGCTGTGGCAGGTGTGGGGCCTGACGGCGCGGCCGGCCAACTACGACGCCCAGGTGTCCGAGCGCTACGGCCATTCGCCGACGCCGGACGGCATCTACAACCCCTATCCGCTGCCGGGAGAGGAGTCGCGGTTGAGCGCCAGCTTCGGCGGCACCGGACGGCTGCCGCTGGGCTGGGCCCAGGGCCGGGACGCCGCCGGCCACTACAACGGCCACCTCGGCCTGACCTGCTTCAGCTGCCACGCCGGCCAGATCGGCGCCGGCGAAGTGACCGGACGCGACGGCAATGGCGATGCGGAAAGCTATGGCGCCAACCCCTACGGCAGCTACATGGGCCTGCCCAACACCAACACCGAGCTGGGCGTGCTGCTGGCCGACCTGATCCATGCGCAGCAGCCGGTGGACCTGCATGTGCCGGCCTTCGGCTACATCCCGCTGGTCAACACGACCCGTGGCACCAATGCCGCGGACACCGAGATCGAGGCGATCGTCGCGGTGCGCGACTTCGACACGCTCAACTTCCAGCATGTCTTCGTCGATCCCGACCACGGCAGCTTCGGCGATCAGGACCCGCCGGCCTGGTGGTGGCTGCACAACAAATCGCGCTATCTCTGGTTCGGCGGACACTCCACCGACTCGTCCCGCGGCAACATGTATTTCGGCAGCGTCAACGGCCTGCCCGGCGACGACGTGAAGCAGAACGAGGGCATCTTCGAGAGCGTCCACGACTGGACCCTCACCGTCGAAGCGCCCGACTATCCGCAGGGCTACTGCAGCAACGCCGACGGCTCGGCCGCGCCGAACGACAAGCCGGGCTGCATCAACCGGCCGCTCGCCGAGCAGGGCGCCATCCTGTTCCACAACAAGAACCTGTGGGCCAACGGCCAGAACGCCGACATCCCGCGCCCGCACGGCAACGGCTCCTGCGCCGGCTGCCACGGCGTCTATTCGCCGCGCTTCGCCAACGACCCGGCCTTCCTGCCCGACCCGCGCATGATCGGCGAGACCGGCTACACCGTGCCGATCGAGATCATCGGCACCGACCCGGCGCAAGCCACCGGCTGGGCCAAGGATGTGCGTCCGCACGTCTCCACCTTCTGGTGGTCGTATCCGGACGCGCAGCCGGACTACCTCTACCCGGAGGACAAGAACCCGCTGCTGGAGCTGGTCGACGACTACGCCATCACCGACGGCGTCTCCGGCGTCGCGCTGGCGGACCAGCTGGGCCGGACCTTCGCCGGCTCCGGCGCCTTGCAGCCCCTGAGCACCCTGCTGCTGCAGGAGGAGGCGCTGGCCAGCCCGCTGACCGGGCTGCCGCTGGGCGCCGCGCTCGGCCGCGTCAAGGGCGCCTGCTCGTTCGAGGAGAAGACCATCGGCTATGTCACGCCGCCGCTGCACGGCGTGTGGGCCAGCGCGCCCTACTTCCACAACGGCTCGGTGCCGACGGTATGGGACGTGCTGAAGCCCTCCGATCGCCCCGCCATGTGGCGCCGCCAGGCCACCACGACCGATGTCGCGTTCAATGGCTTCGAGCATCGATTGAGCGGCCCCAGCGGCGGCTACGACTTCGAGCACCTGGGCTGGAAACACGAGGTGCTCAGCTGCGGTTCCGGGCCGCAGGGCATTCCCTACTACAGCTGCCAGCCGGCCCAGCCCCTGCCGCCGGAAATCTCCTGGCTGTACGACACGCTCGACGGCGGCCTGATCTGGCCGATGTGGGTGGTGCCGCCGCCGATCGGCGACCAGGGCCTGGCCCAGCGCATGGTCTACAACACCAATATGTATTCGAAAAAGAACACCGGCCATGAATGGACCAAGGTGCTGAGCGACGACGAGCGCAGGGCGCTGATCGAATATCTCAAGACCTTGTGAGCGGCCGCCTTGGCCGGGTAAGGAAACGCGGGCCCGATAAAACAGACATTTGTCTATTTCCGGAAATTTGCGTAGATTCAGTGCATGAACCGCGTTTGCACCGCCATTGCCCTGAGCCTGCCGCTGGCGGCCGGCGCCGTGCAGCCGCAGCAGCCGGCACCCTCGTTCCCCGCCTTGGACGGGCTGCGCAACAAGGTGGTGCTGGTGGATTTCTGGGCGTCCTGGTGCGGGCCGTGCCGGCAGGCGCTGCCCGCCTACGAGCAGCTTCGCCAGGAATACGGCGCGCGCGGCTTCGAGGTGATCGGGGTCAACGTGGACCAGCACCCGCGCGACCGCGAGACGGCGCTGAAGGCGCTGCACCTGGACTTTCCGCAGGTGGCGGATGCCGAGGGCGCGCTGGCGGAGCGCTATGACGTGGAGGGCATGCCGGCCTCCTACCTGCTCGACCGGCGCGGCCTGGTGCGGCGGGTGCACGTGGGCTTCGAGCCGCAGGACATCGAACCGCTGCGCAAGGCAGTGGCACAACTGCTGGAGGAGAAATGATCCGGGGATTGCTGCGCGGCGCGATCGCCGCCTGCTTGCTGCTGCTCGCCGGCTGCGCCGGCATGGAACCCAAGGCCTGGCAGCGTGGCGACCTGGCGCGGCCGGAAATGGCCTGGGACCCGGATCCGGTGGATGCGGCGATCCGCGAGCACACCTACAACAGCAAGGAAGCCGCCAGCGGCAGTGCCACGGTCGCCGGCGGCGGTTGCGGCTGCAATTGACGGTCCGAAACACATTGAGGAACGTCATACCGGCGCAAGCCGGTATCCAGAGAACCAGCGACGCGCTTCGCAACCCTGGATACCGGCTTGCGCCGGTATGACGACAAAAACGAACTAAGCTTCTCAGGGACTCCACCGATGCCCCCGCAAAAGCCGCTCAACCCCGCCCTGCTCGCCCTCACCGCCTCGGCTCTGGCGATCCCCGGCATGGCCAGGGCGCAGGCACAGGACCTGACCAACGACCCGATGCCTGCGTCGCAGCGCGACACCACCCTGCTCGACTACCGCTTCTCCGCCTACCGCGAAGGCAACATCTCCGGCGGCAAGACCTCCAGCGGCCAGTCGAGCGAGCGCTATGACGTCGACTCGCACCAGTTCCGCGTCGCCTCCAAGGTCGTCGCGCGCGCCGACGTCAGCGCCGACGTCACGGTCGAGACCATGAGCGGCGCCTCGCCCTGGTTCGTCCTGCCCGACACCAAGGGCCGCCCGGTGCAGGTGATGAGCGGCGCCTCGATCCACGACTTCCGCCAGGCGATCCAGCTGCGCGGCAACCAGCGCTTCGGCAACCTCACCGGCAGCCTGGTCGGCGGCTACTCCAACGAGCGCGACTACCGCGGCGCCAACGGCGGCCTCGAAGGCAGCTGGGACCTCAACAACAAGCTGACCACGCTCAGCGCCGGCGCCGGCTACACCCACAACGTGCTCGATCCCACCGAGGGCGGCTCGGCGCGCTTCCCGACGCGCATCACCCACGCCAACAACCACGAGTACAACGGCTTCGCCGGCATCGCCCAGGTGCTGGGCGAGGAGACCGTGCTGCAGACCAGCGTCGCCTACACCTGGCAGAACGGCTATCTGTCCGATCCGTACAAGCTGGCCTATGTCGCCGGCAACACCGTCAACGACGCGCGCCCCGGCGACCGCCGCAAGCTGGCCTGGAACACGCGCCTGCGCCAGAACATCCCGCTGCTCGACGCCACGGTGCACCTGGACTACCGCTACTACCACGACAGCTGGGGAGTCACCGCGCATACCGCGGAACTGGCCTGGTACCAGACCCTGCCGGCGCGCTGGGCCCTGGTGCCGCGGCTGCGCTGGTACACGCAGAGCCAGGCCGGCTTCTACCAGCCGTACTACAACTTCCAGACCGCCGACAGCTTCTATTCCAGCGACTACCGCCTGTCGCCGTTCGGCGCGCTGAGCGAGAGCCTGGGTGTGTACAAGAAACTGGGCAGCTGGAACCTGAGCCTGCGCTACGAGCACTACGACAGCGGCAGCGCCTACTCGGTGCGCCACATCGACGTGGAGAACCCGGCGCTGGTGAGGTTCCAGGTGTTTTCGGTGGGGGTGCTCAAGACGTTCTAGCTATTCGGCGACGCCAATCGCCATGGATTGGTGGCTGACTGCTTTGTGCCAAAAGCCGCCGGTCACAGTTGAAGACGCACGTCCGCAAAGCGGCCGTTCATCTCGTTGAACCGCGATTTGGAAGCCCACTACGTCTCTTCGTTAAGGAAGAGCGACGAGGAATCATGGCACCACAGTAGAGGCCGTATGCGAGGGTGGCTAATGTCAGCGATATAGAGGAGACACGCAGATATGAAAGCCAATGGTCCTGGGCGGGAGTAATGAAGTGAACCCGGCCGTGTTCGTCAAACTCGACAGTTTGAGTGCGTGTTGGAACGGGTGCCGAAGAATCTAGAACCAACTGTGAATAGAACATAAATGACCATCCACAGATTGCGGTAGCAAGCACGATAACAACGAGCAGGCTGCGCGACAAAAGCGACGCGGAGCGCCAACGCTCAGTGCCGCTTTGGGACATATCTCGAAAAGCTGTCATGACTGCCCTCCAGCGCGCGCCTGCTCCGCCCCTTGATGAAATACTATTGTGGCTCTGTTGGTGGCCTAAAAGCTGCCAGTCACGACCGGCCGCAGCGGGCCGTGAGCCGCCATTTTGGCTTCATATAATCCGAGGAACGCCGGGCTGTCGGGCCGCAGGACTTTCTCCCTTTGCAACAAGCGCCAACAACATTTCGAGTTCCTTGGCTTTAGGGAGGTGGGAGCGAACTACGGGCATATACTCTGCGCGGCTGCGAATGGCTGACACGGCGCTCAGGAGTGCATTCAAGTACTGCTTAGGTACTGAAGGGTGCTCTCGCAAATCCTCAGCCCGGCTTTTTAGATGAGTCAGCAATGCAGAAAAAGCCGCTTCGTCAAATACTTCGGCAGTCAGTAAGCGAACGGTCGCGCGCTCTTCAAGTTCGCTCAGCCTTGCATCGGCGAATAGTTGGTCAGCCATTGCGATAGCCTACTCGAAAGCGGTCGTTCATGATCGTCCGCTACGGGCCGGCTGCTGCCGATCGCAGCGCCTTATCTCTATGCGCCCTGCCCACAAACAATTCAGCCGCTGCGGCTGCCCTGAGATCTCACCCAGGACACGATGGAACCGATGGTGAAAAGCAGGGCAAATATCACAACGATCGGCGCAACGCCTGCTGTCCATAATCCCGGCCGCAAGATGGCGTCCGAGGTCATTTGCCCTATCGACATCCACATTGGGACTGGTATCAATCCCCCGTTGTTTCCCACGTAGACACCAGGCGTGAAGAAGACCGCAGCAACCAACGACACGGCGGCTCGGCGTTGCCATCTGCCGGCGAAGCTCTTCATGACTACGCACACGCCCCAAATAGCCAAACTACCAACCAGCGCGTATCCGGCCAGAATAAGCAATATCAGCCATTGCTCGCTTGTCATGGGTCTCCTCGGCCATGGTCGCCAATATGGCCGGCTGCTCGGCGCTGGTGGAGCCCAAGGGAGGGAGGAGCGAAGAGTATCCCGCCTGTCGAGCTATTCCAAATCCATGGCACGGATAGCCTACTCCTAAGCGGCCACTCACCACCGTCCGCAATGGGCCGACAGCGGCGAGTGGATCGCGGCACCTACTCAACCTCGGCCGCCAGGGCGATAAGGCGTGCTGCAAACTCCCTGGCTTGCTCTGCCGAAAGCTCCACAGGGTCGTTATTCGGGAGGGTGACCACCTTCACATGCACGGCACCTTTGTCTGGTGGGACCCAGCAGTCCACTCTCTCTTCGTATATAGGCGTGTTACTCATTTTCGTAGCCTACCCGAAAGCAGTCGTTCGCGACCGGCAGGAATGGGCCGACTGCCGCCATTGTGGCTTTGGAGTCGGGCGCGCTACGCTTGCCCAACACGCGTTCTCCGCAAAGGGCGCGATGGAAAATCTCTCTCCGCATTTCGAGCAAGCATCGGAACACCCATGAACCGGACCCTGCCGACGCAAATATTCCTGATGCTGGCGGCGCTCGCCGGCGTTCACGCTGCGCAAGCCGCGGACCCGGGCGCGGCGACGCTGCTGTGCACCTGGAACCAGCAGTGCACCGCCACCGGCGCCTGCACCGCCTACACGGGGAGCATGCATTTCCGGATCGACTACGCCAGGCAGACCGCGGGCATCGAGCTGGGCGACGGCAGCTACGACACCGTGCCGGCGAAGATCACCGACAAGGAAATTTCGTTTACCAAGATCTCGCAGTGGATCATCAATCGCCAGACCGGCGATTACCGCGATTTTTCGCCGGGCATCGGCGAGGTGCGCGGCAATTGCGACTTGAGCGGCAAGAAGAAGTAGCTCGCAGCTGGAGGGTCGCAAGGTGGGTTCCGCGTGCGGCTTCGCCGCAGGCGGGTCACTGACCCGCCCTTGTATTGTGTTGATGCCTGCTGAGGTCGCGCCTGAGCTGGCGGAGC
>CAYWPB010000088.1:11337-11752 GCA_964458725.1 uncultured Nevskia sp. | reverse complement strand
CCCTGTCAGGGGGGCCAAGGGGCTGGGGCGGGGAATAACCGGCGACGTCGCTGGTCACCCGGTGGGGGCCTCGCCGGTCTACAAGCAGCACTTCCGCCTGCGTGACGGTACCTGCGTCGAGGATGCCGAGATCAGTGTGCCGATCTATCCGGTGCGCGTATACAACGGCGCTGTGCAGGTCGGCGTCACCGTGGCGGCGGCTCCGAGCGAAAAGCGCCAGCGCCTGGTGATGATCGGTAACGGCATGGCCGGCATGCGCGTGGTCGAGGAGCTGCTGCGTATCGCGCCGGACGCCTACGACATCACTATCTTCGGCGCCGAGCCGCGCCGCAACTACAACCGCATCCTTCTTTCGCCGGTCCTTGCCGGCCAGAAGCGTTTCGAGGAACTCGTTGCGCACGATCTCGCCTGGTAA
>CAYWPB010000088.1:0-11327 GCA_964458725.1 uncultured Nevskia sp. | reverse complement strand
GGGGGGCTCCACCGCGCACCCACGGGCCCGGTGTGGGCGCGGTCCACGGCCGAAGGGGGGGGGGGGGCCCCCGCGGTGCACGGGAGGCGGGCACGCACCGCCTGTGGCTGGCGACCGGTTCGACCCCGAACCGCCGGCCGTTCCCGGGCAAGGACCTGCCGGGCGTGATCACGTTCCGCGACCTGGAAGACGTCAACCAGATGCTGGAGGTGTCGCGCAGCCATCGCCAGGCCGTGGTGATCGGCGGCGGCCTGCTCGGCCTGGAGGCCGCCAACGGCTTGCTGCAGCAGGGCATGGACGTGACGGTGGTGCACGGCCTCGAGGTGCTGATGGAGCGCCAGCTCGACGCCTACGCCGCCTCGCTGTTGCGGCGCTCGCTGGAGGCGCGGGGAATCAGGTTCATCCTCGGCGCCAAGACCGCGGCGGTGGAGGGCACCGAGCGCGCGACCGGGCTGCGATTTGCCGACGGCACGGTGATTCCGGCCGACTTGGTGGTGATGACCACCGGCGTCACGCCGAATGCCATCCTGGCCAAGGAAGCTGGCCTGCAGTGCGGCCGCGGCGTGCTGGTCGACGATACCCTGATGACCTACGATCCGCGCGTCTACGCTGTCGGCGAGTGCGTGCAGCACCGCAACGCCACTTACGGTCTGGTGGCGCCGCTGTGGGAGCAGGCGCGCGTCTGCGCCGCCCACCTGGCCGGCTTCGGTCATCTGCGCTACACCGGTTCGGTGGTCTCGACCTCGCTCAAGGTCACCGGTATCGAGCTGTTTTCCGGTGGTAACTTCGCCGGCGGCGACGGCTGCGAGGTGCTGATCCTGCGCGACCCCGAAGCCGGCATCTACAAGCGCATCGTGCTGAAAGACAACCGCGTGGTCGGCGCGTTGCTGTACGGCGACGCCCGCGACGGCTCCTGGTACCTGGAGCTGATGGGTAGCGGCCGCGATGTCACGCCGGTGCGCGACCGGCTGTTGTTCGGCCGGGCGTATGCGGACGTGGCGGTCGCGGCTTGACGGGGCTTGTAATCACACGCTGTTCGCCCCGAGTGCCCGCGCAGTGGGTGTATCGAGGGGCCAGCGCGGCGCTGTCCCTCGATACGCGTCGCTGTGCGACGCACTCGGGACGAACGGGAGCGACAAAGTGGTAAGAACAACGGCGCTATACACTCCATGACCATGCACGAACCCGTGCCCGCCGTCCGCACCACCTGCCCCTACTGCGGCGTGGGTTGCGGCGTGCTGGCCACGCCGCGCGCCGATGGTAGCGCCGAGATCGCCGGCGATCCCACGCACCCCGCGAACTTCGGCCGGCTCTGCTCCAAGGGATCGGCCCTGGGCGAGACGGTGTCGCTGCCCGGGCGCCTGCTGTTTCCGCATATCCGCAGCCGTCTTGGCCGCGACGGCGGCTTCCGCGACGAGCAGGTCAGCTGGGACGAGGCGCTGGACCATGTTGCCCGTAAGTTCGCCCACATCATCGAACGGCACGGGCCGGAAGCGGTGGCGCTGTATGTGTCTGGCCAGCTGCTGACCGAGGACTACTACGTCGCCAACAAGCTGGTGAAGGGCTGGTGGGGCACCGCCAACATCGACACCAACTCGCGGCTGTGCATGTCCTCAGCCGTGGCAGGGCACAAGCGCGCCTTCGGCGAAGACCTGGTGCCGTGCGACTACACCGACCTGGAGAACGCCAATCTGATCGTGCTGGTCGGCTCCAACACCGCCTGGTGCCACCCGGTGGTGTACCAGCGCATCGCCGCGGCCCGCGAGCAGCGGCCGGAGCTGAAGCTGGTGGTGGTGGACCCGCGCCGTACGCCGACCTGCGACCTGGCCGACCTGCACCTGCCGCTGCGCGGCGGCACCGACGTGCCGCTGTTCAATGGCCTGCTTAACCACCTGCATGCGCAGGGGCAGGGTGACGCGGCGTTCATCGCCGGGCACACCAACAACCTGGACGCGGCGCTGGCCGCGGCGCGCGACAGCGGAGATGTCGCAGCGGTCGCCAAGGCCTGCGGCGTCGACGCCGGGGTGCTGGCCGAGTTCTACACGCTGTTCGCGTCCACTCCGAAAGTGGTGACGCTGTTCTCGCAGGGCGTGAACCAGTCCAGCGCCGGCACCGACAAGGTCAACAGCATCATCAACTGCCACCTGTATACCGGCCGCATCGGCAAGCCGGGCATGGGGCCGTTTTCCATCACCGGGCAGCCCAACGCCATGGGCGGGCGCGAGGTCGGCGGTCTGGCCAACATGCTCGCCGCGCACATGGACCTGGACAACCCGGCGCACCGCACCCGCGTGCAAGGCTTCTGGAACAGCCCGCGCATCGCCGACAAGGCCGGTCTCAAGGCAGTGGAGTTGTTCGAAGCAATCGGCCAGGGCAAGGTGAAGGCCGTGTGGATCATGGCCACCAATCCCCTGGTGAGCCTGCCCGATGCCGACCAGGCCCGCGAGGCGCTGCGCCGCTGCGAGCTGGTGGTGGTGTCGGATTGCGTCGCCGATACCGACACGGCGAAGCTTGCGCACGTGCTTCTCCCTGCCGCGGCCTGGGGCGAGAAGAGCGGCACCGTCACCAATTCCGAACGCCGCATCTCGCGCCAGCGCGCTTTCCTGCCGCTGCCGGGCGAGGCAAAGCCGGACTGGTGGGCAATCTGCCAGGTGGCCCAGCGGCTCGGCTACAAGGAGGGCTTCGATTTCCAATCGGCCCACCAGATCTTCGACGAACACGTGCGGCTTTCCGCCCACCAGAACGGCACCGAGCCCGGCGCCTTCCGTGCGTTCAACCTGTCCGGCCTCCAGGATTTGAGCGAGCTGGAATACGACAACCTGGAGCCGGTGCAGTGGCCGGTGCTGGACAAGGGGCAAGCAGACTCACGGCTGTTGCCGCAGCTGCGCTTCAGCACGCCGGACGGCCGCGCGCGCTTTGTGCCGACCGCGCCACGTGCGCCGGTGCATGCGCCGGACGAGGACTATCCGATGGTGCTCAACACCGGCCGCATCCGCGATCAGTGGCACACCATGACGCGCAGCGGCCGTGCGCCGCGGCTGAACGCGCATCGCCCCGAGCCGTTTGTCGAAGTGCATCCGCAGGACCTGCTGAGCCGCGGTCTGCGTGCCGGCGAGCTGGCACGCGTCAGCACCCGTTGGGGGACGGCCGTGGCCCGGGTGCACGCCAGCCGCGAGCAGCGGCGCGGCAGCCTGTTCCTGCCGATCCACTGGAGCGATGCCTTTGCCGCGGATGCGCGCACCGGCGCCCTGGTCAATCCGGTGGTGGATCCGATCTCGGGCGAGCCCGAATTCAAGCACACCCCGGCCAGCATCGAACCTTTCGGCGTGGACTGGTACGGCTTCCTGCTATCGCGGCGGCCGCAGGAACTTTCCGACCTGGCCTATTGGGCGCGGAGCGCGGGCGCGCACTATCATCGCTACGAATTGGCCGGCCGCGGCCGAGAGCTCGACTGGCAAGCCTGGGTGCGTGCACGCCTGGTCGGGCCGGGCGACTGGCTCGACTACGCCGACGCCGCGGCCGGCGCCTTCCGCGCCGCGCGCATCGTCGACGGCCGGCTCGACGCCTGCGTCTTCATCTCGCCCCGCCCGGATCTGCCGGAACGCGAATGGCTGGGCGGCCTGTTTGCCAAGGAACGGCTCGACAGCGCCGACCGCATCAGCCTGCTGGCCGGCCGCCCCTCGCTGGATGGCGACACCGGACCCACGGTCTGCGCCTGTTTCGGCGTCGGGCGCCGGACCATCCAGAACTGCATCCGCGAGCAGAACTGCACCACGCCCAAGCAGATTGGCGCCAAGCTGAAGGCCGGCACCAACTGCGGCTCCTGCGTGCCGGAGCTGCGGCGGCTGATCGAGGAAGCGATGGCGCCGGCGGACTAAGCCGGACGGGCGCCTCGCTCGGCGCCCCTCAATCGTCGCCGTGGCCGTGGCCGTGGCCGTGCCCATGGCCGTGCCCATGACCGTGGCCGTGCTCGTTGTCGCCTTCATCGTCGCCGTGGCCGCGCCCGTACTGATTGCTGTACCAGTCGTCGCGGACGAAATAGACCGGGCGGCCGCAGGCGTTGTATTCCGCGCAGTGTTTGCCCCAGTGCTTTTCGTGTCCGGGCGGCACGTGCAGGTAGATCGGGCCGCCGACATAGGCCGGTTCCGGCTGAATGACCACTGGCTGTTGATAGATGACCTGCGGCGCGACGTTGCCGATGTTGATCTGGCCGTAGAAGCCGGGCTGGCCGACGCTGACGGACACGCCGACGTCGGCGGCAAAGGCAGGGAAAATGCAGGCGGACAGGACCGCTGCGATCAGGGTCTTCTTCATTCTGGTGTTACTCGCTGGGTGGGAAAGTATGGCGCCCGGTCAGCCGGCGCCTGAAAAGTGGTGGCGGTGTCCAAGGCAGGGAGCTGAATCGGGCGCTCCACAACGCCGCTTCTGGGGTCGCGGCAAGCCTTGCAGGCCGGTTTCGGCCGGTTAGAAGCCGCTGATGCCGCCGTGGACGCCTTCACTGGCCGAAACCAGGGCCATGCCCGGCAGCGCGCCCATCAAGATCCTTCTCGCGGTGATGTCAATCATCGGGTGGACTCCCTTGTCGGTCCCTTACGGATATGCTGCGTTAACTACAGGGCGGTCCGAGGTGCGTCAAGCCGAAAGTCCGCCGAACAAGCGCGTTTCCGGAATTTTTCTTTTTGATGGAACCCAGGTGGCACATCGGACGTGTATACCTCGAATGAGCCGCGGCAAGTCCGGTCATCGGGCGGTCGGATCCGATCCCGTGAATTGCCGTCCCCGGTTCAAGTAAAATTTTGCGAATATGGGGCGGGGACGGCGCACGCGGCCCCCGCCTTTTTGTTGCCCAGGGAAGACCCACATCAAATCCGCAGACCGGCAGCCGACAGACCTTGATCAACCTGCCCATTGTTTCCTGGTCCAGTCCGGGGGCGTGAACGGACCATGACAATCTGGTCATTTGTCCGCACCATCGTCCAGCCGCGGGCGCAGTCGCAGGTGCAGGGGTTCGAGGCGCTGGTGCGCCCACACCTGGATCGCCTCTACCGGCTGGCCTACCGCTTCACCGGTTCGGCCGACGATGCCGAGGACCTGGTGCAGGCACTTCTGGTCAAGCTGGTGCCGCAGGAGAAGCGGCTGGCCGAGGTCGAACAGCTGGGCCCCTGGCTGGCACGCTCGCTCTACTATCTCTACATCGACCTGACGCGACATCGTTCGAACTCGCCGCTGGATCACTCGGACGGCGAGGGCGAAGCGGCCCTGCACGAGCTGACCGCCGACGAGGCGTACCAGCCGGAGGAAGTGGTCGAGCAGTTGCTGACCCGCCAGCGCATTGCCGAGGCGCTGGAGCGCCTGCCCGATGAGCAGCGCGCGATCATCGCCTGGCATGACATCGAGGGATATACGCTCGAAGAGCTGGCGGAGCAGCACGGTATCCCCATCGGCACGCTCAAATCGCGCCTGCACCGCGCACGCGCCCGTTTGAGGGCGATTCTGATGAAACCTTTAGGCCCGATTGAGCGTGTAGGGAGGTGAGGGCTTGTCATGAACTGTAAAGATCTGCTCACTCAGCTCGACGACTATCTGGATTCGCGCCTGGATCAGGATGCGGCCGGCGAGGTTGAAAGCCACTTGGCCGGTTGCGCCAACTGCAGTGCCCATGCGCGGGTCGAGCGGCTGCTGCGCGAGCGCCTGCAGGCGCTGCCGGCGCCGGTGCCGCCAAAAGGCTATAGCCGGCGCGTCCTGGTGGGGGCGGACACGATGCGCCGCGCCGTGGCCAGGCCGCAACGTCCGGCTATGGGCTACCGCCTTGCGGCCGCCTCGGTTCTGATCGCCGTCGTCGCCGGCTGGATGGTTTTCGCAGTCGGCGGGTGGCGCGCCGTGGCGGAAAAGGAGCCGGTGGTAACGGTTCACGGCGGGCAGGTCCAGCGCGTCCAACTGGTGTTCAATAGCCCAGGCCAGCTGTCGGGTGTCACGCTGCACGTCGCGCTCCCCCCGGGCGTCGAGCTGGCGGAGTACCCAGGGGTCCGCGAGCTGACCTGGCAGGCCGACCTCAAGCCCGGAGCGAACCTGCTGGCGCTTCCGGTCATCGTGCGGGGCGACGGCGGGACGGTCGTGGCAAGCGTCAGTGTCGGCACCGAGCAAAAAGAGTTCTCCGTGACGGTCCAGGCCGCCGGGCATAGCGGAGCATCCGTGCCCGCGTCCCGCAAGCTCGCCTACTGTCCCGCGGCGGCCGGGCAGGACATAATCATCCATGCCTAAAGTCTGGATACGCGGCGTTACGCTGACCCTCGCCCTTGCCGGCGGGGTTGTCTGCGCGGACGACGACAAGCTCAAAGGGCTGGAGATGGATGTCATGCAGCCCGACCAGACCCCCGACCAGGCGGCCGCCACCATCCGCCTGCCGGATCGCGTCCCGGGGCAGAACAATGGCCAGGGTAACGGCCAGAACAACGGACAGGGCAATGACCAGGATCTGAGCGACGTGCGCGACAGCGCCGGAGGCAGCAAGGGGCAGGAAGCGGCCGAGCAGGCGCGGGAAAAGCACGATCAGCGCAAGCCGGACAATGCCGGGAAAGGGAATGGGAACAACGGCGGCAATGGCAATGGCAACGGCGGCAATGGCGGCAATGGCAACGGCGGCAACGGCGGCAATGGCGGAAACGGGAAGGGGCATGTCGTCCCGGATCGGCCGGAGTCTGGACACCCGCATCAGCCGGATCACCCCGGACACTAAGCTGGCCGCTGAGTCCGCCGAAGCGTTAAATAAAAATTACTAGATATGGGCTGGCACCCGCCATCCTAAGTGAACGCTAAGTTTCCTTCGGTATAAGGACATCTGGGGATAGCCTCGGGTTGTTTGCACACGCACTTGGCAGTCCAAGCCGCTGCGTGTGCAAGCATGTGAAATAAATAATAAAAATGATCGCCGGCCAGCCGCGCCGGTGCCGCACTCCCTTCGACACGCCCGTGTCGGAAATTTTGTGGAACCAAATCCCTTTTTTCTACGTGTCTTCTAGAGTGAAGACTGTCCGTTGATCGGGCGGCGGCAACAAACACTGATTTCGGGTGTTCAATTCCGAAGTCGTGATGCCGTTAGTGGACGGTCCAGCTTGAATGTAGGGGAGGGGAAATGCGGCGCAGGTCTGATGCAGAGGGGTACACCCTGATCGAACTGATGGTCACGGCATTGATCATTGCCGTTCTGGCTGCTGCGGCCCTGTACTCGTATCGGAGTGCGCAGCTCAAGAACCGCCGTGCCGCCGCGGAGACCCTGCTTGCCAGCATCGCTCAGCAGGAGCAGCAGTATTTCATCGACAATCGCGCTTATGCCCTGATAACCGGATCGATAACGATCGACGGGGTGACCGATGCGCTAGGCCTGCCGCGAATCTCCACGCAGCCGCAGGTCTCCAGCTATTTCACCATTTCGGTGACCTGCAACCCGCCCCCGCCAGCGGCGTGCAGCAGCCAGCCCAGCTTCTACGCCAGCGCCACGCCGCTCGCTGGCACAGTGCAGACCAAGGATTACACCTTGGTCATCCTCAGCGACGGTACCCGGTACGCCTACCCCAATGGCAGCAGCACCAACCAGGCGGGGATCTGGTAATCGCAATGGCCGCTCTTTCCTCTGCTGTCGGTGAAAGCCTGGGGCTCAGCCGTGAGCCGCGCATGCGGCAAGCCGGCTTCACCCTGTTCGAATTAATCCTCACGGTCACGATCCTGGGCATTCTCACGGCATTCGCCGTGCCCTCGTACACCCACCTCATGGCCAATCAGCAGGCCAAGTCGGCTTCGACCGCGCTGTACATGGCGATGGTCAAGGCCCGCAGCGAGGCGATCAAACGCAACGTCAACATCACCGTCGGCGCGAACGGGAGTGGATGGCAGGGCGGCTGGACGCTGCAGGACATCACGAACAATCCGGGGGTCAACATCGACGCGGAGTCGGCACTGAATGGCGTGACGGTATCGACCAACCCTTCCGGGCTCACCAGCCTGGTTTACCAGAG
Organism: uncultured Nevskia sp.; assembly: GCA_964458725.1. Taxonomy (GTDB): domain Bacteria; phylum Pseudomonadota; class Gammaproteobacteria; order Nevskiales; family Nevskiaceae; genus Nevskia. The sequence continues at coordinate 3,315 of CAYWPB010000088.1, read as the reverse complement.
TTCGGGCCGTATTTCGGCCACCGCCTCCCCGCAGATCGTATTCACCGCGACCAACTGGCCCAGCGCACAGTACTGTGTTTCCGCCGACTTGGGAGGCCGTCCGTATTCGACGAACGGATCGACATGCTGAAACGCCACGATATGAAGAAACGGCCAAGCGGCTTTTCGCTGCTCGAGGTTCTGGTGACCATGCTGCTGGTCGCGTTCGGCCTGCTCGGCCTGGCCGCCATGGAAACGCGCATGATGAATTCCAGCAACGAAAGCTTCCAGCGTTCCCAGGCGGTGGCGATCCTTGCCGATATGACCGCGCGAATGAAGGCCGCTGGCACCAACGCAAACAGCTACGTCACCGCTTCGACTCTCGGCTACGGCAACACCACGTGGCCCAGTGGTTGTTCCGGCGTGGCCGTCGGCCCGACCCGTGACCAGTGCGAATGGAGCTTCATACTGCAGGGGGCAAACGAAACTGCCGCCGGTGGCAGCGGTTCAGCGGGCGCGATGATTCACGCGATCGGCTGCGTTACCCAGATCCAGGCGCCGAACGGCACCAGCGGCATCTGCACACCCGGCATCTACGACATATCCGTGGCTTGGCAGGGACAGTCTCCCACCGTGGCCAATGCCAACAACAGCTGCGGCACCGGCCTGTACAGCGATATCAACAACACCGCCAACGACGCCTACCGGCGCTTGATCACGGCACGCGTGGTCGTGCCGCAGAACGCCTGCAACTGAACTCACGGACCGACGATGCGCCTCGATTTCAAACAAGCAGTGCGCCGATCGCAGCAAGGCGTAAGCCTGGTGGAGCTGATGATTGCTCTGACCATCGGCGTGGTGGTGATGATCGCGCTGACCGCGATCTATGTGCAGGATAGCCGCAGCCGGCTGGAAAACGAGCGCATCACCCGCCAGACCGAAAGCGGACGCTACGCGATCCAGACCATTGCCAGCGATCTGCAACAGGCCGGCTACTACGCGGAATTCGATCCGCGCCCCAGCAATGGTTCGCCATTGACGGAGCCGACTGCCGACCCCGATCCATGCGACCCCACGCTGGCCAATCTGCAGACTCTCACTGGTTCGCCGCTGCTGCTGGCGGTGCAGGGCTACTATCAAGGCAGCGGCCTGAGCGCGAACTGCACTACGCTGCTGACCAGCACGGCGGGCGACCTCAAGGCCGGTACCGACATTCTTGTCGTGCGCAGGGTCAGCAACTGCGTGGTCGGTGCCACCAACTGCGACCCGCAGCAGGCCGGAGACTACCTGTTTCAGGCATCCAGCTGCGTCAACCAACTGGCGGTAACGACCACGCATTTCGTGCTGGATACCAATACCGGCAACCTGACCATGCAGACGGTGAAATGCGACTCGACCAAGCTCGCCCCGATTCACCGTTTCCTGGTGCACATCTACTACATCGCAAACAACAACAAGGCCGGCGACGGTATTCCCACCCTGAAGCGTGCCGAGCTCGGTCCGAGCGGCGCTTTCACGATTGTCCCGCTGGTCGATGGCGTGGAAAACTTCCATGTCGAGTACGGCATCGACAACACCGTTGCCGCCAGCGCGACCGGCACCCCCGTTTTCTACACGGCGCAGCCGGATGGCTATGGCGGTTGCACCGCCGCGACCTCTCCGACCTGTGTCCAGTATTGGGAAGCCGCCGTCGCGGCCAAGATCTACCTGTTGGCGCGCAACAGCACCATCACGCCGGGTTACACCGATACCAAGACTTATAACCTGGGTCTGCAATCGGACGGCCTCAACGCCTACACCTACACACCCTCAGGCTCGGACCGTAACTATCAGCGCCACGTGTACAGCACGGTGGTGCGGTTCAACAACGCCAGCAACCGGAGTGCCACCCAATGACCAAGCGATACCAGCAGAGCGGTTTCACCCTGGTGGTGGCCCTGATCATGCTGTTGTTGATGACCCTTCTGGCGGTTACCACGTTCAAATTGAGCAGGTCGAGCCTGCAACTGGTCGACAACATGCAGCAGAAGGTCCAGGCGCAGAACGCCGCGCAGGAAACCCTGGACAAGGTCATCAGCGGTACCCTGTTCAGCACCAATCCCACCGCGGTGCTGGCCGGCGCCGGCTGCGGCAATCTTGTCGTCGCCGCCAACAGCATCTGCGTCGACGCCAACGGCGACGGCCGTACCATCGAGGTGGTCACCTTGACCACGCCGAGCTGCGTGCAGGCCCGCGTCCTGACCAATCGCGAGCTGCAGGGCTTCAAGAACCTGGATGACCAGGGGTGCAGCAAGAATCCCGATCCCACCACCTCCGGAATCACCCCCAGCGCCGCCGGCAACGACGCCTCGCTCTGTGCCTCGACGATCTGGGATCTGACTGCCACGGCAACCGAGTCCGTTTCCAATACCGCAGCGGTGGTCGACGAAGGCGTGAGCCTGCGCGTCAGTACCGATACCCTTTCCACCAGCTGCTCGTAGGTCTGGAGCTCCCATGAACATACGGTCACGCTTTTTCGCCCTTACCGTCGCTTTCTGCCTGGGGCTGGGCCTGGGATCGCCGATCCGGGATGCCCGCGCTGACGACATTGACATTTTCACCAACAATGGCGCCGGCAGTGCCGGTACGCCAACAGTGATGTTCCTGTTCCAGAACACCGCGAGCTGGGGCGACACCTCGCAATATGGCGCCGGAAACCCGACCCAGGGCCAGAACGAGGTGCAGGCGATCATGAACGTGCTGGCGACGTTCAACTTCAAGGCGTCGATCAACGTCGGCGTGGCGGAATATCTGCCTTCGTGTCAAACCATCGGGGGTGCTTACGTCCGCTTCGCGGCCCGCGATATGAGTATTGCGGCCAATCGCACCGCCCTGACCACGATCCTGCAGGAGATTTACAACAATATCAGCGATCCCAACGAGAAGGGCGGCGATTCGCAGTCTGATCTGACCGAGGGCTTTTACGAGATTTACAAGTACTACAAGGGTCTTCCCGCTTATGCGGGCCCGGCCGGCTCGGGCCAAACGACTAATAAATCAGGCGTACAGCTAGCCGACTGGAAGTCCAACCCTAATTACACGAGTGGCGGCAAATGCAAATCTAACGCAAGCATTAGCAGCAATACCTATTTCGCAAAAGCAGCACTTTGGAATGGCCTGATCGCAGCAACGGCGCCCATGGCAGCCGCGGCTACTCTGAGCAGCAATCTCGCCTTGGCGGGCAGCAGCAACGGGAACAGCAACGGTGGTGGGCATAGCAGCAGTAGTAGCTCCAGCAGTTCCAGCTCTAGCTCCAGCAGCTCTAGCTCCAGCAGCTCTAGCTCCAGCAGCTCTAGC
>CAYWPB010000087.1:8177-11782 GCA_964458725.1 uncultured Nevskia sp. | reverse complement strand
GGCGCAGTCGGCCAGATCGTCGGACAGATCGCCAAGATCAAGGGCTGCAGGCCGGTCGGCATCGCCGGCGGTCCCGAGAAGTGCGAATACGCAGTCAAGGAATTTGGCTACGAGGGCTGCATCGACTACAAGCGCGGCCCGATCTTCCCGGGGCTGGCACAGCATTGCCCGGAAGGCGTCGACGTGTACTTCGACAACGTCGGCGGCGACATCCTCGACGCGGTGCTGACCCGCATCCGCATGAAGGCGCGCATCATCATCTGCGGCGCCATCTCGCAGTACAACAACACCACGCCGGTGCAGGGCCCGAAGAACTACATGTCCCTGCTGGTCAACCGCGCCCGCATGGAAGGCATGGTGGTGTTCGATTGGGCCGCGCGCTACGGCGAAGCGGCGCAGCAGATGGGCCAGTGGATGGCCGAAGGCAAGCTGAAGTCACGCGAGGACATCGTCGAGGGCATCGAGACCTTCCCCGAGACCCTGCTCAAGCTGTTCAACGGCGAGAACTTCGGCAAGCTGCTGCTGAAGGTGACCTGACGCAGTCAGGTCACCCTGAGCGTAGCGAAGGATCTCCCCGATCCTTCGCGTAATGGACGCAGCGGGCTTCGGGTGAATCTCATTCACCCGAAGCTTCTTGCAAATTCGTTTGTAGCCGCCGGCCGGCGGGACTACTGTAATCGCACCATACGCAACCGTACGGTGCACCCATGACCGCGATCGAAGCCCCCGTCGAAGAGCTGGCCTCCCCCGATTACGAATTGCTTTGCGCCGAGTTCACCCAGGCCGCAAACCCGTTCTGCCGCAGCTTCGACCTGCGCATCCCGGCCCTCGACGGCCTCGCCCTCGCCGCCACCGCCTACGCTCCGGCGCAGCGCGCCGCGGAGCTCGCGGTGGTGATCAACAGCGCCACCGGCGTGCCGCGCAGCTACTACCGCCATTTCGCCGAGCACCTCGCCGCGCGAGGTTGCACCGTGCTGACCTACGACTACCGCGGCATCGGCGGCAGCCGCGACGGCGGCCGCGGCGCGCGCATGCTGGACTGGGGCGAGAAGGACCTGCCCGGGGCGCTGGAATGGATGTATCGCTACCACGCCGGGCTGCCGCTGACCGCGATCGGCCACTCCGCCGGCGGCTGGCTGTTCGGGCTCACGCCCAGCAACTGCGCCGCCAACGCCCTGCTCACCGTCGGCGCGCAGGTGCCCCACCCGCGCAACTGGCCGACCCTGCGCGGCAAGGCCTTCATGTGGACCACCATGCACCTGATGATCCCGGGCGTGACCCACCTGCTCGGCCGGTTGCCCGGCGCCATCCTCGGCGGCGACAGCCTGCCGCGTGGCGTGGCCCTGGACTGGGCGCGCTGGTCGCGCCACCGCGATTTCCTGGTCGACGACGGCGGCCGGCCGCTGCGCGAGCACTTCCACGGCTTTGCCAACCCGGTGCGCCTGCTGGCAGTGCAGGACGACGACTATGCCCCGCCCGCCGCGGTGCGCGACCTGGCCCGCTACTTCGGCGAAGCCGAGGTGCGCGATATCCGTCCCGCCGACCACGGCCTGCGCCAGCTCGGCCATTTCGGCTACTTCCGCAAGAGCGCGCCGCGCATCTTGTGGGACGAGGCCGTGGATTGGTTGCGCCAGCAAACTCTGCATTGAAGACCCGGTAATGCCCAATGTTGCGCAACGGCCGATATGATCGGTTTTCGGCCTCACGCAACGGTGCCCCATGAACTACGAAACCATCCGCTACGCCGTGGCCGAGCGCATCGCGCGCATCACCCTGCACCGCCCCGAGCGTTTCAACGCCATCGACGCGACCCTGGCGGGCGAGCTGGAAGCGGCAGTGGCGCAGGCCAACCGCGACGACGAGGTGCACGTGATCGTGTTGGAAGGCGCCGGCCCCGGCTTCTGTGCCGGCTTCGACCTCAAGGCCTATGCCGAGGGCGATACGCCGTGGAACCAGGAGATGCCCTGGGACCCGCTGATCGACTACCGCATGATGAAGCAGTTCTCCGAGCGCTTCCAAAGCCTGTGGCGCTCGCCCAAGCCGACCATCGCCAAGGTGCACGGCGCCGCCGTCGCCGGCGGCAGCGAGCTGGCCCTGTCCTGCGATATGACCATCATGGCCGAGGACGCCAGGATCGGTTACCCGCCGGCGCGCGTCTGGGGCTGCCCGGTGACCGGCATGTGGGTGCATCGCCTCGGCATGGAGAAGGCCAAGCGCATGCTGCTCACCGGCGACCTGGTCGACGGCCGCGAGGCCAAGGCCCTGGGCCTGGTGCTCGACGCGGTGCCGGCAGCGGAGCTGGAAGCCGCGGTGATGAAGCTGGCCCGGCGCATGAGCGGCGTGCCGAAGAACCAGCTGATGATGCAGAAGCTGATGATCAACCTGGCCTGCGAAAACGCAGGCCTGTCCACCACCCAGACTCTGGCGACCCTGTTCGACGGCATTACCCGCCACTCGCCCGAGGGCGTGGCCTTCCGCGAGCATGCCGCGCGCGCCGGCTTCCAAGAGGCGGTGCGCCTGCGGGATTCCGGCGAGCTGATTCCCGGAAGCAAGCCGACGCCGCCAGGCCTTTAGGGTTTCATGCAGGCCGCCCTGAAGGGCGCCCTGCAACAGTTTCTTTCATGCAACGGAGTAGATGACGATGTCCGAGCTGATCCAGACCACCCTGAAAGACCGCGTGCTGACCGTGCGCTTCAACCGCGCCGACAAGAAGAACGCGCTGACCCAGGAGATGTACAGCGCCATGGCGGAAGCCGTGAAAGGCGCGGCGACCAATCCGGAAGTGCGCGTGCTGGTATTCGCCGGGGCCCCCGACGCCTTCACCTCCGGCAACGACCTGCAGGACTTCCTGAAAAACCCGCCCAAGGGCGAGGACGCGCCGGTGGCGCGCTTCATGCGCGAGCTGGCCGCATTCCCCAAGCCGGTCATCGCCGCCGTCAACGGCTTCGCCGTGGGCATCGGCGTGACCCTGCTGCTGCACGCCGACCTGGTCTATGTCGGCCAGAACGCCCGCCTGCAGATGCCCTTCACCAACATCGGCATCTGCCCCGAGTTCGCTTCCAGCTATCTGCTGCCGCGCATCATGGGCAACGTGCGCGCCGCGGAGCTGGTGATGTTCGGCGAGCCCTTCGGCGCCGCCAAGGCCCTGGAGTATGGCCTGGTCAACACGGTGCTGCCGGACGCCGAGGTCGAGGCCCACGCCCTGGAGCGCGCTGCCAGGCTGGCGCAGCAGCCGCCCAACGCGCTGCGCGTCACCAAGAAGCTGCTGCACCGCTGGTCGCAGCAGACCGCGCTGGAAGCGATCCAGGTCGAGGCCGACCACTTCATCCCGATGCTCGGCCAGCCCGAGGCCCTGGAGGCAATGAAGCCGCAGATGCGGCTGTTCTAGTCCGACACTTTACCTTCGGCGCCTTTCGAAGTCGCCTCCACCTCCTCTGAAAACACGGATTCAATTTAGAGTAGGCCCCGCGGAGTGCGTCAACTCGGGCGCTGAATCGTTTTGAAATCAGAAGTGAAAAAGGCTGGTGAGGTTAACGGCGCGTGCGAGACTTCCGGGCATGAAGGCCGACCAAGCCAAAAGGAAACGCATGACGAAATTGGCGGTT
>CAYWPB010000087.1:0-8167 GCA_964458725.1 uncultured Nevskia sp. | reverse complement strand
CTTCATGCAGAAGCGCAAGCCTGATTTCTCGAAGTTCAGCTGACCCTCCCCCAGCCTCTCTCCCTTGGAGGGGGCTGGGCCGACGGGGTCCGCCCTCAAAGCTTCCCGCCCGTCCGCCGCACGTCGCATAACGCCGCGGCTCGGTATATGCTCGACCGTACATAAGGATCTGCCGGTCACGACGGGGGGCACGGCATGAACGCAGTCTGCGGCGGAAAACGGGAACAGAACAAACAGGCCAACCGCGCGGCGCTGCTCGACGCGGCGCGGCGCTGTTTCCTGGACATGGGCTACGAGGCGGTCACGGTGCGCGACATTGTGCGCCTCACCGACCTCGCCTCCGGCACCTTCTACAACTACTTCCCGGACAAGGAGTGCATGTTCCGGGAAATCCTCGAAACGCATATCGACCAGCTGAACGACCGGCTGCACACCGTGCGGCAGCAGGCGCAGTCGATCGAGGTCTTCATCCGCGACGCCTACCGCACCTTCTTCCAGATGGTGGTGGACGTGCCGGACTTCTTCAACCTGATCCTGCGCAACGAGTACGCCGTGCGCAGCCTGTTCCGCGACACCGTGATCGGCGCGCCGATGCGCGCGCTCAAGGAAGACCTGCGCGATGCGATCCGCCGCGGGGTATTCCCGGACACCGATGTCAACATGCTGGCCGCCGCGTTCTACGGCACTGCCTTCGAGCTCGGCCGCGTGCTGGTCGAGCAGCCCGGCGTCACCGCCGAAACTGCGGCGGCCTTCGCCACCAGCCTGCTGACCAACGGCGTGCGCGCCCTCGACAGCGAGCGCGCCGTGGTGCGCCCGATCGGCCCGGCCAAGGTCCGCAGCCTGGGGTTGCCCTAGGGAAATCCTGTTTCTTCGTCACCCCGGCGAAAGCCGGGGTCCAGGGCCCGCAGCGCAGAGTCCCTTGGATTCCGGCTTTCGCCGGAAGACGTCATCACAGATGAAACCGCAGCCGTCCTACCGCTCCCACAGCGACAGGATGGCCCCAACCATGAAGCACAACACCCCGCCCCCGCCGAGGCTGATTTCCAGCGCGGGCCAGGCGCCCGACTGGATGCCGTAGTTGACGAGGTGGCGGCCGAGGAAGGACAGCAGCGCCAGCCCGAGCAGCAGGATCCAGGCCGTTCCGCCGATGCGGAAACAGTAGCTGCTGGGCTTCATCCGGGTCCCCATGCCGATCGAGTATTCCATGCCAGTATTCTCGATTCCGGGGGCTGAACGGAAGCTGAGCGACACCGGAGGGCCTTGTGTCGCGCCGTTGTTCAGCGCCCGCACCCAATCGGTCCGGGGGAGTAGCCAGGCGGCACCGAATTCCGGCCGTTATGGTACTGTTTACACGCCATCGCATGCTCCCGGGCTTGACTGGCTCTTCGTAAGTTCAGGGGACTTACGAATCCGTTGCTTTGATTGGGGAAAATCCGTGCTGATCAGTATCCGATTTGCGGTGATTGCCGCGATTCTGGCTTTGTCTGCGTGTGGCGGTGGCGGCGGCGGGGGAAGCGGCACCAGTATTTCCATCAACCCCGCTTCGCTGACATTTCAGGCAGTCCAAGGCGACGCGGCTCCGCCCGGCAGAAGCGTAGAAGTCTCCTTCGTAGGCGATGGCGTGCTGGTCGGATATCCGCCGAACGTGGAACAGCCGAACTGGCTGGACGTTGCAACCACCAACCAATCGGCCGGGCATGGCACGTTTTTGATTACCGTCTCACCCCCCAATTTTTCGCCGCAGACGCTCACTACGACCTTGCGCTTCGTCACCGGACACACCGATGGAAGCGACATACGCTACGTCGATATGCAAGTGCTGTATCAGATCGGCGCTGATCCCTTGATGATCTCAGCCCAACCCGGGCAACTCGCCTTCTCGGCGGCAGCCAATGACAGCACGCCAACAGCGCAAAGTATCACTCTGACGTTCACCGGTTCGCAGTCTCAGGTCGACCAGACGACGTTGCCGTCGTGGCTGACGGTGACTCCCGCAAATTCCTCGAGCAGCCCCCAGGTTTATTCGGTGGCGCCGAACACGACCAGCTTCACCCCAGGAACGCAGCTTTCCGCCTCGATTACGTTCATCGCCACCGCAACCGGGCACTCCTACACGAAAACTGTGACTGTGCCGGTGAGTTACACGCTGTACCAGGGGTTTGGCGCCAGCGCGACCGCGATGAATTTCACGGGAATCGACGGCCAGAGCGCAACGCAGCCATCCGCCGGCTACCCCGTCAACATTGTCGGGGACCATGCGCAGTGGAATGCGAGCGCCGATCAGCCCTGGGTGAAACTGAGCGCCACCAGCGGCTCCGGTCCCGGCACGCTGACAGTGACCGCCAATGCCGGCAGCCTGGGGTCCGGAAACCACACTGCAAACCTGACGATAACCGACGCGGCATCCGGAAAGTCCCAGTCGCTGCCCGTTAGCCTAGCCATGCATGCCGCCAAGCTCACGGCGAACCCGTCGAATCCGTCGATCACCGTCGGCTCGACCACGCCGGCAAGCGGTCTCAAAACCAGCGTAAGCCTCTCGGACGAGCTGAACGGCGCTGTCCCGGCGCAAGCGGTGCATTGGTCGCTGGCGTCCATCGATGTACCTTGGCTGAAATGGTCGCCGTCCTCCGGCACCTCCGCACCGCCGTCACAGGCAACAGTCAGCGTCGATCCCAGCCAACTCGCCACGATGCCTGCCGGCAGCTACACCGGCACCGTAACCTTGAATTACGTCAGCGCGGACTCCACCACCGGGGTGCTGGCGCTGCCGGTAACGCTCAACCTGCAACTGCCGCTGGTACAGACGGTAAGCTACTACGTAGCGACCGCCAACGCCGCCGGCACCGTCAGGCTTCGCGGCCAGAACTTCGATCTCGCTGGGAGCAACCCGGTCCTGTTTGGCTCCAATACGGCAATCTCGACCTCGATCGACGATGTCAGCCAGGCGAGCGTTTCCTACGGCAAGCTGGCCGCCGGCCACTACACCGTGCAGTTCCGGAACGCAGCGGGAATCCCGCGAAGCTCGGCGGAGCTTCTGGTGATTGCCCCACAGACGATGAGCTACCAGGTGATCAACGCGAGCGGTTGGCGCTCCCACCTGATCTTCGACGCCGAGCGGACCGCGCTGTATGCGGTCAATCCGCAAAACCAAGAGCTCGAGGTCTACCGCTACTCTGGCGGCACGTGGTCCGCCGACGCCCCCTTGGTGGCGGTCAACTTTGAAGACGCGGCGCTGTCGCCGGATGGCAAGAAGCTGGTGGCCACTTCCGATGCCTCTATGCTGGAGATCGACCTGACGCATTCTCCCCTCCAGGCACAGCGGACTGCCGCCGATCCGGACAATTTCTGCGGCCAATACCTCAACCGTGTGGCGATGGGCAACGACGGGAAATACTTCGTCGTGCTGAACTACAAACAATGCTCTGGCTCCGCCGAATCGTACATCTACGATCAGCGGTCGCAGACGTTGACCCAGGCGGCGGCCTATCCCACTGGCGATTTGTACCAGGCCTACATCGGGGGGGCCGCGGACGGCAGCCGCATCTACGTCAGCGAAACCGGGCTTTCGCCGGTACAGCCCATGCGGATCTATGACTCCCTCGGGGATTTCCTGAGCCAGAGCCCCACCAACAATGAGGTGCTGGCGATTTCGGCCAGCCGTGATGCCTCGCGCGTGATCCTGGGAGAAACCGCGGTCTACGATACGAACCTCACCCAGCTGGGAAACATTCCGACCAGCGGTGCATCAGTGGTCTCGCCGGACGCGACGCGCGCTTACGCCTTCTCCAACACCAACGGACCGGCATTGGAGATCTATGACCTGACAGCAGCGTTGGGGAGCGGAGCGAACTACCCCCTGATCAAAACGGTTCCGCTTGCGAACGACCCGGGCAGCAGTTACATCTACGGCGTCCAGCTAGCGGTGTCCAGCGACGGCAAGACCTTGTTCATTTCCGGCAGCGATTCGATCTTGGTCGTGCCCTTACCTTAGAAACAGGAAGCGCCCGCAAGGCGGGTCCCGTCAACCGTGGATCTACGGATCCGGGTACGCCAGTCAATACAGAAACGCCGGGTAATGCCCGGCATTTCTGTTCACCGCGTGAAGCTTCTAGTACACCCGCTCCAGCGGAGTAACCCGGATGGAGCGAAACGAAATCCGTGGCTTTGACCCCACTCAGGCACCCCACCAACCAGCCGCGCGCATTCGACTAGCTCCACCCTCCATGCAGCGGCTCCTCGTCGCCTTCCACGATCCGCCGCAAATGCCCGCAGCCAGGCTCGCGGAGCTGCAGCTTGACCTTGGCGTAGGCAGGCATGGCGGCCAGCCGCCGCGCGGCGCCGACGGCCTCGTGGAGCAGCGCCTCAGGCTCGACGAGGCTGTCAACGATGCCGCGTTCCAGCAGGGCATCCGCACTCGCCGGCTGCGAACCTAACACCAGCCAGCGCGCCTGCTCCGGCGACAGCTCGGCCCTGACCACGGCGAGAGGGCCTGCCGGGAATGCGACTCCAGCCGCGGCCTCGGTGAGTCCAAGCCGAAAATCGCCCCGGGCGGCGAGTCTCAGGTCGGTGGCCAGCACGATGACGAAGGCGCCGCCGAGCGCGTGGCCGGATACCGCCGCGACCACCGGCTTGGGCAGGCTATAGAGGCCGAGAATCATGCGATTGACGCTTCTCAGCATCAGCGATCGCGTCGCCGCGTCGTACTTTGGCACCTCGCGCGTATCGATCCCGGCGGAGAACATGCCGTCGATTCCGGTCAGGACCAGCGCCTTGCAGGCCGGGTCGTCGCGCACCCCTTCGACCAGCCTGCCGAGCTCCTGCACCAGAGCCAGGTTGAGCGCGTTGACGGGCGGACGCTTGAGCGTGGCGAGCCGCACACCATCCTGATTCTCAATCTCGATCATGGTGCCGTACCTCGCGCTTGCAGTGGATGGAAACAAAAAAGGCCGGGCGATCGCCCGGCCTTCTTGTTCACGACATGAAGCTTTAGTGCACCCGCTCCAGCACCGTCGCCACGCCCTGGCCCATGCCGATGCACATGGTGGCCAGGCCGAACTGCGCGTCCTTCTGCTTGAGGATGTGCGCCAGCGCGCCGGTGATGCGCGCGCCGGAGCAGCCCAGCGGGTGGCCGAGGGCGATGGCGCCACCCTTGATGTTGATGTGGTCCATCCGGTCGAGCAGCTTCATCTCGGTCAGCACCGCCAGCGACTGCGCGGCGAAGGCCTCGTTCAGCTCGAAGTAGTTGATGTCCTTCAGGCTCAGCCCGGCGCGCTCCAGCGCCTTCTTGCTGGCCGGCACCGGGCCGCGGCCCATGGTGCTCGGATCGCAACCGGCGGAGGCCATGCTGCGGATCTTGGCCAGCGGCTTCAGACCCAGGGCCTTGGCCTTGTCGGCGCTCATCACCAGCACGGCGGAGGCGCCATCGGAGATGGCGGAGCTGTTGCCGGCGGTGACCGAGCCTTTCGGATTGAAGGCGGGCTTGAGCTTGTTCAGGTCGGCGATGTTGGCATCGGAGCGCACCACTTCGTCGAAGTCCACCAGCAGCGGCAGGCCGTCGGCGTCGTGGCCGGCGATCGCCACCAGCTCATCCTTGAAGCTGCCGTCCTTGCGGGCCTGGGTGGCGCGCTGGTGCGAAGTCAGGGCGAACTGGTCCTGCTTCTCGCGCGAGATCTGGAAGGTGGTGGCCAGCATCTCGGCGGTGAGGCCCATCATCGCCGCCGCCTTGGCGGTGTTGAGGCTCAGCTCCGGGTTGCCGTCGAAGTTGTAGTCCATCGGCACATGGCCCATGTGCTCGACGCCGCCGCAGATGTACAGGTCGCCGACGCCGGCGCTAATCGAGCCGACGGCCGCGTGGATCGCGGTCATCGACGAGCCGCACAGGCGGTTGACGGTCTGGCCGGACACTTCGTGCGGCAGGCCGGCGAGCAGCGAGGCCTGGCGGGCGATGTTGAAGCCCTGCTCCAGGGTCTGCTGCACGCAGCCCCAGATCACGTCTTCGATATCCTTGCCCTTCACCGCCGGGTTGCGCGCCAGCAGGGCCTTGATCAGCTCGGCCGAGAGGTTCTCGGCGCGCACGTTGCGGAACACGCCGGCCTTGGAACGGCCCATCGGGGTACGTACTGCATCAACGATGACGACGTCAGTCATGTGAATCTCCAATACAAGAATTCGTGAGCAAGTCTTACTTGGTGTAGTAGGTCTCGCCCTTGGCGGCCATTTCCTTCATGCGCGCGGTCGGCTCGTAGAGCTTGCCGAGGCTGGCGTACTTGGCGCACTTCTCGACCAGGTTCTTCAGGCCGACGATGTCGGCGTACTTGAGCGCCCCGCCGAGGTGCGGCGGGAAGCCGATGCCGAGGATCAGGCCCATGTCGGCCTCGTTGGCGGTCTCGACGATCTTCTCCTCCAGGCAACGCGCGGTCTCGATCACCATCGGGATCATCAGGCGGTCGATGATCTCCTCCTCGCTGTAGTCCTTGGTGCCGTTCGGCTGCACCGTGGCGATCAGCTTCAGGGTGTCCTCGGCCGGCAGCTTCTTCGGCTTGCCCTTCGGGTCGGTCTCGTACTTGTAGAAGCCGATGCCGTTCTTCTGGCCATAGCGCTTGTTGTCGTACATCACGTCGAGCGCGGTCTTGAAGGTGCGAGCCATGCGGTCCGGATAGCCCTCGGCCAGCACGTCGCCGACGTGGTGCGAGGTGTCGATGCCGACCACGTCCTGCAGGTAGGCCGGGCCCATCGGCCAGCCGAAGGACTCGGCGACCTTGTCGATCTTCAGGTAATCGGCGCCGTCACGGATCAGCGCGGACCAGCCGCCGAAGTACGGGAACAGGATGCGGTTGACCAGGAAGCCCGGACAGTTGTTGACCACGATCGGCGTCTTGCCCATGGCCGAGGCGTAGCCGACGATGGTTGCCACCGCCTCCTGGCTGGTCTTGGCGCCGCGGATCACTTCCACCAGCGGCATCTTGTGCACCGGGTTGAAGAAGTGCATGCCGAGGAAGTTCTCGGGGCGCTTCAGGCCGGAGGCCAGCTCGTCGATGGAGATCGAGGAAGTGTTGGAGGCGATCACGGCGTCCGGACGGGCGACGTTCTCGACTTCGGCCAGCACCGCCTTCTTGACCTTGGGGTTCTCCACCACCGCCTCGACCACGACGTCGACATGGCCGAAGTCGCCGTAGTTCAGGGTGGGCCGGATCTCGGCCAGGGTATTGCCCATCTTTTCCGCCGACAGCTTGCCGCGCTTGACCTGGGCCGCGAGCAGCTTGTTGGCCTCGGACATGCCCAGGTCCAGCGCCTTGTCGGCGATGTCCTTCATGATGATCGGCGTGCCCTTGGAAGCGGACTGATAGGCGATGCCGCCGCCCATGATGCCGGCGCCGAGCACGGCGGCCTGCTTCACCGGGCGGGCGATCTTGGCGTAGGCCTTGCCCTTCTTCTTGATCAGCTGGTCGTTGAGGAACAGGCCGATCAGCGAATCAGCGGCCTGGGTCTTGGCGATCTTGGCGAAGGCCTGGGCCTCGATCAGCAGCGCGTCGTCGCGCTTCTTGCCGGCGGCCTTCTGGATCGCGGTGATCGCGGCGACCGGCGCCGGGAAATGCTTGCCGGCCTTGGCGCCGACGAAGCCGATCGAGGTGGTGAACACCATCATCGACTCGATCATCGGCAGCTGCAGCGGGCCGGTCTTCTGGGCGCGGCGCGCTTTCCAGTCATAGGCACCGGACTGGGCCAGCGCCAGGGTCTTGAGGGCGGCGTCCTTCAGCTTCTCCGGCGCCACCACGGCATCGACCGCGTGGACCTTCAACGCGGCATCCGCCTTGTTCTGGGAGCCGCCGGCGATCCACTCGATGGCGTTGTCGGCGCCGATCAGGCGCGGCAGGCGCACGGTGCCGCCGAAGCCCGGGAAAATGCCGAGCTTGGTTTCCGGCAGGCCGACCTGGGCCTTGGTCGACATCACGCGGTAGTCGGTCGACAGCGCCATTTCGAAGCCGCCGCCCAGGGCGATGCCGTTGATGGCGGTGACCGTCGGGAACGGCAGGTCTTCGACCGAGCTGAACACCTTGTTGGCCTCGACCGACCACTTGACGATCTCTTCTTCCGGCTGCTGGAAGTTCTTGCCGAATTCGGTGATGTCGGCGCCGACGATGAACACGTCCTTGCCACTGCTGACGAT
>CAYWPB010000086.1:0-11792 GCA_964458725.1 uncultured Nevskia sp. | reverse complement strand
CGGCGACGATCCTGCCGTCCTTGTCGAGCAGGTCACCCTTGCGGTCGCGCTTGAAGATGGCGCGGAAGTTCCAGCCGTGGCCGTGGTAGTCGGCGAACTGGGTGTCCTTCAGGCTCGGATTGAGGCTGGACACGTTCTTGAGGAACTCCGGGTCGCTCCATTTGCCGCGGATCGCCGCTTCCTCCGGGTTGCGCTCGTTGATGGCGCGGATCTCGCTGTCGCTGGGGTAGCGCTGTTTCTCTGGCCACATCGACGGCGCATCGGACTCGTAGTCCCACATGGTGTAACCGAGCATCGAGTTGAGGAAGATGTTCGGCTGGTGCATGTGACAAACCATGCATTGCTCGGTGGGGATGGAGCGGGTGAAGACGTGCTTGAGCGGGTGGCCCGGCTCGTTCTTCGGGATGGTCGGGTCGACTGTCTGCGTGGTGCCTTCATTGCCGAATTTCGCATACGGCCCGGAGTGCAGCGGGTCGCGGTCGTTGGCGTAGACCACGTGGCAGCCGGCGCAGCCGCTGGAGCGGTAGTCGCCCGGCTGCTCGTTGGTGCCGAGGAACCACATGTACGGGTCGTTGAGGCGGGTCTTGGTCAGGTTGATGACCGGCACGGCAATGCGGTTGCCGGTGCCTGGGCCGCGGTTGGACTGGCGGAAGTCGGGCCGGCCGGGCTCCTCCAGCTTCTGGATCTCGCCGGTGGAGTCGGGCAGGCCGGTCTCGGGGAACAGGTTGGAGATGTTGCGGCCGCCGCGTTCGAAGATGCGGAACACGTCGGCTTGCGGCACCACTTCCCACGGCGGCAGCGGGAACAGCTTGGCCAGCACGCCCTTGGCGGTCTCGTTGGCGTCGGGCGTGGCGGAGGGATCGGAGATCACCGCCGCCTGGCCGTCACGGGTGTAGGTCTCGCCGATCACCGAGCGCTTGAACGGCAGGATGCCGTTGTTGTAGGAGGCGCCTTCGAAGAACATCGCGCCGTTGCTCATCAGGCTGCGCTCGGCGGCCTCGATGATCGGCAGATGGCAGGCGCCGCAGGCTTCGCGCGCCACGCGGTAGTCGCTGGGATTGATGAAGCGGATGAATTCCGCTGACTCGCGGTTGAGCAGGGCGTAGCTGGCCGGTGGGTTGGCGCTGGACGGGTACTTCCAGCTGTCCGGGTAGCGCGGCTGCACGTGCGCCTGGTCCAGCGTCTTGCGGTAGGCCGGGTCGTCCTTGCCGACGCCTGGGGCCAGGGTCACCGCGGCATTGCCGCCGTGGCAATCGGTGCAGCCCAGCACCACGCCCGGGTTGACGTGCATGCTGGCGTGGTCGGTGGCGGTATGGCAGCTGTCGCAGCCGGCGCTCTTGTCCCGCGCTTCCTGCGCGCTCTGGTAGCGCGGCGCGGCCGGGGTTTCGGCGTAGTGGATCTCGCGCGGCGGATCCTTGTCGTGCTCGTAGGCCTGAACGCTGCCGCCGAGGCCCAGGACGCAGATCAGGAAAAAGAGGAGCGCGCGCATGGTCAGTAGGTCAGCAGCAGGTTACCCAGCACGGAGTACTGGTACTTGTCCGGGAACAGCGAGCGGTAGCCGTCGTCCGGGATCAGCATGGCGCCGGACAGCCGGAAGATGATGTTCTGGGTGAAGAAGGGCCGGTAGATCAGCGCGGTCGACAGGTCCCAGCCGATGCTGTTGGAGTGCAGTTCCTGGTTGCGCGCCAGGGCCACGGTCTGGGCGCTGTCGAACCAGAGGTGGTTGAAGTTGAAGGACTGGCGCAGCTGCGGCATCAGGTCGGCGTCAGCGCCGAGGCCGATGATGATGACGCCGGGGTTCTCGAAGTTGGACTGGCCGAAGTCCTTGCTCGAGCGCAGGTCGGCCAGTTCGCCGTTGCGCTGCGACAGGGTTACGCCGCCGCCGCCGATCAATGGGATCGCCTGGCGGATCCAGAAGCTGGTGTCGGCGCCGGCAATGATCGGGTTTTCGAAGATCGCGTCGAAGCCGGTGGCGGTGCCGTTGTAGGGATTGTGGTCGCCGCTGGCATAGACGCCGCTGAGCCGCAGGCGCAGCCAGTCGATGTCGTAGGAAGCCTCGGCCGCGCCGAACAGGCCGCGGATGCGCTTGACGTCGTCGGCGAACACGCCGCGGTCCTGCCTGCCGACCGCGAGGTAAGTGGACATCGTCAGGTTGAGCCGGCCGAAGTGGCCGTCGCCGTTGTAGCCGAGGTAGGTGACGTTGTATTTGCGCGGCGACTCGGTGCCGATCGAGGCCGGGCGCTGTAGGAAGCCGTTGTCGTCGTAGAACTGCTCCCCGTTCTCGCGGTTGCGGTTGTGCGCCAGGGTCAGCTGCGAGGTGAAGGAGAGCACCGGGAAGTCCTGGCGGTAGACGTTGACCAGGTAGGTGTCGTCGTTGCGCGGCTTGGTCCGCACGTCGTTGAGGCCGCTGTTGGTGTTCTTCTCGATGCGGCGGATCCAGGCCAGGTTGTACTGCCAGCGGTTGTTGTCGCGCGTGCCGAACAGGCGCAGCGCCAGCTGGTTGTCCTGGAACAGGAAGCCGCGGAAGTCGCTGGAAAAGGGCTGGATGCCAAAACGCACGCTGTCGAAATCGTAGCGATCGGAAACATTGCGCAGGTGGTAGTCGATGAACGCTTCCTGCAAGCCCACAAACTGGTCCGAGCGATAGCGGCCCTTGCCCGGGTCGATGTTGAGCGCGCCGGCTTCCTCGGCCACGGTGTAGTTGTAGTTCAGCACCGGGGTGAGGTGGAGCTCGTACTCGGGCGGCTTGAAGGTGGTGTCGCCCTTGATGTACACCGCCGACAGGATCAGGTTGGCATTGAACAGGGTCTGGCGCTCGCCGCCGAAGATGCCGTTCTCGCCCGGGTGGTTGCTGCCCTGTGGGCCCACCGGCACCGGCAGGCGGCGGTACTCGTAGACCGTGTCGGCGGTCGCGGCGAGGTTGAGGAACTCGTCGCCGTGGCGGACCGGCTTGTCGGCCTTCCAGGTGTTCTGGTTATAAGGGTCGTACCAGCGCTGCGGCACCAGGCCGAGGTTGTTGAGCAGACGCCAGCGGTCCGGGATCGGCGCCTTCTCCCACTCGCGCCAGGCTTCCGGCGCGGCCACCGGCGCCAGGCGGCTGACGCGGTTCGGATCGGGCAGCGGCTCGCTGTCGGACGGGATCAGGCGCGGCTCACCGGTGCGCCGGCGCAGCTCGGGGCTGGTTTCAGCGGGGGCGGTGGTAGGCTGGGCCTGCGTTTCCCCCGCTTCACCGAGATGGGAGGCCATCGGCAGTGCCGACAATATCGGCGGCGGCGCCGGTGGCCGTGCCGGCGGCTCCGGCCCCGGCGATGCGGGTAGCGACGCAGATGCAGGCGGCGGGCCCGAGCGATAAACCGCGTACGCTTCCGCCGCCGGAATGGCGGTGATCTCGTTCGTATCCGGCACGCGCAGCACGCTGCCGGGCCGGATGTGCTCGGGCGAGCCGGCGAAGGCGCCCGGGTTGGCGCGGTACAGCGCGGTGATGGTCTGGTAGGTCGACAGCCGCGTCTTCTCCGGACGCAGCGCGTAGGCGATCTGCGACAGGCTCTCGCTGGCCTTTACCGGTCCATAACTGCGCGGAGCGGCCTGCGCCGTCACCGCCAGCAGGGTCCCCAGCGCGCCGCACAGGGCCAGCCGCTTTACTTGCCGGCGCATGGATCCTGCTCGCTGCTGTCCAGGAACGGAGCCTGCGGGCACTCGACGTAGCGCACCTTCTGACCCTGGATGTTGAGCTGGTCGATGCGCATCGCCGGCGGGGCGTTGGCGATGGTATTAATGACCTGGCTGGCGTTGTAGACGCCGAGGAAGGCGACCATATCGTCCTGATCGATGCCGTCGCCGGATACGCCGATGGCGCCGACCAGGGTGTTGCCGTGATAGATCGGTACGCCGCCGGCGAAGATCTGCAGGCCGTCGCCCAGTTCGGGCGGCACCGTGGTGTTGAAGCCGGTGATCGGGCCGGGTGGCCCGGCACAACTGGGAGGGTCGTCGGCGCCGCCGGTGCCCAGCGTGAACAGCACGTGCTGGGCGATGCGCTCGTAAACCAGGTCGAGCTGCACCCCGGTCGAGAACGGACTCCATTTCGGATAGGGCTTGCTCAGCGGACCGTTGGAGTTGGCGTCGATGCCGTCGGGGAAGAACGGCCTTTCGAAGTTGCCGACCGAGCGCGCGCCGTAGGCGAAGCCACCATCGAACACATTGGTGCCGGCCAACTGGTTGAGGCCGTCGACGTAGTCGCTGAATTTCACCGCGGGCTGCTCCTTGCCCACCGGCTCGATGTAGGTGACGGTGCCGGCGGCGCGCAGCTCGTTGCCGGCGCCGGGCTTGGAGAAGAACATCGCGGTGCGCGCCTTCTGGAGCGCCACATCGGTGCCGAATACCGGGGCGTCGCGCGTGCGCAGCACGCCCAGCACCACGCCCTTGGTGTCGACCACCACCACCGAGCCGCGCATCTGCGAGCCGAGCGGCCGGCGGATCTGGGCGCGGGTGCGGTTGGCCACGCCGATGCCCTGCTTCAGCAGCTCGGCCACTTCTGCTTCGCTGAGGCCGCCGTCGCTGCCGGCCGTCGGCGGATAGCGGCGGCTGCCGTCGGCCCGGACCAGTTCGAAGGCATCGAGGCCGGAGAAGCGGCTGTCGCCGGCCTGGGCGTAACCGGATTGTGGCGTGCCGAACACGGTTCCGGGCAGCGCCGCGGTGCCGGTGTAGTAGCCCTTCACCGCAACCAGACCACCCAGGGCCAGGGCGCCAGGATCGAAGGCGAGGGTGTTGTGGCCGCCGGTCGCGGTATCGGCCAAGGCCACGTCGCTGTAGCGCAGGGTCTTGCCGCCGACGGTGATGACGTCGGCGCGCCGGTCGGCCGGTGCATCGAAGCCGGCAGTGGCGGCGAGGGCGGCCAGCTCGTCGACTTCACGGTCGCGGTCCTCGATGTCCAGGTCCAGGCTATAGCTGCCGTCGGTGATGACGCCGACGCCGCCGACCACGGTGCCGTTCTTGTACAGCGGGAAGCCGCCGCTGTCCGCAGACAGCCCCAGCGGCGCGCGCTTCGGGCCGATGTCGGCGGCGCCGCCGCTGAAGCGGGTATTGAAATCCGAACAAGGCAGGGAACTGAACTGCACGCCGAACAGCGGTCCGCCCGGCTGGCCCAGCTCACCGGGATTGAAATGCTCCTGCACGATCTGGCTGGCGGTGCGGGTGGAAAAGGCGTTGCCCTCGGAGCTGAGGTAGGCGCCGGTGATGGCCTTGGAGATGGCGGCGATGGTGGCCGGGACCACCGCGAGGCCATCGAGGCCGCTCAGCGTGTTCCGCTTGGAGTCCACCGTCACGGCGTTACCGGCGCCGCTCATCTTGAACACCGCCAGCACGTTGCCGACGCGATCGACCACCGCCACCGTGCCCTTGGCGTTTTGCGCCTGCGCCTCGGCTACCGCTTGGGCGATGATCTGCTTGACGTCGTCGCTGCTCAGGCTCTGCGGACTGGCGTCCTGGCAGTTGCCGCTGCAGCCGCCGCCGGGACCGCCGCCGCCGCAGGATGCAGCGGCCAGGCCCAGGCCCAGGGTCAGCAGGAAGCGCCGCAATTTCATCGCATCGGCTCCGCCGCCGGCGTCGCCGCCGCCGCCGTCGTTTGGCGTGGCGGCAAGCCCATCTTCTGCTCCCGCGCGATGTGGTAGCCGTGGCATTTGATGCAGCTCGACTGGATCTGCGCGGTGCTGCCAGGATCGCCGTGGCAGTCGCGGCAGCGCTTCAGTTCCGGCATCAGCACGTCGCTGCTGAGCTTGGAGTTGCGCGCCGCATGGCAGCTCTCGCACTTCTCGTCGCGGTGCGCCTGATGGCTGAACTCGGCATGGTCGAGGCGGTGCCGCGCCAGCGCCACCGGCGGCACGCTCCACGGCAGGGCCGCGTCATGGGTGCGGCTGACGGCATGGCAGTAGCCGCAGACCCGCTTGTCGAACACCTCGTCGATGACCACGGCTGACTGCTGTTCGGCCCAGTCCAGCGCGGCGCGCGCCTGCGGCGGTGTCAGCTGCTCGCCGGGGCGGCGCCGCAGCTGCACGATCTCCGGCGCACCGGGCTTGCGCACACCGCCGGTCAGGGCGGCGCGGGCGTAGTAGTCGCGGATCACGCCGACCACCTGGGCTGGCTGGGCGTGCGGCACGGTGCGCGCAGGATCGTCCGGATCGAAGTCCAGGCGATGGCATTCGGCGCAATGCTGCTGCATGTCGATCGGCTTGAACGAGACGCCCGAGGCGTCCGGTTGATGACAGTCGGCGCAGGCCAGCACCCGCTTGCCGGTCGGCGACTTGATGCCCTTGGGATCGAGGTGCTTGTCGTGCGGATACTTCAGATTGGTGTCCGAGTGCTGCATCTCGGGCTGGTCCTGGCTGGCCTGGATCCAGCGGAACTGCCGGGTGGCGCTGTCGTAGCGCGCCACCTGGGGCGAGAAGGCGGGATGGTGCGAGGAAAAATCCGCCGCCGGCTGCAGCTTGATGCCGGCGAAGCGCTGCTCCGGCCGGGCATGGCAGTCGGTGCACTGCGCGTTGTGCCGGGCGACCAGGCCCATGTCGCCCTTATGCTCGTGATGGCAGTCCTCGCAGCGCGCCCTGGCGAAGTCGTCCAGCTTGAGCCAGTGCGGATCGTCGACGTGGGCGGCGGTATTCTTGTGGCAGTCCAGGCAGGCTTCGTTGCGCACGCGCTGGAACGCGCTCTGGTGGCACTTGGCGCAGTCCTTCTGGAAATAGGCATGGGCGCTGCTGGAGGTACCCGGCACCCAGACCAAGTCGGTGGGCTTCAGCGCGGCGAGGCCGGCTGCAGCCTTGGGCGGCGCGTATTCCGCGGCCGCCGGCGCGGCGGGATGACCGAAGCGCAGCCAGGCCGGCAGCGCCAGGCCCGGCAGCAGCACCAGCAGGAACAGCAGCCAGGACAGCCGGCGCCGCGTCCACAGCACCTCGCCCAGGCTCATGCTCAGGCGCGTCTGCCGCTGCTCCTTCTCGTCGCGCGCCGAGACTTTTTCCTCGACGTCGATCTGCAGGTCGTTGCCGCCGGTGCCGGGCAGCACCACCAGCTGGAAGCGGCCGATGCCGATGAGGTCGCCGCCGTGCAGCTTGTGCTCGGTGGCCGGCGCGCCGTTGACCTGCATCGCTGCGCCGGGCTTGGCGGCGATGACCGCGTTCTTGCCGCTGCGCACGACCTCGGCGTGGGCAAGGGCAATGCGCAGATCGGGCAGCTCGACGTCCTGGTCGGTGCCGCGACCGATACGCAGGCGGTCGACCTCCAGCTCGCGATCCTGGGAGACGTTCTCACCGCCCTGGCGGGTCCAGGTTCGTATCAAGAAGCGCACGAGCTTCTCCGTGCGCCGGCGACGCAGTCGCCGACTACCGTCCCTCTCCCCTCCGCGGGAGAGGGGGGAACCATCCGCGGAGCGGATGGTGGGGTGAGGGAGCTTCCGCGATGAAGTCCGGTCACGCAGATCACCAATAAATGAACACGGACAGGATGTGCGCCAGCAGCGCCGCCAGCAGGGCGAAGGTCAGCGGCACATGGATATACAGCCAGATCTGCATCTGCGCGTGCAGCTTGATGTCACGGTTGATGCGCGTGGTGAGGTCGCGGCGGCGGGCGATCAGGTCGAGCAGCTTCTGCGCGCTTTCGCTGTCGTGCGTGCTGCCGGCGAGCTGGCCGGCCATGTACATCACGGTGGAGGTGGTGTCGGGCGCCAGGGCCGGCGCGCTGCGCATCTTCACCTGGCTGGCCATGAAGCGGGTGGTCATGCCCAGGTCACGGTCGACCCGATCGAAGGACTTGTGCAGCGGTTCGCGTGGACCGAACAGCTGGGCGCGCAGGCTGCCGCCGATGCGGATGCGGTCGATCGACTGCACGATGACCTGGTGCACCTCGGCGTCGAGCGAGTCGGCCAGTTTCAGCGACTGGTCGTTGATTTCGTCCAGTTCCGCCAGCCAGGCCTCACGTGTGCCCTGATCGTGGTTGGCGGTGATCAGGGTCGGGTAGCGGGCGTAGACCACGATGCCATAGATGCCGCTGGCGATGACCAGCAGCATCAGCACATAAGCCAGGGAATGCACGTTCCAGCCGAAATGGAAGCCGGTGTGGAGGGTGGCGATGGTGACCAGGGACAGGCCGAGGTAGACATGGGCCGAGAGCCAGCCGCGGACCGTGCCGAAGCGCGAGGCGTAGTTGCGCTTGCGCCGGCCCAGCCAGGTCAGCCAGGCGATGATGACGGCGCCGACGGTGCCGAGCGTGTAGCCCAGCCAGGTGCCGCCGTTGGGCCCGCCCGGCGGGCTGTGCCACCAGTAGGCCACCACTGCCAGCACGCACAGCAGCGAGGCCAGCTTGAGATAGCGGAAACGCTCGTGGACGAGGAAACCCTGGTGGATCGCGGCGACGGAGGGTGCGCTGGTCGGGGCCGGCACGTTCAGTCCTTCCGCGCCACGCGCAGGAACTGCTCGGGGCTGACGCGCTTGGCAGCGCCGGTCGGGCAGGCGCGCACGCAGGCCGGGCCGCCGCGCAGGCCCTTGCACATGTCGCACTTGGCCGCTTTCTTCGGCGCGTCGCCGTGGTGATGGTGGCCATGATCCGCGGCGCCCGGCTCCTTGCCGCCGAACAGCATCCAGCGCCACAGGCTGGGCCGCGACTTGCTCTCCACGCCCATCTGGATCACGCCATAGGGGCAGTTGCGCTGGCAGTTGCCGCAGCCGATGCAGGAGTCGCTGATGTAGACCTCGCCGTTGGGCGCGCGCTTGATCGCATCGGGCGGGCAGTCCTTCATGCAGTGCGGATGCTCGCAGTGCCGGCACGAAGTCGGCACGTGCAGGTTCTCGAAGGTCGGACCGGCGGCGCGGTCCAGGCGCGACAGGCCGCCATGGGTGTCGGCGCAGGCCTTTTCGCACTGGTCGCAACGCACGCACAGCGACTCGTCGATCAGCAGCACGTCGGTGGCTTCGCCCACGCCCTGCGCCATCAGGAAGCCGATGACGCCGCCGCGCTCGGGCTGCTGCAGCGCCAGCACGTTGCGCGCCAGGCGGCGCTTGAAGGTTTCCTCGACCCGCGCCCGTACCGGCGCGTCCTGCTGGATCAGGTTCTTGAAGGCGGCCCCGTCGATTCGGATCGTCTCAGTCGCGACCGCGGCGGTCACTGTGGCCGAGCGCGGCAGGTCGCTGATCAGCGACATCTCGCCGACGTACTGGCCGGCCGGCACGTAGGCCAGCACCACCTCGCGGCCGTCCATGTGGCGCGAGATGGTGACCGAGCCCTTGCGGATCAGGTGCAGGCTGTCGCCGGCTTCGCCCTCGCGGAACAGCGTCTCGCCGGGCTTGAAGGCCAGCACCGAAGCGCTGGCGATCAGCTCCTTCAGCGTCGCCGGCGGCCGCTGCGGCGCGATCGCCGCCTGGATCGCGCGGCGGATGTAGGACTCGTCGATGACGCGCTTCACCGCCGGCACCGAATAGATCAGCTTGTTCATCGAGCGGCGCGGCGTTTCCACCACGATGCAGCCTTTGCCGGCCCGAACCGTGGCCGAGCGCCGGCGGCCGGAAATCAGGCTCATCTCGCCAAAGAACTCGCCGGCACCGAGCGTGACGGTGCGGCTGGGATCGTTGGCCGAAAGCTCGATCTCGACCTGGCCGTCGACGATGGAGAAGAAGCTGTCGGTGTAGTCGTTGCGCTCGAAGATGGTTTCGCCGGCAGCCGGCGTGCGCAGCGCGGAGTCGAGCAGAAACTCGCGCAACTGCAGGCGTGTCAGCGGCGCCAGCACCGGCACGCGCTGCTGCACCAACTCCAGCGCCGCGTCCACCGTCTTGAAACCCGGCAGGGCCCTGAACTTGTCGCGCAACAGCGGTTCGTCGGCGGGCTCGACCGCATGGCCTTCGATGAACTCGACCACCTCGTAGCCCTGGTTCATCGCCTGCTTGATCAGCCGGAAGCCGGCGAGGGCGCCGATGGTGTGCAGGCCTGGCACGTTCGATTCGTAGGTGGCCGACCCCGCCGGCAGGCTGGTCGGATCGGGCGTGGGGAAGACCACGCCGCAGGATTCGACGAACTTGCGCGGCGGCGTGGCGCCAAGGCGGGCGATGACGCGGTCGCAGGGCAGGTGCACCTCGCCGGAGGCGGTGCTCAACACCATCACCCCGCGCGGCCGCTTGTCGGCCTGCGACTCGGCCTTGCGCGGGCCGCTGTTGTAGAAGCACTGGATGCGGCCGTCGGCGATGGCCTTGAGGATAGCGGCGTTGTTGGCCGACTTGGCGCGGTCGAACTCGTCGCGGCGGTTGACGATGATGACCTTGTTGCGCTCCGACAGGGCGATGGCGTTCTCGATCGCGGCGTCGCCGGCGCCGACCACGATGATGGTCTCGTCGCCATATTCGTCCGGATCGTCGAGCTGGTACTGCACGAACTCGGCGTCCTCGCCCGGGCAACCCAATTTGCGGATGTTGCCCTGCAAGCCGATGGCCAGCACCACGTACTCGGACTGGATGACGCTGCCGTCAGCGAGCTTCAGGGTGAAGGCGCCGCGGCTGCCGCTGACCGCCGTGACCTCGGCGCGCGTGCGCGTGTTGACCTTCAGCTCGGTGGCCTCGCGGTTCCAGGTCTCCAGGATCGGCTCGCGCTTGCCGGCGGCGAAGGACACCGGGCTGCGCAGGGGCAGGACGGCCGGCTCGGCCATCACGTGCTTGCCCTTCTGGTAGCGGAAGATGGTGTTGGAAAGGTGCGCCTCGGCCTCGAGCAGCACGTGCGACAGGCCGAGTTCGGCCGCCCGCGCAGCCGCGGACAAGCCGGCGGGCCCGGAGCCAATCACGGCGATTTTGAATTGGTCTCCCATACCCCCCAAACGCGTGGTTTGACCGCGCGGCCAGCATCCGTACTATGCGCAAAGTAACAAAGGGCAGCAATGGCTCACACCACGCGTATAGGGGGTATGCGTCAGGCGTTTGCGCGGCTTGTCACAGTGCTGTCGCTTTTCGGTGCCGCGGCCGCGATGGCCGCCGATGCCGGGGGCGACAAGCACCTTGGCGTCGCGAGCTGTGCGGGCAGCACTTGCCACGGTTCGACCCGCCCGTTCGCCGACAGCCGCATCCGCCAGGACGAGTACTTCGTGTGGCAGCGCAAGGACGCGCATGCGCGGGCCTACGTCACGCTGCGCTCGTCGCGTTCCCAGGCGATCGCCCGCAAGCTCGGCCTGGGCGATGCCGCCACCGCGCCGCGCTGCCTGGTCTGCCATGCCGACAATGTTCCCGAGGCGCAGCGCGGCGAGCGCTTCCAGCTCAGCGACGGCATCGGCTGCGAGGCCTGCCATGGCGGTGCCGAGCACTGGATCGGTCCGCACGCCGCCGGCTACAAGAGCAATGAGGAGCGCAGCGCCGCCGGCCTGCGCCCGACCTGGGACGCGCCGGCGCGCGCCGCGATCTGCGCCGATTGCCACGTCGGCAGCGATTCGCGCCCGATGAGCCATGCCATCATGGCCGCCGGCCACCCGCCGCTGCTGTTCGAGCTGGACACCTTCCAGGTGCTGGAGCCGCCGCACTGGCACGTCGACGCCGGCTACGCGCAGCGCAAGGGCCCGCAGGACCCGGCGCGCAATTGGGCCGCCGGCCAGGCCGAGGGCGCGCGCAAGCTGCTGCAGAACCTCGCCGGCCCGCGCTTCGGCAACGGCATGTTCCCGGAGCTGGCTTTCTTCGACTGCAACGCCTGCCACCATTCCCTGGTCAAGGCCGACCGCGCCCGGCCGCAGCGCAGCGGCGGCCTGCCGGATGGGGCGGTACCGCTGGCCGACTCGCAGCTGGTGA
>CAYWPB010000085.1:0-11793 GCA_964458725.1 uncultured Nevskia sp. | reverse complement strand
CGCCGCAGATGAACAGGATGCCGGCGGTGTTGACCTGCAGGAACTCCTGCTGCGGGTGCTTGCGGCCGCCCTGCGGCGGCACGCTGGCGATGGTGCCCTCGATCAGCTTGAGCAGGGCCTGCTGCACGCCCTCGCCCGAGACGTCGCGGGTGATCGACGGGTTTTCGCTCTTGCGCGAGATCTTGTCGATCTCGTCGATGTAGACGATGCCGCGCTGCGCCTTCTCGACGTCGTAGTCGCACTTCTGCAGCAGGCGCTGGATGATGTTCTCCACGTCCTCGCCGACGTAGCCGGCTTCGGTCAGCGTGGTGGCGTCGGCGATGGCGAACGGCACGTCGAGCAGGCGCGCCAGCGTCTCGGCCAGCAGGGTCTTGCCCGAACCGGTGGGGCCGATCAGCAGGATGTTCGACTTGGACAGCTCGACCCCGTCGGCGGCGCCCTTCTGGCTCAGGCGCTTGTAGTGGTTGTACACCGCTACCGACAGCACCTTCTTGGCCTGGTCCTGGCCGATGACGTACTCGTCCAGTACCGCGCGGATCTCGTGCGGCTTGGGCAGGCCCTTGACCTGCGGCTTGGCATGCACTTCCTCGCGGATGATGTCGTTGCACAGGTCGACGCACTCGTCGCAGATGAACACCGACGGGCCGGCGATGAGCTTGCGCACCTCGTGCTGGCTCTTGCCGCAAAAGGAGCAGTAAAGAACCCGACCGCTCTGTCCTCCACTCCGTACGTTTTCTGCCATTTTCTATCTCAAAACAAGGGCTTGCAGCCCATATGCACAGCCGCCTGAAAACCGCCGGGATGGCCCATGCGGCCGCTCCGCCAGCTTTTTATAGCACGCAGCCATGTTTCAGCAAAATGACTGCAAATTCCATGCTCGGTTCAGGCCGGAGCAGTGGCCGGGACGCGCCGCTCGACGATCTGGTCGATCAGGCCATATTCCCTGGCCTGCTCCGAGCTCATGAAGAAGTCGCGCTCGACGTCGCGGGCGACGCGGTCAACCGGCTGGCCGGTGTGGTCGGCGTACATCTTGTTG
This sequence comes from uncultured Nevskia sp., assembly GCA_964458725.1. Lineage (GTDB taxonomy): Bacteria > Pseudomonadota > Gammaproteobacteria > Nevskiales > Nevskiaceae > Nevskia. The sequence continues at coordinate 10,757 of CAYWPB010000085.1, read as the reverse complement.
AGCCGCTCGCGCAGGTACAGGATCTCGCGCGCCTGGATCTCGATGTCGGTGGCCTGGCCCTGGGCGCCGCCGGAGGGCTGGTGGATCATGACCCGCGAGTTCGGCAGCGCGTAACGCTTGCCCTTGGCGCCGGCGGACAGCAGGAACGAGCCCATGCTGGCGGCCTGGCCGATGCACATGGTGCTGACGTCGGGCTTGATGAACTTCATGGTGTCGTAGATCGACAGCCCCGAGGTGATCACGCCGCCCGGCGAGTTGATGTACAGGTTGATGTCCTTGTCCGGGTTCTCGGCTTCCAGGAACAGCAGCTGCGCCACGACCAGGTTGGCCATGAAATCGTCGATCGGCCCGACGATGAACACGATCCGCTCCTTCAGCAGGCGCGAATAGATATCGAAGGAGCGCTCGCCGCGCGCGGTCTGCTCGATCACCATCGGCACGAGGTGCTGGGCGCGCGCGATCTGGTCGTTCATTAGTCGATCCTGGTTGGTTCTGTGGTCGGGGCGGCCCCGAGCCGGGGCCGCCCCTTGGGGTCACACGCTCAAGCTGCGGACTGCGAGACCGATTTCAACAGGTCTTCCAGCGACATCGCCAGCTCAGTGGTCTTGGCGCCGGCCAGCAGGCTCTCCACCACCTGCTCCTCCAGCGCGACCGCCTGCAGGCCCTGCAGCATGTCCGGGCGCGAGCGGTAGAACTGGCGCACCTGATCCGGCTGCTCGTAGTCGCCCGCGATCTCCTCCAGCGCCTTCTCGACGCGGGCCGTCTCCGGCTTGATCTCGCGGGCCTTGATCACCTCGCCAATCAGCAGGCCCAGCGCCACGCGGCGGCGCGCATTGGCCTCGAACAGGGTATCCGGCAGCATCTGCCGCAGCTGCTCGGCCTGGGCCTTGCCGGCGCGGTTGAGCTGCATGCGGTTGACCGACTCCTCGCGCAGGCGGGCGATCTCCTGCTGCACCTGGCTGCCCGGCACCTCGATCGGATGCAGCTGCAGCAGCTGGTCCAGCACCTCGCGCTTGAGGCGGGTGCGGGCGGCCTTGTCGCGCTCGGCCTCCAGCGCGCCGCGGCACTTGTCGCGCAGGCCCTGCTCGCCGCTGCCCTCGGCCACGCCGTGAACCTTGAGGAATTCGTCGTCGATGGCCGGCAGGCGCGGCTCCTTCACTTCGTGCAGCTTGACGCTGAAGCGCGCGGTCTTGTTCTGCAGATCCTCGCGGCGGTAGTCGGCCGGGAAGTTCACGTCGGCTTCGAATTCGTCGCCGGCGGCGTGGCCGACGATGGCGTTTTCCAGGTCCGGCAGGAACTGCTTCTCGCCAAGCTCGATCTCGATCTTCTCGCCCTTGCCGCCCTGGAACGGCTCGCCGTCCAGCTTGCCGTCGAAGTCGACGACCACGGTATCGCCGTTCTGTGCCGCGCGGCTCACCGTCTCGAACGTGCGGCGCGCCTTGCGCAGGTTGGCGATCAGGCGCTCGACGTCGGCGTCGGTGATCTCCACCGCCGGCTTGACCACGTCCAGCTTGTCGAGCTGGTCGAGCTTGACCTCGGGGAACACATCGAAGCTAGCGACGTAGGACAGCGGCTCGCCGGCCTTCTCGCTGGTCACTTCGAAATTGGGGGAGCCGGCCGGCTGCACCTTGGCCTGGGCCACGGCTTCCGGCCAGGTCTGGCGCACCAGCTCGCCGATCACGTCCATGCGCGCGGACTCGCCGTACTGCTGCTGCACCACCTTCAGCGGCGCCTTGCCCGGGCGGAAGCCGGGAATGCGGGCGCGCGAAGCCAGCTGCTTCATGCGCAGGCCCAGCTCGCGCTCGACGCGCTCGGAGGGGATCTTGACGTGCAGGCGACGCTCAAGGCCGCCAGGAGACTCGACGTGGATTTCCATCTTGGGTTTAAGACTCTCTAAAAAAACCGGTAATCGATGCTGTGGCAGGGCCTGGAGGGTTCTTCAGCTACCCGCCTCTTCCCGGTGGAGGAAGAGCCAGGGATGCCTAGCATCGCTCGTTCTGTTTGGTGCGAAAGGAGAGACTCGAACTCTCACGCCTTGCGGCGCTGGAACCTAAATCCAGTGCGTCTACCAATTCCGCCACTCTCGCGCAGGGGCCCGAAGCGCTGCACCCTGAAAATTATAGCATTTTGCCAGGCCGCGGCCTGCCAGCGGCATGCCCCGGCAGGCACAATGTGCGGATGCCCCGCCTGACCGCCCTGTTGCGCCGCCCCCTGCCCCTGTGCCTGCTGCTCGGCGCCCTGGCCTTGCTGGTGGCGCTCGGCGGGCTGGGCGCTGGTCCGCTGGACCTGCGCGGCACCGAGATCCTGGGCGTATTCGGCCTGGGCCCGGCCCCCGATCCTTCCGTAGCCGCCACCGTCCTGCAGCTGCGCCTGCCCCGGGTGGCACTCGGCCTGACGGTCGGCGCCGCCCTGGCGGTCAGCGGCGCGGCGATGCAGGGCGTGTTCCGCAACCCCCTGGCCGACCCGGGCCTGGTCGGCGTATCCAGCGGCGCCGCCCTGGCCGCGGTGGCGGTGATCGTGCTCGGCGCGCCGCTGGGCCTGGCGGCTCCCAATCTCTTGATTGGCCGCTGGCTGCTGCCCCTGGCCAGTTTCGCCGGCGCCGCCCTCACGACCTGGCTGGTGGCGCGGCTGTCGCGGGTCGAGGGCGCCACCCAGCCGGCGCAGATGCTGCTGGTCGGCCTGGCGGTCAACGCCATTTCCGGCGCCGCGATCGGACTGCTCGCCCATATCGCCAGCGGCTCGGCGCTGCGCGCGCTGACTTTCTGGATGTACGGCAGTCTGGGCCGGGTCGGTTGGCCGGAAATCGCCGCGACCGCGCCGGTGGTGCTGCTGGCGGTGCTGCTGATCCCGCTGCGTGGACGCGAGCTGAACGCCCTGCTGCTGGGCGAGGCCGAGGCCGCCCACCTCGGCGTCGATGTCGAGCGGCTCAAGCGCGGCCTGGTGCTGCTGGTGCTGCTGGCAGTGGGCGGCGCAGTGGCGCTGACCGGCATCATCGCCTTCGTCGGCCTGATCGTGCCGCAGCTGATCCGCTTGTGGGCGGGTCCCGACCACCGCCTGCTGCTGCCGGCTTCGGCCCTGCTCGGCGGGGCCTTGCTCACCGCCGCGGACACCGCCGCCCGCACCGTGGCGGCGCCGTTGGAGCTGCCGATCGGCGTGCTCACCGCCCTCATCGGCGGGCCGTTCTTCATCGCCCTGCTGCTGCGGCTGCGCGGCCGCGGGGAGGCCTGGTGAAACCGGGGATGGCGCTGCGCGTCGACCATCTCCGCTGCGAGGCCGAGCGCCGGCTCCTGCTCGACGGCATCAGCCTGAATCTGGCCCCGGGCGAGGTGCATGCGGTGCTGGGGCGCAACGGCGCCGGCAAATCGACCCTGTTGCGGACCCTGTCCGGCGAGCTGCGGCCGCGGGCCGGCACGGTGCAGCTCAACGGCCGCGCCCTCGCCGCCTGGACGCCGCGCCAGCGGGCACGCCAGCGGGCGGTGCTGCCGCAGTCCGAATCGCTGCGCTTCGGCTTCAACGTCGCACAGGTGGTGGCGCTGGGCCGCTACGCCTGCCCGCAGCACCGGCCGGAACAGGAACGGGACATCGTGCTGGCCGCGCTGCGCGCCGCCGGCGTCGAAGCCCTGGCCGGCCGCCGCTATCCGAGCCTGTCGGGCGGCGAACGGGCCCGCGTGCAGTTCGCGCGGGTTATGGCCCAGGTCTGGGAACCCCTGCCGGACACGGAGCCCGAGCTGGGCGGCCATGCCCGCTACCTGCTGCTCGACGAACCGACCGCCAGCCTCGATCTGGCTCACCAGCACGGCTGCCTGCTGCAGGCGCGGCGCTTCGCCGCCGCGGGTGTCGGCGTGCTGGCGGTGCTGCACGACCCCAACCTGGCGCTGCGCTACGCCGACCGGGTCAGCGTGCTCGAAAGCGGCCGCCTGATCGGCCAGGGGCCGGTGCGCGAGGTGCTGACGCAGGAGCTGCTGCAGCGGACCTACGGCTTGCCGATCGAGCTGGTGCATACCGCCGGCGAGGCGCTGCCGGTGGTGGTGGCGCATCCCGCCGCTTAGGCGCTGCGCAAATCGATGATCCGCATTTCCAGGCCTTCGTGGCCGCGGAAACGGTTGACGCTGATGTCGTAGACCAGACGCAGGCGCCCCCCGCACGGGGCGAGGCGCTCCACGCCGTTGAAGTCCAGCGCCTCCACCAGAGCGCCGCCCGGCAGGCGCAGGCGATATTTGATGTGGCGGCCGTCGGTGCCCAGATTGCGGGCTTCCAGCACCTCGAACGCGCCCTCGAAATGCGGCTCGGGAAAACCCTGTCCCCAGGGGCCGCCCTGCTCCAGCGCGCGCGCCGTGTCCAGGTTCAGCTCCGCTTCGTGCAGTTCGCCGTCGGTCTCCAGGATCTGCTCCAGCGCCTCGGCGTCGAGCCGCTCGCGGCACTCGGCGTCGAAGCTGGCGGCGAATTCGGCCAGCCGGGCCTCGGACAGAGTCAAACCGGCGGCCATGGCGTGACCGCCGAAGCGGGTGATCAGATCCGGATGGCGCGCGTCCACGGCGGCCAGCGCGTCGCGCAGATGCAGGCCGCGGATCGAACGCCCCGAGCCCTTGAGCACGCCCGGCTCGGCGGCGCGAGCGAAGGCGATCACCGGGCGGTGCAGGCGGTCCTTGACGCGCGAGGCGACCAGGCCGACGACACCCTCGTGCCACCCGGCATCGAACACACAGACGCCGGTGTCGCTGTTCCGGGCCACCAGCTCCAGCGCCTCGTCGCGCATCTGCGCCTCGATGTCGCGCCGCTCGCGGTTCAGTGCGTCGAGTTGCGCCGCCAGGGTCCGCGCGCCTTCCGCGCCGGCGAGCAGGCACTCGATGCCCACGGTCATGTCCTCGAGCCGGCCGGCGGCGTTGAGGCGCGGGCCGATGACGTAGCCGAGGTCGGCCGAGCTGGCGAACTCATGGCTGCGCCCGGCTGCCTGCAGCAGGGCCAGCACGCCGGGGCGAGCCCGCCCGGCGCGGATCCGCGCCAGGCCCTGTGCCACCAGGATGCGATTGTTGTGATCGAGCTTGACCACGTCGGCCACCGTGCCGAGCGCGACCAGGTCGAGCAAGTCGGCCAGGTTGGGCTCGGCCCTGCTGTTGAAATGGCCGCCGTCGCGCAGCCGCGCGCGCAGCGCCAGCAGCACGTAGAACATCACGCCCACGCCTGCCAGGTTCTTGCTCGGGAAGCCGCAGCCCGGCTGGTTGGGATTGACGATGGCGGCTGCGGCCGGCCGCCCTTCGCCGGCCAGGTGGTGGTCAGTCACCAGCACCGGCAGGCCGGCGGCCGTGGCGGCGGCCACCCCGGCGATGCTGGCGATGCCGTTGTCCACCGTGACCAGCAGCTCGGCGCCCTTGTCCAGCGCCATCCGCGCCAGCGCCGGCGACAGGCCATAGCCCATGGTGAAGCGGTTGGGCACCACGTAATCGACGCTGGCCGCGCCAAGCGAGCGCAGCCCCAGCACGGCCGCTGCGGTGGCCGTTGCGCCGTCAGCGTCGTAGTCGCCGGCGACGATGATGCGGCGCTGTCGTGCGATGGCATCGGCCAGCAGCTCCGCCGCGGCCTCGATACCGAGCAGCTGCGCCGGCGGTAGCAGCAGGCGCAGCTCCAGCGGCTCGGACTGGCCGACGCCGCGGGCGGCGTAGACCCGCCGCAGCACCGGGTGCAGATCGGAAGGCAGGCCGCCGGGATCGCCCGGCGGCCTGCGGCGGACCAGCGGGCTGCCGTACCTCAGCCGAGGCGCTCCAGCAAGGCGCGCTCCACCGCGCCGCGCTCGGCGTCGACCTGCACCAAGCCCTGCAAGCCATCCTTGAGGATCACGTCCGGATCCTTCATGCCGTTGCCGGTGAGGGTGCAGACCACGGTGGAACCGGCCGGGATCTTGCCCTGCTTGAGATCGCGCAGCGCGCCGGCCAGCGAGCTGGCCGAGGCCGGCTCGCAGAACACGCCCTCGCTCTGCGCCAGCAGGCGCTGGGTGGCGAGGATTTCCTCGTCCTGCAGCTCGTCGAACCAGCCCTGGGATTCCTCGTGGACTTTCCAGGCGGCGGCCCAGCTCTGCGGGTTGCCGATGCGGATCGCCGTGGCGACGGTCTCCGGGTTCTTCACCGGCGCGCCGCGCAGGAACGGCGCGCTGCCGGCAGCCTGGTAGCCGACCATCCGCGGGCGCTTGCGCTGCGTGCCGAAGCCGCTGAAGTCCCAGCTGTCCGGGTAGTTGGCGGTGGCGGCGGTCTCCAGACCGGCGCACTCGGAGTAGCCGATCCAGTGCGCCGTGATGTTGCCGGCATTGCCGACCGGCAGGCAGTGGAAGTCCGGCGCGCGGCCCAGGGCCTCGACGATCTCGAACGAGGCGGTCTTCTGGCCCTGCAGGCGATACGGGTTGATCGAGTTGACGATGGCGACCGGGGCGGTCTGAGCCACTTCCTTGACCAGCTGCATGCCGTCGTCGAAGTTGCCGCGGATCTGCACCACGGTGGCGCCGTGCACCACCGCCTGGGCCAGCTTGCCCAGCGCGATCTTGCCTTCCGGGATCAGCACGAAGGCCTTGATACCGGCGCGCGCGGCGTAGGCCGCGGCGGCGGCCGAGGTGTTGCCGGTGCTGGCGCAGATGATGGCGCGGCTGCCTTCGTGCACCGCCTGCGTCACCGCCACGGTCATGCCGCGGTCCTTGAACGAGCCGGTCGGATTCAGGCCCTCGAACTTGACGTAGATGTCCGCTTCCACCCCTTCCAGTTTCGGCAGGTTCACCAGCTGGATCAGCGGCGTGCGGCCCTCGCCCAGGCTGATGGCGCGGGCGTCCTTGGCCAGCGGCAGACGGTCGCGGTAGGCCTCGATAATTCCGGTGTATCTGGTCACTCAAAATGCTCCACACGCAGGCGGCTGACGCCTTCGCGGACGAAGGGCAGCTGCAACATTTTCTCCAGGGCGCCGTCGCAGCGGTGCTCGGGAATCTCGGAGGTGATGATCGCCAGGGTGGCGTCCTCGTTCTCGCCCGGCTCCTTCTGCAGGATCGCCTCGATGCTGATGTCCAGCTCGGCCAGGATCGAGGTGATGGCGCGCAGCACACCCGGCTCGTCGGCGACGCGCAGGCGCAAATAATAAGCACTGGAGATCTGCCTGAAACCGAGCGCCTTTTGCTCCTTCAGCGCCTCGCTGTGGGTGCCGAGATAGGGCACGTGGTGGCGCATGTCGGAACCGTGCAGGCGGGCGACGTCGATCAGGTCGGCCACCACCGCCGAGGCGGTGGCGTCGCCGCCGGCGCCGCGGCCGACGTAGACGGTCTGGCCGACGGCGTTGCCGTGGACGCGGATCGCGTTGAGCGCGCCGTCGGTCTTGGCCAGCAGGTGCTCGGCCGGCACCAGGGTCGGATGCACCCGCAGCTCCACGCCCTCATCGCCGCGCTTGGCGATGCCCAGCGACTTGATGCGGTAGCCCAGCTCCCGCGCCAGCTGGATGTCCTGCGCCGTGACCTTGCTGATGCCCTCGGTCGCCACCACGTCGAAGCGCAGCGGCATGCCGAAGGCGATCGAGGCGAGGATGGTCAGCTTGTGCGCGGCGTCGATGCCCTCGATGTCGAAGCTCGGGTCGGCCTCGGCATAGCCCAGCTTCTGCGCATCCCTCAGCGCGTCGGCGAAGCTCTGCCCCTTCACCGTCATCTGCGTCAGGATGTAGTTGCAGGTGCCGTTGATGATGCCGGCGAGGCTGTCGATGCCGTTGCCGGCCAGGCCCTCGCGCAGCGCCTTGATGATCGGGATGCCGCCGCCCACCGAGGCCTCGTAGGCCAGCTGGGCGCCGTGCTTGCGCGCCGCGGCCAGGATCTCGTTGCCCTTCTCGGCCAGCAGCGCCTTGTTGGCGGTGACCACCGGCTTGCCGGCCGCCAGCGCGGCCAGCACCAGCTCGCGTGCCGGCGAGATGCCGCCGATCAGCTCGACCACCACGTCGACGTCGGCCTTCACGACTTCGGCCGGGTCGGACACCAGTTTGATGCCGGTCAGGTCGCAGTCGCGTTTGGCGGTGGTATTGCGGATCGAGGCATGGGTGACGACAATCGGCCGGCCGGCGCGGCCGGCGATCTCCGCGGCGTTCTTCGTCAGCACGCGGACCACGCCCTGCCCGACCGTTCCCAGCCCGATCAGGCCCACCTTGAATGGCTGCCGTGCGGAGGTGTTCATGCCGACGGCCCCTTCGCCAGCATCTTCTTGACCGAGCGCATCGCCTGGCGCGTGCGCTGCTCGTTCTCGATCAGGGAGAAGCGCACGTACTCGTCGCCGTACTCGCCGAAGCCGATGCCGGGCGAGACCGCGACCTGGGCCCGCTCCAGCAGCTGCTTGGAGAACTCCAGCGAGCCGAGCGCGCGCCAGGCCTCGGGGATGCGCGCCCAGACGAACATGGTGGCCTTGGGCTTCTCCACCGGCCAGCCGGCCTTGTTGAGGCCCTCGACCAGCACGTCGCGGCGCTTGCGGTACATCTCGCAGATCTCGGCGACGCAGTCCTGCGGGCCTTCCAGGGCGGTGATGGCGGCGACCTGGATCGGCGTGAACATGCCGTAGTCGAGATAACTCTTGATGCGCGCCAGCGCCGCGACCAGGGTCGGGTTGCCGCACATGAAGCCGACGCGCCAGCCCGGCATGTTGTAGCTCTTGGACAGGGTGAAGAACTCCACCGCGATGTCCTTGGCGCCGGGCACCTGCAGGATCGACGGCGCGACATAGCCGTCGAACACGATATCGGCGTAGGCCAGGTCGTGCACCAGCCAGATCTGGTGCTCCTTGCAGATGGCGACCACCTTCTCGAAGAACGCCAGGTCCACGCATTGCGAGGTCGGGTTCGCCGGGAAGTTGATGATCAGCATCTTCGGCGCCGGCATGGTCTCCTTGATCGCCTTCTGCAGCTCCTCGAAGAAGTCGACCTCGGGGGTCAGGCGCACGTGGCGCACGTCGGCGCCGGCGAGCACGGTGCCGTAGGGATGGATCGGATAGGCCGGGTTCGGCACCAGCACGGTGTCGCCCGGCGCCAGCGTGGCGAAGGCCAGGTGGGCCAGGCCTTCCTTGGAGCCGATGGTGGCGATCACCTCGGTCTCGGGATTCAGCTCGACCTGGTAGCGGTTCTTGTACCAGGTGGCCATGGCGCGGCGCAGGCGCGGAATGCCCTTGCTCACCGAGTAGCGGTGGGTGTGCACACCCTCCTCGTTGCGGTGCTCGGGCACGACGTAGTCGGAATCGGTGCCGCGCACCGCGGCTTCGACCAGCTTGTCGACGATGTGGCGCGGCGTCGGCTGGTCCGGATTGCCCATGCCGAAGTCGATGATGTCCTCGCCACGAGCTCGGGCAGCCTTCTTCATATCGCCGACGATATTGAAGACGTAAGGCGGCAGGCGCTGGATGCGTGGGAAGACGCTGTTCACGGGAGGACCTTTGCTGCTGTGGGTTGAGCGGTAGGCGATGCCGGCGGGAGGCCGGGATGGCGCATTGGGGCGCAATTATTGATGGCGGGGGCAAATACTTCAATGCACAGCTGCGGCCTGGGGGCTGGCGCGCCGGCATCCGGCGCGCCAGCCATTGCGTACAGGGCCATAATTGAGCCATGCCACCCCGGAGACCACCCATGGCCGCACCAGCCCTTCCGCGACATTCCCGCCCCTTGCGCCTTCTCGGCCTGGGCCTGCTGGCCCTCAGCCTGGCCGCCTGGGCCGGCCTCAAGCCCGGCAGCCCGGCGCCGGATTTCACGGCCCCGGCCTCGCTCGGCGGCAAGGTGTTCCAGTTCTCGCTGTCGCAGTCGCTGAAGCAGGGCCCGGTGATCCTGTACTTCTACCCCGCCGCCTTCACCTCGGGCTGCACCGTGGAAGCGCACCAGTTCGCCGAGGCCACCGACGCGTTCAAGGCGATGGGCGCCACCGTGATCGGCGTGTCACATGACGACATCGAGACCCTGAAGAAATTCTCGGTCAGCGAATGCCGCAGCAAGTTCGCCGTGGCGGCCGACCCGGACCTGTCGATCTCCAAGTCCTACGACGCCACCGCCTGGTTCATGCCGGGCCATTCCGACCGCACCTCCTTCGTCATCGTGCCGGACGGCACGGTGATCTACAGCTACTCGGCACTGAAGCCGGACGAGCACGTCAAGAACACCATGGATGCTCTGAAGCAGTGGCAGGCGCAGCATCCGGCAACCACGCCGGCCGCGCCAGCCAGCTGAAAGCCTGTAGGCGACCTACCTTTTCGGCAACAGCGGCAACGGGTCCACCGGCCGCCCGCGGTCGCGGATTTCAAAGTGCAGCAGGGGCTTCTGCTCCGGCCCGTCGCCCAGCTCGGCGATAGGCTGGCCGGCCAGCACCTGCTGCCCTTCCTCCACCAGGCGCCGGCGGTTGTAGCCGTAGGCGGACAGGTACTGTTCGTCGTGCTTGATGATGACCAGCTCGCCGTAGCCCTTGAGCTCGCTGCCGCTGTACACCACCCGCCCGCCGGCCGCGGCCACCACGATCTGGCCCAGATCGCCGGCGATGTCCACGCCCTTGGAGCTGCCGTCAGGGCTGAAGTCGCGCGCCACCTTGCCGCGCGTCGGCCATTCCCAGTGCCCGGCATCAAAGCGCGGGCCGCTGACGTCCCCCTCCGCAGCCGACGCTACCGGCGCCGAGGACGGGATGGCGGAACGCGGCGCGCTGTCGGGCGGCAATGACGGCACCGTCGGCGATGCCGCGGGCCGCGGCGGCGCGGTGGAGGCCACCGGCGCTGGGGCGCCGGACCGCG
>CAYWPB010000084.1:0-11833 GCA_964458725.1 uncultured Nevskia sp. | reverse complement strand
TGCGCTATGAGCCGCGCCGTGCGCTGACCGCCGGACCGGATGGTCTGGCCGACCTGAGGCGCATCGCTGGCGATGCGCGCGGCCATCTCAAGCAGGGCGGCGTGCTGCTGATGGAGCACGGGGCGGAGCAGGGAAGCGCAGTGCGCGCATTGCTGGAAGGCTTCGGCTACGTCCAAGTCGAAACGCGCCGCGACCTCAACGGCCTCGAGCGTGCGACACTCGGTGTCCATGACTGACTTCGCCCGCTATTCCCGCAACATCGTGCTGCGCGAGGTTGGCGTCAACGGCCAGCAGCTGCTGCGCGATTCCACCGCGCTGATCATTGGTGTCGGCGGACTCGGCTCGGCCGCGGCGCTGTACCTGGCTGGCGCCGGCCTTGGCCGGCTGCTGCTGAGCGACCGTGATCGCGTCGACACCTCCAACCTGCAGCGCCAGATCCTGTATCGCAGCGCCGACGTCGGCCGCAGCAAGCTCGATGCAGCGGCGGACACCTTGCGCGCGCTCAACCCGGAATGCGTCATCGAAGCCCTGCCGGGGCCGCTGGAGGGTGCCGCCCTGGTGTCGGCGGCGCGCGGCGCCGACATCGTGCTCGACTGCAGCGACAACTTTCCGACCCGCACCGCGCTCAACGCCGTCTGCGTCGCCGCGCGCAAGCCGCTTGTTTCGGGAGCCGCGATCCGTTTCGAGGGGCAGCTGGCGCTGTTCGACACGGCGCGCGGCAGTGCCTGCTATGCCTGCCTCTATCCGGACACCGGCGAGGCGCAGGAGACCTGCGAGGAGGCCGGCGTGCTCGGCCCCAGCGTCGGCGTGGTCGGCAGCCTGCAGGCCCTGGTGGCGATCAAGCGCCTGCTCGGCATTGGCGACGACGCCGGGCGCCTGCACTTGTGGGACGCCTTGCGCCTGTCCTGGCGCAGCCTGAATATTCCGCGTGACCCCAACTGTCCGGTGTGTGGAAAATGACCCAGCCCCTCAGCATGCCGCGCCGCTTCGCCATCAGCCTGCTGCACCAGGCCCAGATTGCCGGCGATGCGCCCTTTACCGGCGTGGTCGGCGCCATGGCTGAGCCGGACCTGTACCTGCCGCTGGCCGACGGCATCGACCTGCGTGCCGCGTTGGAGACGCTGGGCAAGCGGGAGCGCGCGCTATGGGCGATTTACCTGCACCGGCCCGGCCAGCCGACCGCGCCGAGCGCAAGCGATTTCGCCGAGCAGCCCCAGGCGCTGCGCCTGACCAGCTCGCTGGCGACCAAGGGCGTGCTGCAACTGCACGCCTGGGCCTGCGAGGACGGGCGCGTGCGCGAGCGCGAGCTGCGCATCCACGATTAGCCGAGGGAGCCTCTGAGTAACGCCAGGCCCTGGGTTAGTCAGAGGCTCCCTAGCGCTTAACAATTCGCAGCACGGCAGTTCAGCCGCGATTCAGCGGCATAAACCTACCTTGATCCCGCACGACATCGTGCAGGGAGGGGCTAGTGTCCTGAGTCAGCCATTCCTTGCAAGTCTCGGGCTGGTTTCCGCCGCCTGCGGCACGGACGCGACTCGCCATAGTCCGCACTGTGGCTTCGTCGCGTCCGTGCCGCAGGCGGCGAAAACCCGCGCCGAGCTTTTGCAAGGAATGGCTGACTCAGGACACTGGTCGCCCGCCCGCGCTTCCCCGTCAGCCCCCAGCGGCGGAAGCGTGCACAAGGGGTGCTCTGTCGGAGCTTGCGATCATGAAAAAGCTGCTGCTGTACGGCACCGCCATCGGTGCCCTGTGCGTGTCCGCCGCCGGCCAGGCGCAGGGGTTGTACTACCTGCCCAAGGGCAATGTCGCCGTCTACGGCTCCTACCTGAACCAGCGCGACGGCGCCGATGGCATCAATCCCGAGGGCGGCGGCGGCGGTGTGCAGCTCGGCCTGAGCCTGACGCGGAACTTCTTCATCGGCGGCAGCTACCAGTACGACTACCTCAGCCAGAGCGACGCGCAGAACACCAGCTTCGGCCCAGGCGGCGTCAGCTACGGTGAAAAGGTCAACCAGGCCCGCGCCGGCGGCGGCCTGGTGTTCCACCTGCCCGCGACGCCGGTGGACGTGTTCGGCAAGGTCGAGTACACCCACTTCGACTTCCAGCCGGTGCACCTCACCTCGGACAGCGGCGGCGCGTTCGGCAACCTCGACCGGGTCAACGACGACGGCGTCGGCTTCCACGCCGGCGCGCAGGCGCGCCTGCCGGGCCTGTCGGTCTACGGCAGCGTCGGCTACCTCAACCTGAGCAGGACCGAGGGGCCGGAGTTCAACGTCGGCGCGATGGTGCCGCTGGCGCCGATGACCTGGGCCTTCCTCGAGTACCGCTACGACGACCTGCACTTCAACGGCGGCTCGTCCAACGACAACGAGCTCAGCAACGTGCGGGCGGGCGTCAGGCTGTCGTTCTGAGGTAGGGCGGCCCGTGGCCGCCGGCGCAATCACGCGGCGGCATCGCTGCGCCGGCGGGCACGGCCCGCCCTACTTGATCGGCATGCGCGCTTCCGGCAGCGCTTCCGGCACGTGCACCGGCACCACGATCATTTCCTGGCCGGTGAGCTGCAGGCGGCGCTGCATCGCCAGCGGCATCTGGTTATGCAGCAGGCGCCGCCACAGGCTTTCCTTGTCGAAGAAAAGCTTGCTGGCGAAGCAGACGCTGTGCGGGAAGTCCTGCAGCACCTTCTGCGTCAGCTGGGTCAGTTCCTCCAGCGGGTCGGCGCCATAGGCCTGGTAGGAAGCGGCGCGGTAGCCGCGGCTGACGCAGTAGCTGCTGAAGTAGCGCAACGAGTTGTCGATACGCGCCTGCAGCGATTTGATCGAGCGCGCACTGTCGAAGGCCTGCTTGTCCACTTCGCCGACGGCGACGAAGACGAAGTTCTGGAAGCGGCCGGGGAACTGGCGCAGCACCCATTGCAGCATGTGCATGCCGGCGCCGCGGTTGCCGCCGACGAACAGCACCGCGGTCTCCTGCGCCGGGTCGGGCGGCTGCGAGGCGGCGTCGTCGTCCCAGCTCAGCGGCAGCGAGTAGCTGTCGTCCACCCGCTCCATCGCCGCCTGCACGTCCTCGTAGTGGCGGCGCACGCCGATGCACACCGCCACTACCGTGCTGGTGATCAGCAGAGTGATCCAGCCGCCCTCGGTGAACTTCTCGGCAATGGTCACCAGCAGGATGAAGCCCGTGACGATCAAGCCCAGGCCCGACAGCGCCAGGCGCTTCCACCAGCCCGGCACGAAGCGGCGCTGCTCCCACCAGTGCTTGCACAGACCGAACAGCGACAACGAGAAGGTCAGGAACACGTTGATCGAATACAGCACCACCAGCAGCGACACCGCGCCGTGGCTCCACAGCAGGATCGCCAGCGCCGCCAGACCCATCACCAGCACGCCGTTCTGCGTCACCATGCGGCTGGAGAGCTGGCGGAACTGGCGCGGCACCCAACGGTCCGCCGCCATGTTGGCCATCACCGCCGGGCCGCCGAGGAAGCCGGTGTTCGCGGCCACAAGCAGCAGGCCGCCTTCCAGGCCGAGGGTCAGCATCAGCGCGATGTTTTCCAGGCGCGGCGAGTTCCAGCCCAGGCTGGCGATGACCTGCTTGAAGGTCACCGCATTGAGTGTCTGGCCTTCCACCGGCGCGGCCTGCCATAGCAGGTACAGCAGGATGATGCCGCCGGCGGTGAAGGCCAGTGAGGTCGCCATGTAGAACATGGTCAGGTGGCCGGTGCGCACGCGCGGCTCGGCCAGCATATTGATGTTGTTCGACACCGCTTCGATGCCGGTGTAGGTGCCGCCGCCGAGGGAGTAAGCGCGCAGGAACAGCGACACCGTGAACAGCCAGCCGGACTGCTGGAACAGCTCGTCGGTCTGGCGCAGCGTCTCCGGCATCAGGTTATCGATCAGCTCCGACTTGGCGACGATGCCGTAGCCGATCAGCACGGCGTGGCTGATGAAGAAGCCGAGGAAGATCGGCAGCAGGATCTGGATCGATTCCTTCATGCCGCGCAGGTTGAGCACGATCAGCAGGCCCACCAGGCCCAGCTCGGTGACGAACTTCCAGGCCTGCCAGTCCGCCGGCAGCAGGCTGAACACCGCGTCGGCGGCGCTGGCCACCGAGATGGTGATGGTCAGCACGTAGTCCACGATCAGCGCCGAGCCGGACAGCAGGCCGGCGTAGGGGCCGATCAGGCGCGTCGCCGCCTTGTAGCCGCCGCCGCCGGAGGGGAACAGCTCGATCACCTGGTTGTAGGCGAGGGCGATGACGAACACGGTCAGCGCGGTGGCGACGGCCAGATACAGTGCCAGGTGGGTATGCACCCCGAGCGCTAGGAACGCCTCTTCCGGGCCGTAGCAGGCCGAAGACAGGCCGTCCGCGCCCAGCCCGATCCACGCCAGGAACGCCACCAGCACGATGTGCTGGCGGGTATGGGGATTGAGGGGATCGAGCTTGCCCCCGATGACGAGGCGGCGGAACGCGTGGAGGAACTTCATGCTTGGCGTTCGCGCGCTCAGCCCGCCGGGGACGGCCGTAATGAGACGTGCATCACACCATTATAACGTTGCGCCCCGGTGAAGGGGTCTGCCCGGGCGGACGGGCGGGGGCGGGCGCCGGCCGGACGCGCGCACGGAAACGGGGCGCGCCGGGGGCGGCAAGCGCGCTGCTTCGGCTAAAATCCGCTCCAATCTCAAGCCATTCCATCGCCCGGCCGGCCCCCAAGGCCGGGCCTCACAGGACCTTACATGCGTCTTTCCAAGTATTTCCTCGTCACCGCCAAGGAAACCCCGGCGGATGCGGAAGTGGTCAGCCATCAGCTGATGCTGCGCGCCGGCTTGATCCGCAAGCTCGGCGCCGGCCTCTATACCTGGCTGCCGCTGGGCCTGCGGGTGGTACAGAAGGTCGAGGCCATCGTGCGCGAGGAGATGAACCGCGCCGGCGCGCTCGAGGTGCTGGTGCCGCCGCAAGTGCCGGCCGAGCTGTGGGTGGAGTCGGGCCGCTACGAGAAGTACGGTCCCGAGCTGCTGCGCTTCAAGGATCGCCACCAGCGCGACTTCATCCTGGGGCCCACCCACGAGGAAGTCATCACCGACATGGCGCGGCGCGACATCCGCAGCTACAAGCAGCTGCCGGTCAATTTCTACCAGATCCAGACCAAGTTCCGCGACGAGATCCGCCCGCGCTTCGGCGTGATGCGCGGGCGCGAGTTCCTGATGAAGGACGCCTACTCGTTCCACACCGACGAAGCGGACCTGGTGCGCGAATACCGCAACATGCGCGAGGCCTATCGCGCCATCTTCAGCCGCATCGGCGTCGATTTCCGCATCGTCAAGGCCGACTCCGGCGCGATCGGCGGCGACCGCAGCGAGGAGTTCCACGTGCTGGCGCAGTCCGGCGAGGACCTGCTGGCGGTGTCGGACGGCTCCGACTACGCCGCCAACCTCGAGGCGGCGGATCTCAAGCCACTCGGCACGCGCGCCGCCGCGACCGCCACGGTGGAGAAGGTTTCGACGCCGACGCAGAAGACTTGCGAGGACGTCGCGGCGCTGCTGAAGATCGAGCTTTCGACCACCATCAAGCTGATCGTGGCCAAGGCACGCGACGGTGGCCTGGCGGCGCTGGCGGTGCGCGGCGATCACAGCCTCAACCCGCTCAAAGCGGTCAAGCATCCCAAGGTCGCCGAACCTTTCACCCTGGCCGGCGACGCCGAGATCCGCGCGGCCTTCGGCGCCGAGCCCGGCTTCCTCGGCCCGACTGCCAAGGTGACGGTCATCGCCGATCATGCCGCCGCGATCCTGGCGGACTTCGTCTGCGGCGCCAACGAGACCGGCTACCACCTGCGCGGCGTCAACTGGGGCCGCGACACCGCGGAGCCGGAGCGCTTCGACCTGCGCAACGCCGTGGCCGGCGATCCGAGCCCGGACGGCAAGGGCAAGCTGGCCCTGGTGCGCGGCATCGAGGTCGGCCACATCTTCCAGCTTGGTCGCAAGTATTCCGAGTCCATGCACATGACCGTGCTCGACGAGAACGGCAAGGAGCTGGTGCCGGAGATGGGCTGCTACGGCATCGGCGTGACCCGCGCGGTGGCGGCGGTGATCGAGCAGCGCAACGACGCCGGCGGCATCATCTGGCCGGATGCGATCGCGCCGTTCCGCGTCATCATCTGCCCGATCGGCCTGGACAAGTCCGCGGCGGTGAAGGAAGCGGCGGAGAAGCTCTACGGCGAGCTCAACGCGGCCGGCATCGACACCCTGCTCGACGATCGCGGCCAGCGTCCGGGCTCGATGTTCGCCGATGCCGATCTGATCGGCATCCCGCACCGTATCGTCATCGGCGACAAGGGCCTGGCCAATGCCCAGTTCGAGTACAAGCGCCGCGGCACTGCCGAGGCGCAGATGATCGCCGCCACCACCGAGGCGGTATTGGAGAAGCTTAAGGCGTGATCAGCGGGGGAAACTCCCCCTCCCCCTGCGGGAGGGGGTTGGGGGGAGGGGTGGCGCGCGCGCAACGTCTGCGCGCGGTGGTCTGCGCGCTCGCCATCCTGCTGGCGATCCCCGCCCACGCCGGCCCCACCGGCGAACCCGAGCCTGAGCTGCGCGCGCGCCTGGCGCAGGCGATCAAGGACGGCGACGGCTTCGACGACCGCTACGCCGCCGAGGTCTGGCTCACCGACATGTCCACGCGCATGCAGCGCCACGCGCCCAAGGCAATGCGGGATCCGGCGACGCGGCTGGAGTTTCTGCGCCTGGTCCATGCCGAAGCACACAAGGCGCGGCTCTCGCCGGAGCTGGTCATGGCGGTGATCAACGTCGAGAGCGGTTTCGACCGGCTCGCCATCTCGCGTTCCGGTGCCTTCGGCCTGATGCAGATCATGCCGTTCTGGCTCAACGAGATCGGGCAGGGCGGCGACAACCTGTTCCAGACCCGCACCAATCTACGCATGGGCTGCACCATCCTGCGCTACTACCTGGACATGGAGCACGACAGCTACGTGCGCGCCCTGGCGCGCTACAACGGCAGCACCGGCCGGCCCAACTATCCCTACCTGGTGCTGAACCTACTGAACCGGCGCTGGTCACCACATTAAGAAAATAAGTCACAGCTGGCCCCAGCCGGTTCACGCTTCGTCACAAAGCCCGGGTAGCCTGTCTACCTTGCCTTAAGATACCCGCTGGTATTCCGCGCGACGCGGAATGACGCTCACGGCAGATTTTCAATCTGCTGTTTTCAAAGGGAAATCAGCCTTCGTTTCAATCAGGGAAGAAATACTTGCTCGAATTTTGAATCCAGTTCAAAATTCGCGCCGAATTCACAGGAGACAGGGCTTGGGTACCCGGGAACGCCGCCAGCGCGAGGTCGCGGAGCGCGAACAGCTGTTCCTGGCGGCTGCGCGCGAGCTGATCCGCCAGGACGGCCTGCTCAACCTGCAGATGGCGCGCATCGCCGAGAAATGCGACTACGCCGTCGGCACGCTGTACCAGCACTTTGGCTCCAAGGAAGACCTGCTGGTGGCGCTGGCGACCGACAACGCCCAGCACCGGGTCGAGCTGTTCCGGCGGGTGGGCGAATGGCAGGCGCCCACCCGCGACCGCATGATGGGCATCGCTGTGGCGGATCTGATGTTCGTGCACCTGTACCCGGAACACTTCCGCCTGGCCCAGCTGGCCTTCACCGAGATCGTGTGGGGCGCGGCCTCGCCGGAGCGGCGGCAGGAAGCGCTGGAGTCGGGCGAGCCGCTGGGCCGCATCTGCGACGGCATCATCGAGGAAGCGGTGCGCCGCGGCGACCTCGAGCTGAAGGGCCTCAAGCCGCAGGAGCTGGGCCTGGGCCCCTGGGCCATGACTATCGGCATCCACACCATCGTGCATGTCGAGGGCGTGCTGGAGCCGGCCACCACCGGCGACCCGTACCGCCTGCTGATGCGGCACCTGCATTGCCTGCTCAACGGCTTCGGCTGGAAACCAATGTTCGATCCAACCGACGACGCGGCGGTGGACGAGAAGACCAAACAGATCTGCAGCGAGGTGTTCAATGACATCGCGTGTGACTAAGGCCGGCCTTGCGGCATTCGCCGCGGCGCTGAGCGCCTGCGCCGTGGGGCCGGACTTCAAGCGTCCGGACGCGCCCCAGGCGCAGTCCTATACCGCCACGCCGCTGCCGGCGCAGACCGCCGCGGCCAAGGGCGCGGCCGGCAAGGCGCAGACTTTCCGCCACGGCGCGGATATCCCGGCGCAGTGGTGGACGCTGTTCCACTCCGAGAAGCTCAACGGCCTGGTCGAACAGGCGCTGCGCGCCAACCAGGACGTGGCGGCGGCACAGGCCGCGCTGCGCCAGGCCAACGAGAACGCGCTGGCGGCACAGGGCGGTTTCTTCCCGTCCTTCGACGGCAGCGGCAACGTCACCCGCCAGAAGGTTTCCGGCGCTTCGTTCGGCCAGCCTGGCGCGGGCGGCCAGATCTACAGCCTGTTCAACGCCAGCGTCAACGTGTCCTACACCCTCGACGTGTGGGGCGGGGTGCGGCGCGGAGTCGAGGTGCAGCGCGCCCAGGCCGAATACCAGAACTTCCAGCTCGAAGGCACCTACCTGACCCTGACGTCCAACGTCGTCACCACCGCGGTGCAGGAGGCCTCGCTGCGCGCGCAGATCGCGGCGACCGAGCAGATCGTCGACGCCGACCGCCAGCAGCTGGAGATGGTCAAGCGCCAATTCGCGCTCGGCGGAGTATCCAGGGTCGACGTGCTGACGCAGCAGTCGCAGCTGGCCAACATCCAGGCCACGCTGCCGCCGCTGCGCAAGCAGCTGGCGCAGAACCGCAACCTGCTGGCGGTGCTGCTCGGCCGCCTGCCGAGCGAGCAGCCGGCGGAGCGTTTCGAGTTGGATGACCTCAAGCTGCCGGAAGACCTGCCGGTGAGCGTGCCGTCCAGCCTGGTCGGCCAGCGCCCGGACATCCGCGCCCAGGAAGCCCAGCTGCACCAGGCCAGCGCCGAGATCGGCGTGGCCACCGCCAACCTGCTGCCGCAGATCACCATCTCCGGTTCGTATGGCGGCACCAGCACCAACATCTCCGACCTGCTCAAGAGCGCCAGCAACGTCTGGAGCATCGGCGGGGGCATCACCCAACCGCTGTTCCATGGTGGCGAATTGCTGCACAAGAAGCGCGCGGCGGTGGCGGCCTATGACCAGGCGGCGGCCAAGTACCGCGGCACCGTGCTCAGCGCGTTCCAGAACGTCGCCGACACGCTGCACGCGCTCGATGCCGACGCCGAGGCGCTGCAGGCGCAGGACCAGGCGGAGGACGCGGCCGCCGAGGCGCTGGAGCTGGCGCGCACCCAGTACCAGACCGGCGCGATCAGCAACCTGACCCTGCTGGTGTCGCAGCGCCAGTACCAGCAGGCGCGCATCGCCCAGTTGCAGGCGCAGGCGACGCGCTACGCCGACACCGCGGCGTTGTTCCAGGCCCTCGGTGGCGGCTGGTGGAACCGCCAGCCGGCCACGGTGGCCGCGAACGACAAGCGTTGAAGCCCGAATTCCGAAGGAACATCCAGATGAACACTGTCATGAACGAGAAGCGCGGCGGCATCAAGTCCTGGTTCCTGATGATCGGGGCCCTGATCCTGCTGATCCTGCTGGTCGGCGGCATCAAAGGCTACGGCGCGATGAAGATGTTCCAGGCCTTCGCCGCCCAGGGCGCGCCCAAGTTCACCGTCAGCACGATCAAGGCGGAATACCAGGACTGGCTGCCGCAGCTCAGCGCGGTGGGCAGCCTGCGCGCCGACCGTGGCGCCGACCTGAGCGCCGAGGTCGCCGGCATCGTCAACAGCATCAATTTCAAATCCGGCGACGACGTCAAGGCCGGCCAGCTGCTGTTGCAGCTGCGCTCCGCCGACGACGAGGCGCACCTGGAATCGCTGAAGGCGGCGGCGGCGCTGGCCGAGAGCGTCAACACCCGCGACCTGGCGCAGTTCAAGGCCGGTGCGGTGAGCCAGGCCACGCTGGATTCGGACGCGGCGAACCTGCGCAGCGCCCGCGCCCAGGTGGCCGAGCAGCAGGCCCTGGTCGAGAAGAAGTATGTGCACGCGCCGTTCGCCGGCCATCTCGGCATCCGTGCCGTCGACCTCGGCCAGTACCTCGCCGCCGGCACCAAGGTCGTGACCCTGCAGCAGCTCGATCCGATCTTCGTCGACTTCTACCTGCCGCAGCAGTCGCTGGGTCAGATCAAGGTCGGGCAGAAGCTGAGCGCCGCATCCGATACCTACCCGGAGCAGTCGTTCAGCGGCGAGGTGGTGGCGATCGACCCGCGCGTCGACACCGACACGCGCAACGTGCAGGTGCGCGCCGCGCTGGGCAACGCCGAGCGCAAACTGCTGCCGGGCATGTACGCCAACGTCAGCATCGAGATCGGCGCGCCGGCGCGCCAGCTGACCCTGCCGCAGACCGCGGTGGCCTACAACCCCTACGGCGCCACCGTCTACATCGTGGTGCCGCACGTGGAGAAGGCCAAGGAGGGCGAGGCGGCCAAGCCGGCCACGCCGCCGTCGGGCGCCAGCAACGCTCCGGACCTGGAGGTCAAGCAGGTGTTCGTCACCACCGGCGCTACCCGCGGCGACCAGGTGGCGATCCTCAAGGGCGTCAGCGAGGGCGATGAGGTGGTGACTTCCGGCCAGATCAAGCTGCGCAATGGCGCGCTGGTCACGGTCAACAACAGCGCGCTGCCGTCAAACGACGCCAATCCCAAGCCGGTGGACGAGTAAGCGGCGGCACAACCTGAACAAAGGATTGACGATGAACTTCACCGACATTTTCATCCGCCGGCCGGTGCTGGCGACGGTGGTCAGCCTGATGATCCTGGTGCTGGGCCTGCGCGCGCTCGACAGTCTGCCGGTGCGCCAGTTCCCCAAGACCGAGAACGGCACTGTCACCGTCACCACGGTGTACTACGGCGCCAGCGCCGACCTGGTGGCGGGCTTCATCACCAAACCGATCGAGTCGGCGGTGGCCGAGGCGCAGGGTATCGACTACCTGACCTCGGACAGCATCGCCGGCGTCTCCACCGTCACTGCCAACCTGCGCCTCAACTACGACGCCAACCGCGCCCAGTCCGAGATCAGCAGCAAGGTCAACTCGGTGCTGAACCAGCTGCCGCAGGGCACGCAGCAGCCGGTGATCACGGTACAGGTGGGCGAGACCGTGGCCGGCATGTACCTGGGCTTCAACAGCGAGACCTTGCCGGCCAACCAGATCACCGACTACGTGATCCGCGTGGTGCAGCCCAAGCTGCAGGCGGTGGCCGGCGTGCAGAAGGCCGACCTGCTCGGCGGCCGCCAGTACGCGCTGCGCGCCTGGCTCGACCCGGCCAAGCTGGCGGCGCACGGCGTCACCGCCGACGAGGTGGCGGCGGCGCTGCAGAACAACAACTACCTGTCGGCCCTCGGCACCACCAAGGGCCAGATGATCAGCGTCGACCTGACTGCTTCCACCGATCTGCACTCCGCCGAGGAGTTCAAGAACCTGGTGGTGAAGCAGAAGAACGGCGCCCTGGTGCGGTTGCAGGACGTCGGCAACGTCACGCTCGGCGCCGAGGACTACGAGTCCGACGTGGCGTTCAAGGGCAAGAGCTCGGTGTTCATCGCCGTCAGGGTGGCGCCGGAGGCGAATATTCTGACGGTGATGAAGGAGATCCGCCGCATCTTCCCGGAGATCCAGGCGCAGCTCCCAGCCGGACTGCATGCCGAGATCGGCTACGACGCCACCGGTTACATCAACTCCGCCATCCACGACGTGGTCAAGACCCTGCTGGAAACGCTGATCATCGTCACCGTGGTGATCTTCCTGTTCCTGGGCCGGCT